>JAPLLV010000083.1 GCA_026387405.1 Candidatus Omnitrophota bacterium
GCGGTGTTATTGGTTTCAATCCACGCGCCCGCGCGGGGCGCGACCTATCATCCGGATCAATTGTAGAAGCTAAATACTGTTTCAATCCACGCGCCCGCGCGGGGCGCGACGCCGAAGCCAGTTGAACCTTCTGCGTTATCAACAAGTTTCAATCCACGCGCCCGCGCGGGGCGCGACTAAGGCCCAGGCAGAACAGGCGCGGCTTAATGCAGTTTCAATCCACGCGCCCGCGCGGGGCGCGACCTGCTTTGGTAAGCGCCTCTGTCGAAGGCCTAAAGTTTCAATCCACGCGCCCGCGCGGGGCGCGACAGCTCGTTTATTACTTATTGTCTATAAACCACTAAGCAACGGCTCTGCGCGAAAGCTATAATTTCCATAGATATCGCGTATTGCATTTTAATCAACAATCTCCAATTCATTGCTGTACAGCCTGTTATAATCCCGCGCAACGTAATCGTAAATCTAGGCTGCTTCTCGTTCGCGTTACGGAAATCATAGAATTAACGGCCCCTCCAAATCCGCTACTTCCTTTGCACCAACATGCTCAACTCTATTTTTCCAATTCGCTCCCAAGAAATAAAACCGCAAGCTGTCCTGTTTTTCATCTATAATCCTCAATAACTCCTGCTTCAAAACTACCCATTGCGCAGGATCAACTATGCACTCAAACACGGAAAACTGCACCCGCTGGCCATAATCCTGGCACGCTTTCGCTACGCGGCGAAGACGACGCTTTCCCGCGGCATCAACCGTAGCCACATCATAACTCACCAAAACCAACATTATAATCCTCTACTTCCAGATAAAAACAGGATAACCGTCTAAATCTCCGCGTAAATAACGCGCAAACAAAAGCGCCTGCAAATAAAACAATAAACCAACCGGTGCATTCTCTTTAATAAAAGGATGCATTATTTCTTCCTGTTTTCTTTTCTGATACGCCACCAACACTGTCTTGCGCGTTTCATCATCCATTAATACCGCTCCGGACTCCGACCGGGTAAACCCCTCTTTACCCACTTGCTCCCGGTTGATAAGCGACAAAACCAAGCGGTCAGCAATAAAAGGCCTCAACTCCTCAATCATATCCAACGCCAATCCAGGGCGGCCGGAGCGGTCACGATGCAAAAAACCAACCTGCGGGTCAAGGCCGACGGCCTCTAAAGCTGACCGCATATCATGCACTAACAATGTATAAAGAAATGACAATAAACAATTTACTTCATCTAACGGCGGACGGCGGCTGCGCTCCACAAACTTAAAATCTTCCTTTTGCGCAACAATTAAATGGTCAAATACGCCGAAATAGGAATGCGCCGATTCCCCTTCTGTTCCACGCATTGTATCCAGATCATTCTGGTGCTTTAACTGATCGATGGAATAGCACAGGCGGACAATAACCTTGTCAAGCTGGACAACGTCAACCTTATTTTCATGATCCCGTGCAGCGCGTTGAAGCACAGTCCGGCAATTCGCCAGTTTTCCTAAAATAAAATTGCGCGCAATCGCAACAGAAGCGGCATCATCATCTGCGCGGCGATACTGTTCCCGACGCAACAAAACATTGCCTGAAGTATTACCATGAACACTTGCCAAAAACAGGCCGAACTCAGTCAAAAAAGTAATGGCAACACCATTCTCTGCGCAAAACCCCATCAAAAACGGGCTGCAGGAAACCTGCCCGAAACAAACAATCCCGCCTAAAGTATGGATTGGTGCCTGCAGGCGCACATCATCCTCAACCATAACTAAAACAGTTTCTCCTTCTTTAGACAGATACGCTCCCTGCGTTGTAACAAAAAGGGTATTCAGGAGTTTTTTCATTGTTCGCTAACCGCCTTTTGGATGTATCGTGCAACCGTTTCCCCTTGCCCGATAACTTTGGGCATACAAAGAGTAATTAAAGAACAGCTCTCGCACTTTTTCGTGTAGTGCGGCAGGGGCGTTGCTCCGGCGATCAGAAATTCCCTTAACTTCCGTATTGCCAGTAAAGTTTCCCCGCGCAATACTTCTGTGAATTCCACATCAAGCCGGTGCCGCGTTTTTCCATAAAACAACGCGCCCGTGGGTATCCTAACTTCAAACATTTCCTCAAGGCATAAAGCCTGGGCGCACAACTGAACCTTATCGCAATTATTTTCTTTGGGCCTGCCGTGTTTATACTCAATTGGAAACGGCAGCTGCCTTCTGGCTTCACGGCGAAACTCCACTACATCCGCCTTACCGATAAGCCCGAGCTTATCCGAGCGCAAAAACATACCCCGTTCAATACTCGCCCCGCCCCTTGTCTCAACGCGTTCCTCATGGGCCTTATCGTGCATAATCCCGCCTTCGGCGGTCAAAATGTTCTCCTCCCATGCCTTCTCAAGATAAATCAACGCGCACTGCCGCGGGCAAAATATAAAATGCTGCAAAGCGGAAATAGGCAAAAAATCCTCTTCGCTAAACATTATGCGTCCTTTTTAGCTCCCCGATTTTTTAGCTGCTTTCTTTTTGCCAAACCTAAGAAATTATCACCTGAAATCACCGGGGTGCCGGATTGTTTCTCAATATCCCTTCTGGTCCTGCCGGCAACTGCCCCGCCGTCCTGCGCGTCTTTACGCAGGCCCGGAACTCCTTGTGTATCCCTGTCTTTAGTCAGCTTAGTTGTAGTTGCCTCGCCAAGCATGATTAATATAAGCTCGATATCATTCATATGGTCGCGCAAATTTTCGCGTTCCAGCTTCTTCAACTTTTTATAATCATCCACTTGCAATCCGAAGGTTCCTTCCATAATATCGTTGGTTAGGATCGCGTATTCAATGTCGGTCTCTGCGCCCCGGGCGTCCCATTCTTTGGTAAGGCTCTGGCGCACCGCAATTCCCCGCACACGCTTCTCTATCCATTCTTTAGGATAGCCCTTTTTTTCATAGATTGCCCTCATGCGCTCCATAGCAAGCTCGGGATTTTCAATTTCCTGCACCCGCTCATACCCGACTTTTGCCAACCAGCGCTTGAGCGGCTCGGCCTTAGGCGAAGGTATGGATTGGACGATACGTAGCATTGTTGCTGTATTTGCGCAATCAGTATCCCGCATTTTTCCGTCAGGCGCAGGCATCTTCAACTGTCCGATTTTTTCGGACACTTCAGCGTACCCTTCTTTAATCAACTTTTGTTTCAAATCAGACCAGTACTTTCTGGGCCGCATTGTATCGGTTAAAATTTCAATCACATCAATTACCGAAAACCACCACTCTTTGGTATGCATGGTTCCTCTTAAGTGCCTACCCTTAAACACCGCGATCTTGGTTTCCATTTTTCCCCATTTCTGTAAAATAACTTATAATTTCTCTTCTATCGTAACCCCTGTTGACGCTTGCCTGTTAATTTCGACCTTGTAGTCAGCAAAAGCGCGAGCCGGCTTTGAAGTATCGCTTGCCCGGTTAACTTTTACCAGTTCAAAAAGTTTATGCGCCGGGGCATTGCCAAGTTCGGAGTCATGCTTAAAAACCACTAACTTCCGAGCGTTCATCTTTCCGCGGGCGGCAGAATGGTCATGATCAAACATATTGATCAGCGCCTGCCAGAGAAGTTGAAGATCATCGCTGTTAAATCCGGTTTGTTCCGCAAGGAAAGCGGAAACGTAACCCTCTGCCCGATAAAGAGCATACGGAATAATATGTTTGCGGCCCATAGTGCGATTATCGCCGCTTTGCGCCTCAGCTTCCTTTTCAGTTGTGACAGCCATACGAGTAATACTGACTTCTAACGGAACCACCGCATCAATGCTGCGAGCAAAATTTATCTGGACAGGGCCTCTCACCTGCCCGCAATTAGTACCTGTAGACATTACTGCGCCAAAAGTACGCACGTCGAAAAAATTCTGGCACATCCATTTTCTTGCAAGATCAACCTCATCCCCTGAACCCTTACGCTTTTTTCCGGAATCATCCGATTTCGCGCCAATAGCCTGATGAGCACGATCATGCACTTGATTTAATATGGCTTTTTCGCGGACATAAATTTCGAAAGGTGCTTGATTCTTTTTCACGATTTCCACAAAATTGCGAATTTTACGCTTTAAGCAGACATCCGTAATAATCCCATAACTTGTTTCGGGGTCAATCCTCGGCATATTGCCGGAATCAGGATCACCGTTCGGGTTGCCATTTTCAACATCAAAAAGATACACGAATTCGTAGCGGTTCTTGATTGCGTTTGCCATAGCCATACCTCCTTAAGTTATTCTGTTTTCTTATAGAAATCCTGTTTTTGATGGTAATACCCAAGAGCAAACATTCCTTGCTCTTCCAAAGCAAGATGGGTTGGAAATGCCTGAATATCCGCAGTAATTTCCCCAAGCATTTTTTCTATGTTAACGCCATACGCCGACTTTTGTATATGATGCTGCGCCAAGCGCATTAATTGCGGGAATACGACCGAAGGCGTAGCAGATGCAGAACCGTAAAAACGGTCTTTTATGGTTGTGTTTGCTCCCGGTATCGCATCTTTCTGCGCTTTCTCAAGCACAGCAAACAACCTGCCCAAGAGATACCCTATATCTTTTTGTTCCCGGTCTAAAGCCATACCCACCTCCCTTTTTGCCCTTTTGAATAATCTATTGTTGCGCGTGATGCATGCCTTAATGATTGAAGCTCGCAAATACCCGATATATTGCTCGGCTCGTATCCGTTCAAGCGTCGCGGTAAATATACCCGCGGGATATGAATTTCCCATTACTATCGCACGCATAAACGCGCCTGCCAAGATAGGCGAAATATTCTCGGTTTTTCCTTGTGCCGCCGTCACATGCAACAACTGCCACATCCCGGGAAACTCCAACTGTTTATCTTCAAACTCCCGTTGAATGCCTAAATCAGTAAAATGCTGCGCAATCCTACTTTTTATGTCTTTCACCGTGCTTACATACCAGAAACGAACCGACAAACGTTTGGCATTTGGAGCAAGCCCTAAGATGTAGAACTTAAGGCCGTCAGTTTCTTCCTCGATAGGCATCTTTCCTTCGCGTAACGCTTCAAAGAAAATTTTCAGCCAATTTACATCCGGAGACGTCTCGCGCGGATCTAGAATATCTTTTAAAAACCCCGCTATCGGAGTTTCTCCTTCTGCCCAAAAAACCGTAGTAGCATCCCCTATCTGCACCTTTTGTCGGCTTTCTCTTCGTAATAAATGGTTAAGCGCCGTGGTGTAATTAAACATTGCCTCTTCGCTTACAGGCGCATTGTAACTTTGATCCTTGCCGTATGAACAGAATGCCTTCTCATTGAAAGACACGATATCCCCCTCAGCGAAACCCGGATTAAAGACTCCTTTTATACCTTTATGCAACCTGGCAATACCACTCTTTTTTCCGGAAACAAGGCAAAACGCCCTATATTCGGATTTCCTCCCGTAGCGATATTCCAACCATGCGCGTTTGACTTCAGGGCTCTCATGCACATATCTTTTTTCTCCATCAAGAATGAATACAATTTTCATTCCCGATAGCCCTTCCCAAAAAGGCCAACAGAGTGATTTTTCCAGGCCTTCCGGTTCCCACCTATCAAGAAAGCTCAAGACCGCCTTCATTCCCGCATCATTAATGCCATTGCCTATCTCATGATGCAATTCCTTACACGCTTGAAAGGTTTCCTTTGCTCGAACAGGCTTACCTTTATTATCCCTACCCAAAACATAGCTTGTGCTATCGCAAAGAAAATTTGCTTCAATATTAACCGACCGCTTAACCGACTCAGGGACGATAAGTTGTTTTGCGGATTTCTTTTCGTCACGCAAATCATTCACTTGAAGAAGCTTTCCCGTTGGCGATAACACAAACGCAAATTGCACCTTTTCTCGTGAAAATCCCGATAATGGAATATTTTCGTCCGGTATATCCTTTAAACGCCCGTATAACTCATTTAAGGCCTGAATAATCACGCTCCACCCCCTTCCCTAAACGGAGGAACTCCAATAACACCATTAACCATCTGCGCGTGGAAAAACTGCGCTTCCATGCCGTGTTTAAAATCAATATCATGCAGCATCCAACCCAAATCCCTTGATTCTGGAATAGCGGAAATTTTCGCATCTTTGCCAACCGGTTCAAATTGTGCCGGAAATTCCCGGCAGCCGAAATACGGGCGATGGAAACATTGCCCCTTTTCTGCCCGGCGGTCAAACATTTCTTTGTGCTTAACGGGATTATTATCTTCTGATCCGGTAAATTCAAAATGCGCTTCAATAACATACTCCACATCCCTCAATACCATCGCCGCACGCTGTTGGCGGTCTTCTTCAATAAATAATTCAACCGGGCTTTGCCCATCATGCATAGCGGTAGTGATATTACGAAAGGGTATTTTGCCCCCTACTTCATTCCGGCGGATATTGTCAAACTTAACCGGCTTTAAAACATATATCCGGTCAATCGCCCATCGGATAGACGGCTTCCAATAAATCGCCTCTAAAATTCCCCGCGCCGCAGAAGGCGTAATAGTCTCGTAACTTACCCTCTCTGCCTTCATCTCCGGACGCGTGAAACAGGCATAATCCCCCCATATCCTTAACTTAACCCCGTACATAGCGCCTCCCTTCTTACCTAAACTATATTTTTTTCTGCGTCGCGAAATACCGGATCATTACAATCAAGGCCAATGTCATGCCGGTAGATATCACAATTTATAAGTATATAAACGCCGGATTTAGTCATTTCTAATGCAGCTATTCCTAGTTTATTGAGAACTTGAGGATACACTTGTACCGAGTATCTCTGAACTTTCCTTAATATTTCTTTTGAAGGAGCCCCAAAACGTAATACGCTAATAAGTCCTTTTGCCTCCTCATTGAAAGGTATAACTATTGATTCCATCCCTTGATCAATTAACTTGAATTTATTACCTACACTCTCAAAAGGAAAATGCGCCTGGGCAGCGCCTTCACGAAAATCATCCAAAATTTGCTTTTTGTCCAAATTGTCGTTATTACGCCAGTATAGCTGTAAAAAGTATTCTTTTACTGCTGACAAAGAGAGCAAATCTTCATAATTGCGCATAATCCCTTGCGTAACTTCCCCTCCCTGCCTCAGAAACCCTACCGGCAACCCGTTTTCCGGCTCAAAAATAAACACCTCTCCTTTTCCTTGTAAATTACCTTCACGATTGCAGCGCCCCGCAGCCTGCGCAATAGAATCTATCCCTGCGAGTGCGCGGAAAACCACAGGAAAATCAATATCAACGCCCGCTTCTATTAATTGAGTACTAATCACACGGCATACTTTTTTATCCTTCAATTGCTTTCTAATTTCCTGTATTGTCTGTGAACGGTGCGCCGGGCACATTAATGCGCTTAAATGATACGCTCCAACCGAGTCTTTTATTTTCTCATAAAGTTCGCGTGCATTGCGGCGGGTATTCACTATGCAAAGTACTTGCTTATATCCAATAATCCGCTTTCCCAACACCTCATCTGCAACGCTACCGATAATCTTCGTCTCTACTCTTTGGAGTTCCTGATAAAGCTGGTCGGGATTACTAATTATTTCTTGGACGTTTTCTATCCCCGAAGAAAACACGGGCGACCTGCCAATTGCGGGCTGCGTAGCGCTGCAAAGTAAGATTGTGGCTTTATACGAAGTAACTAACTCTTTCAGCGCTTCCATGCAAGGTTTCAATAATGGCACCGGAAGCATCTGCGCTTCATCAAGAATAATTACGCTATTGGCAATATTGTGGATTTTACGGCACGCAGAAGTGCGGCTTTGAAATAACGATTCAAAAAACTGCACATTGGTGGTTACGATTAACGGAGCATCCCAATTTTCCGTAGCAAGCTGGGCTGTATAATTATTATCCGAAAGCTGATAATTACAGTGGTGTTCAAGCACTACGTCGTTGCCGAAAATATGCCGAAACACATCTGCGTTTTGCTCAATAATGCTGGTGTAAGGAATAACATATATAATCCGTTGTTTATTGTATTTTATGGCATGCTTCAAGGCAAAAGCAAGCGAAGATAACGTTTTACCTCCGCCGGTCGGCACTGTCAAAGAATAGAAACCGGGAGCTCCCAACGAAGCAGTAATACAACTCTCGAGGATCGTCTTGCGATGGAGATTAACAGTGGTGGGAGATGCTGCGGCAACCAGCATCTGAAGATCACGGGACAAAATATTGTGCATCTGCTCCAGCTTCAAAAATTTACCGCGGAAAGAGTTTTTTTCTGTATCTGTAAATGCTTCGGCGTCTAAACGGTCCGCGTCAATAAGACAGGAAAAAAGCATACGGACAAAGAACTGGATTTGAAAAGCAACCCTGTTTTTATCCGGAGAAAAAGGAAGCTCTTCTTTCTTTAACGGATGGCTTAAGATACTCAGGGGACAAGCGGAACAATCTTCAACCTTTTTATCCAAACGCTTCTTTAAACAAGCTCCGTTAGAAATCCAGTCTAAAAGCCCGGAATGATGGCTTGCGATCGCATAGGCTATAAGCAACCCCAATCCCTGACCGAACAGGGCATTTGCTTTTTGTGCTCCTGCGCTCGAGTGATCAATGTTTCCTGTGATAGACTCCAGATTGGTTTCGTTTGTTGCCGAATTCAATAGTTTATTCTGAAAAACTCCAGAATATTTTCCGATATCATGCAGAAACCCTGTCGCGTACGCCCATTCTCCCGCCCCGAACGGCTCCGCGAATTTACGCGCCCGCTCCGCAACGGCTTTCAAATGCGCATCCAGCGGCTGCCACTCTTCCTTCGGCCTGCCAGGCAAGGTGTGGGCGTAGAATTTAGGGGGCATTTTTTATCTCCAGCATCCGGTCCACCCGGAACACCCTGTCCTCTTTGCGCTTAAGGCAATAGGCGTCCACACCGATAAAGGTCTTATCCAGATAGGTCTTTTCGCCGACGAAAACCGGCCGGATGCGCCGGCGCGATTTTTCGTCATTGGCCTTAAGATAGACTATATCAAGACAGCCCCCCTTTTCTATCGCGTCCTTAATCAACTCCAATTTATCTTCAAACGGCAGAGCCTGTTCGGATAATGCATACTGGTACTTTGTCAAAAACTCTACAATATGCCAATCCATTCGGATATCAGACTTCTTGAGCGGGCGCCTGAAGCTAAGGCCTTCCAGAGAAACGCACCGGCTTAAAGCCACATAGGTCTGGCCGTGGGCAAAGGCGCCGTTCCCCAAATCTATGGCTACTTTATCAAAAGTCTTACCCTGGCTTTTATGGATAGTGATTGCCCAGGCGAGCTTCAGCGGATACTGGGTAAAAACCCCGGCTGTTTCCGTTTCAATGGATAAAGTATCTTCATTAAAGCGGTAGTGAAATAATTCCCAGGAGTGCGGCAGGACCTTTTCTGTTTCGCCGCCTCTTAAGCGGACATAAATTGCCTCTACCTTATTTTTCCCGCTGTATTCTATCTTTTCCACTTTTCCTACGGAACCGTTAACCCACCTGCCAGCCGGGTCATTATTCAAGAGCATCACTTGAGCGCCTTTGGCAATTTGTAATTCAAGGTCGGCGGGATAAGAATACTTCTCAAATTCGCCTGATATTTCCGCGGGGCAGGTAAATATTCTTTCTTTTAACTGCTGTAAACGGCAGGCGTTAATTTCCGCTGCCATCTGGTTGGTAGTAGTTAGATGAACCGCGAGAGCGCCGTTATCCCCGAGCAAGGAAGCATTTACGCGCTTATTCAGCGCGCCCAGCATTTCATCGGTGATACTGTTATTGCGCACGGCGTTCAGCAGGCCGATAAAATACTCGTCTTTCTGCCGGTATATCTTTTCCAGCTCAACAAATTCCATGCTAAAGCCGTCAAATAAGCGCGCGGAGAAAAAATAGGGGCTTGAATAATGCCGCGTGAAAATCTCCCTTTCTTTGGTAGTTACCACCGGCGGAAGCTGATAAAGGTCGCCGATAAAAATCATCTGCGCCCCGCCGAATGGAAGCTTGGAGTTTTTACCGTTCAGGCGCAGTGATTTTTCCAGGCAATCCATAAGGTCTGCGCGCGCCATAGATATTTCGTCAATTACCACCGCGTCAATTTCCTTAAAAAGAAGCGCGCGTTTTCCTTTGGCTTTTTTGACCTTGTCCAAAGTTATATCCGGCTTGAAACCAAAAAAGGAATGTATGGTTTGGCCACGCACATTCAGCGCGGCTACCCCGGTGGGGGCAAGAATAACTATTTTCTTGCGGGTGACAGAACAAAAGTAATTAAGAAGGGTGGATTTTCCGGTGCCGGCCTTGCCGGTAATAAAGACGTGCTTTGAGGTATTCCCCATCACCTCAAGCGCCTTTAGGAACTGCTCATTCAGTTCTATATTGTTTTTTTCCATAGGGCCCATATTCCGATATTATATTCCTTAAACCTTCTTTGTATCAAGTAATTATTTTGTTGAGGCTCCATCCCAATGAAGTATTATTAAATGAGACCTGGTAAAGGTCATTGCCGCAGGCTAAGGTAAAATAATTGATGACCTGATTGCCGCAGCGCTCCTGCCAATTGTAGGTGACGCGTTGCACCTGGTAGGTCTTATTATTCCAGTTAAAACTCTGGGGGTAGATCTTCCCGGCCTTGAATAACGCAAAGACCTCGATCTTTGCGTTTAAAGAATCGGGATCGGCTTCCGGCACCCCGCGCAGATAAGGCACCTGGCCCAGATAGGATTTGGGCCAGTGTTCACCTCGCGGTGAAGAATTGCGCGGGTGCGGCGCTTCCTGCGCCGGAATATGCAGGTCCCAGCGCGCCTTAGGATTGAATCCTGCGGATTTCATGGGCTCACACCGGAGTTATTAATATTTTCTTATAATTGTAATTAGTTTGCCGATAACGGAAAAATCTTTATAGATAGGCTGATATGCCGGGTTAGCGGGCTCTAAAAAGGCGGTATGTGCCTTATACTTTAATCTTTTTAAGGTTACTTCATTATCCTCAAGCAGCGCGGCCACGATATCGCCGTTATTCGCGTGCGGCTGTTTCTTGATAATCGCGATATCGCCGTCCATGATCCCGGCCTCAACCATACTTACGCCTTTGACCTTCACGGCAAATACATCAGCCTGGCTCAACCGGCCCAAAAATAGATCATCGGGATTAATATGACCTTCGATATCCTCGTAAGCCAACGCGGGATTGCCCGCGGCAATACGCGCGATTATAGGTATACCGAGGCTTCCCTGGGTCAATTCTATTGCCCGCGACAGCGCTTTAGAGCGCTTCAGATACCCCTTCTGCTGCAGCGCCTGCAAATAATCCCTGACCGTTCCGGTTGAAGAAAAACCCAATTCCCGGGCGATCTCCCGGATCGTAGGTGGAAGATTATGCGCTATCCTGGACCTTATAAAATCCAGGACCTTTCTCTGTTTATCCGTGAGTGTTTGCATAATCTACTTTATACCACACATTTGTGTGGATGTCAAACAAAATCTGCCCCTGACGATTAGATCTTGTTTGATCCTGAGTTCTACGAAGGATTTGAAGAATTAGTATAACGCTACGGAGAGACGAACATATCTATGATTTATTACAGTTTATCAAGTATCTGGTACAACCCCCCCTTTTTTACAAACTATGTCTTCTTGCCAATTAAAAAATAAAGCACCATGCCGACTACGGGCAGGATAAGTATGAGAATGATCCACAATGCCTTCTTGCTTGTGTCCGTGAAACTTTTCAGGACATCAACAATGGCGATAATATCTAGAACCAGGACTATTAGTCCTAATATTCCTCCCATGGGCCCTCCTTGTTTTTTAGCTTTATGCCCTTTATTTCATGCTTAAAACAATACGATCATTTTTGATCTTCGGCAAAACCTCGGCAAAGCGCGCCATCATCTCATCAATAGATTCTAATCTGGCAATTTTTATATTATCCTGGTTTAGCTTCACCGTATACCCGGTTTCTTCTTTAATGATCTTTTCAATAGTTGCGTTAGTATAATGCTTGGCATCAAATTTTACCATTTTTATATTTTTTGGATCCAGGGAACTTCGAGCTGTATTCGGTATGTAAATCGTACCGTTAGAAAAATCGACGGCGTAAGCAATGACCCCCGGGATGATAAAAAACAATAAACCAATGCCGTCTAAAACTGCAACCCCCACATCGATCCTCCCGCTCCTTTGCCCTTTGCGCTCAGGATACATAATGGTCCCACACCCTGCCAACTGAACGATCAAAACAGCACAGGCTAAAACATCAAACGTTTTCATTATTTTTTTAAGCATAACCCCTCTCTTATTTGCCGATATTTTCAATGTGTTTACCCGTATTCTCTATATCTTTTCCCGCGCCTCTGGCCGTGTTACATCCAAAAAGTGAAGTCATTAAAATCAAGGCTACCAAGCTTAATAAGGTAAGTTTTTTCATATTTGTCCACAAGGACAACACCCGCGCAACTCCGATAAGCGCGGGGCGCCTTCTCCTTTAGTTACTATTTTTTATTAAAAGACTCCTTAAACACAACCTACTCGCCTATTCGGCCATTCGCTTTACGAATCTTGTCAGGCCCACTAAAACTACCGCGCCGGCAAGGGCCACTAAGAATGCGCCTAGCGAACTGCTGGTATATAGCCCTATCGCTCTGGCAATCCATCCGCCAAGCATAGCCCCCACGATCCCGACCACGATGTCTCCGATAAGCCCAAACCCCCGGCCTCTGATAATGAGCCCTGCCAACCACCCTATCACCGCGCCGATAAAGAAAAACCACACCCAATAACCAAAGTTGCTATTTTCCATGCTCATTTCCTCCTTTCATCATTTAGATGCCACAGGCCTTAAAACGTTTCTTGACCTAGTATTTTATTTATACCTTGTGTTTATTTTTAAGGGTGGCCCCAATAAGATCAACTAGCGCCTGGTCATTAAACGGTTTTTGTAAATATCCTACCGCCCCTGCTTTTAAGGCTCTCTCGTTAAGCCCTCCATTTTTATCCGCCGACATAATAATAACCGGACGACTAGATCCTGATGTGTAAAGATAGTGCAACGTTTCCCATCCGTCTAGTGTCGGCATATGGATGTCCAAGAGTAAGCAGCCGGGAACGCTATTGGGCACAGCGTGAAAGAATTCCTCTGAGGAAGTAAAGGTATCCACAGTAAACCCGTACGTAGCCAACAATACGCTGAGCGCGCGGCATACCGAGGGATCGTCATCTACAATAAAAATTTGTTTATTTTCCAGTGACATTTTCATCGCCATCCTTACCTTGTAGCTTTTCTTGGCTCTAATGTTATTATAGTAACGGCAAAGATAAAATCAATTGTACACAGGTATAATAAGGCGTGCTTAGGCCATAAAACTGCTTACTCTTTTGTTTTAGGATGAGCTTCAAGCGTTGCCAGTGCCTCAGCGATCTCGCTGCTTAATGACGCGCAAGCCGTACTTAACGTTTTGACTAAACCGGGGTAATTCTGCGGCATGATCGGCTGCCGGAATTCTAATCTCTTAATGATCACAGTTTTCGTATTTTGCGCATCAATAACCTGCCATTGCGCAACAAGAAAAAGATCCTTATCAAGGTCACTATCCAATTGAACAATTTCTACCACCACCTGATATTTAACCGAAATAGTTGGATTCCAAGGATACAAAGTAAATTTTGCCCCCGGAAGCATGACTGTGAGGTCCTCCCTGATCAGACGCGCCACCCCAAGATCAAGAGATTCTCCCCAGCGGTCAAATTGAGCAAATTTAAGCATCTTTTCTTTGCCCTGGGTCACAATTTGCGGCCTGTCCTGATATTCCGGAATTTTAACCGGCCCGACGCCAATAAACACATCAGAAGTAATGTTTATTTTTTTACTTACTTGATTTCCATCTACGGCCTGAAGCACATAAAACCGCGGCGTTGGACTATTTGGCACAGATATGCAACCGCTTAAGACCAAGACAAAGCACACACCACTCATAACCACGCAGGAATTAATCCCGATCTGTTTCATCTTATTCTCCTTTAATAACTGATTTTCCTTTCAAGATAGCTTCCGGATGCTGCTCAAGATATTCGCTAAGTAAACGCAATGATCGCATTGTCTGTTTCGTCTCCTGAAACGTATTGCGCAGCTCGAAAAGGCTTCTCTGTAAATCGCTTGAATTTACCAGTCTATTAATCCCTTTAGCGGTAGCCTCCAGGTTCTTCGAAATTTCTTTAATCGGTATTTCATTCATGAGCTCAAAAATATCCGGAGAGATAGGAAGCGTGGGCAGCTCCGGATATGCTTTTAGGATACCGCGAAGTTCCGCAGGTTTATCCGGATAAAAATCAAATGAGATCATAAGCTGGCCGGTTAAAAAACTCTGCACTTCAAGCTTCCCCCGCAGACCAAGCTCAATCATCTTCTTATCTCCGCCTAATTCCCCAAAACTGGGGGCACCCTTAATACGGCCCTCTTCAATCTCGACAATTACAGGAAGCATAATAGTCCCTGCCTTTGCGTCATAGATCAGGCTGATGTCTTTGACGCTACCGATACTAACCCCCCGAAACATAACCGGGGCTCCTATGGAAAGGCCCTTAACGGAACCATCAAAGTACAAAACAAATTTATTTGTGCGTTTAAAAAGCGCACCCGAGCCAAAGACCACTATTCCTATTATCAGTAATACCAATGCCCCTACTACAAATAAACCAATCATTGTTTTGTCCGCTTTTTTGCTCATCGTTTAAGCTCCTTAGAATCTGGTCCTCTCGTTAAAAACTGAATAACCCTGGGATCCTTAGAATTAGCCAACAAGGACTTGGGGTCACCTGTAGCAATCATAGTTTTACTTTCTACATCAAGAAATACGGAATTATTACCGACGGCAAAAATACTGGCGAGTTCATGCGTAACAACAACTACCGTAGCGCCTAAGCCATCTCTTAGCTCAAGAATCAAATCATCAAGCTTTCGCGCGTTTATCGGGTCAAGACCGGACGACGGTTCATCAAAAAAGATAATATCCGGATCAAGCGCGATTGCCCGCGCAAGGCTGGCACGCTTGCGCATCCCCCCACTTATTCCCGAAGGAAAAAAATCCCCATAACCTTCAAGCCCCACCAGCGAAAGTTTTAGCGCTACTACTTCCTGTATCTGTTGGCAGGATAACTTGGTATACAGTTGTAAAGGAAGCGCGACATTCTCCCCTACTGTCAAAGAACTCCACAGCGCTCCGCCTTGATAAAGGACCCCGAAACGCCGCATAATATTCTGTTGCCCTGCTTCATCTTCATCCCAAAAGCTCTTTCCGGAGTATAAAACCTTACCCCTGGTTGGCGCCCTAAGACCGATCAAACTCTTAAGCAAAGTGCTCTTGCCGCATCCGTTCACCCCCATGACAATAAAGATATCGCCCTTATTCACACTAAAGCTAAGATTACGCATCACAGCGTAATCGTCATACCCTAGATCAAGATCCCGCACTTCAATAACCGTAGCAATTACTGAATCCATAAGTTACACTCCCAAAATCTGGCAAATAAATGTAATGAGCGCAGTTGCAATTACTATGCCGGTTATTCCGGTAACCACTGCCGAGGTAGTTGCAATTCCCACTCCGGCTGCGCTTCTTTCACACTTAATACCACGCAGACAACCGGAAACTGCTACGATCACGCCAAAAACTAAACTGTGAATAAGCCCTACCCACACATAACTAAGTTTTACGGCATGCTGGGTATGATTCAAATATTCCACCGGATTAAGATGAAGCATCCCCGCGCTGATAACAAAACCGCCTAATATGCCCATAAGATCCGCATATATGGTCAGGACCGGCATCATAATTACCAATGCCAGAACGCGCGGTATAACCAAGAATTCAACAGGAGAAACACCCAGCGTTTTAAGCGCATCGATCTCCTCGTTCGTCTGCATCATCCCCAGTTCCGCCGCAAAGGACGCCCCGATGCGGCCGGACATGATAATACCTGTCATCACTGCCGACAATACGCGCACCATGGCGATCCCGACTATATCGGAGATAAAGATCTGAGCCCCGAACATTTTAAGCTGAATCGAACCAACAAAGGCAAGGATCATGCCTACCAATAGACTTATCAAAGAAACAAGCAGCAAAGTATCGACCCCGCATCTCTGCACGATGAGCATAAAATCATCCCAGCGAAAATATGATTTACCTGTAATCAGGCGGCCGAGAGAAACAGCGATATCCCCTAAGAAATCAAGCCCTGCAGCTAAGCTTTCGCTAATTTGCAAAGCTTTCTCCCCGGATCTTTCAAGAAATGACTCACGCGCATCTTTCGGCGGAATATCTTTTTCATCTACCTTTAAAGCGAGGGCGAGCAGTTTCTGCGCTTCCTGCGGCAGCCCTTCGCGGGCAACATGAATATTCTTTTGTCCGCACTCCCTGATCAACTTAAGCAAAAAGGCAATAAGCCCGCTGTCCCACTTTAACCCTTGCGAAACACTAAAATTAATTTGTGCGATATCCGGATGAGTGGTTAACTGTGAGGTAACCTCATTTACCGAGAGAAGGCCGGCGGAAATCTGCCAATCCCCACTTAGTTTAATAAGAAGTGTTTTTGGTATTGAATAATCAAAGGTAAGCTTTTCCGATAACATATATTAGTGAAGATCCGCCCCTAACTTAAAAACCCCTTGAAATCGCCTCATATAGGGCTATTCATTAACCCGCCATGAATGGCGGGACTAAGCAGGTTCAGTTTATTTTTTTTCTTTATTTCATCAAAAACAGGCGAGAGGTTCTGATGACCCCTAAGGTTTAAAGAATTATCAATAAAGTCATAAGCGCCTTCCTCAATGACAAACTGGTTCAATTCCGAAGAATCAGTGGACGTTATGGGGTGATAGAATAAAGCAAGGCCTAAATTCTGCCGACCGGTAATATTTATGTACGTATTAATCTGGTAAGACTGTATTTGTTCTAGATACGGAAGAAGCGGCTGAAGACTAGATGCGCCCGGAAGCAAACCCTGTTGAATTACAGGAGCTAAAGCAGTCAGGTTTACGGTCAATGACCCGTTAATATAGGTTATTGCGTAATTTGATAAGCCGCTGCCTACTGCTGAACTGGGTACAATGCTATAAGTACCAACCCCTGCCCCTGCGCC
>JAPLLV010000072.1 GCA_026387405.1 Candidatus Omnitrophota bacterium
CAATTCCCGGTAAAGGAACTGGAACATCTGCGCATTCAATTCCCGGCTTAAGGCCGCGCCCTTCAGATTAATCGCGTAGCGGCCATATTGGTCATAACCAAAGGCAACACCAAAGGTCTTACTCAGGCCTATTTCTGCAAATTCGCTTATTATCGCGCCGCCTACAGTAGAAACAAAAATCGCCAGGCGCTTATCGTATTTCTGGATATTCTCATATAGGAATGTCCGGGCCAGGCCGTAGATTGCGCCTTGCGCGCCCTTTAAAAGCCCAACTGCCAATAGGCTGGCGTTCGGGCCGGCCAAACCCCTTACGCCGGCGTTCAGAGTTTTACCGGCTACGGCGCCTCCTATGTGTTTTAAAAAATTCTTAAACCTGGTAGCTAGAGACGCGTACTTGCCGACGCTTACCTGTCCCACCTTTGCCGCTAGAGTTGAATCTGCTGCAACGTTAGCCGCAGCGCTTACGTCAACAGCGGCGCCTACACCGGTAGATATACCCATTTCTATTGCCGCGCGCAGATAAGGGTTTTTAATGCCTGCGGCGTCGCAGAGCAGGCTGGCTCCCCGAGGCACCAGATAGCACATGGCAAAAGACTGGACTGCGCTCCAACTGGGATTAACCATCAAACCCTGGAGAAAACCAGAGACTATTGCCAGCAACACGTCCAAGGCGCCGATCTCCCCTTCTTTGCGCAGGTCGGTCCTCTCCGCGAAACAAACCTGCTGGCTGGCAAAAGTAACCAGGAGCACCAGGGCTATGACTTTAAGAATCTTACTCTCTCTGAAACGCCTCATTTAGTCTCCAATATCCATAATTCTTTCGTCATTGCGAGGAGGGCGGAGCCCGACGAAGCAATCTCTAAAACCGGGATTGCTTCGCTCGCTAACGCTCGCTCGCAATGACGATATCCATGCCTCATTTACCCAATCCTTTTAATAATCCGCCTTCCATAAACTGCAGGAAGATCGGCCCGCCGATAACAATGCCGATAACCGGCAAGATGCAGAAAATAAGCGGGAAGAGTATCTTGATCGGCGCCTGCATGGCGATCCTCTCTCCGCGGTGAAAACGCTGCAAACGCGTGTCTTCGGAAAGTATTCCAAAGGCCTCGGCAACCGGAGTACCCATGCGGTCTGCCTGCACCAGGGTCTGCACAAAAGAACTCACCTCGGAGATATTCAGCCTGCGGGACATATCCCTTAAGGCCTGTATGCGCGACTTACCCCACTTGATCTCTTCCAGCACAAATCCCAGCTCTTCAATAAGCGGGTTATTCGGCACCTTTTCCACTACCCAGCGCACCGCCGTGGTAAAATCCAGGCCTGCCTCCACGCACAGACCCAGCAAGTCCACGGTCTCCGGTAACAGGCGGGCAATGGCGTATTTACGCTGGCCGATCTTGCGCTTTAGATAAAGATCGGGAAGTATATATCCCAAAGTCACGCCGACCAATAGAATCCATGGCCCGGACTGGCTCACGAATAAAAATGTCAAAAAGCAAAAACCTGTAATCAATAATAGCTTCAAATTGAAAAATTCCTCTACCGAAAGATGCAGGTGCGCGGCGTCAAGCTTATCCTTCATGGGCTTATCCAGCTTGAACTTTTCAAGCAGCTTGCGGGAAAAAGGAAATACCTTCTCCAGCCAGGTATGTATGGATCTTCTCTTGACCGGCCGGCCCAGCGCTTCGGGAAGCTTGACCCGGGAAATAGTGTAAGTAAATTGCCCGGATATCGCCCAAAGGATAAGGCCAAACCCTCCGATAAGAAACAGAAAAATTACCAGCTCTACCATTGTAACTCCTTAGTGTCAATTAGCGTCATTGCGAGCCACGGAGTGGCGAAGCAATCTTCTTTTTGAGATTGCTTCGGTCGCTTCCCTGCCTGCCGGCAGGCAGGGCTCCCTCGCAATGACAATCTTTCAACGGTTTCATATTTTTATCTCGCTGAATTTCCGGATCAAGACCATACCCACTACCTGCAAAATAATTGCCACGATCAAAAGCATCCTTCCTGTCTCGCTCTCAAGCATAATATTGAAATGGTTGCGGTTAAAAGCTATAACCCACCAGACAAAGACAAAGGGGAGCGCAGACATAATCACCCCCTGCATCCTGCCCTGAAGGGTGAGGGTGCGGATGGAGTCTTTTAACTTACGGTTGTCGCGAATGGTAGTGGTCAGACGGCTAAAGACCTTGGTCAGGTCGCCGCCGGTCTCCCTGGCAACCAGTATGGAATTAATCACCATGCTCAACTCGTCCATATTCATACGCTTACCCAAATGCCTAAGACTCTCTTCCAGAGAAACGCCCATCTTGTTTTCTCTGACCACAAGGCCGATCTCCTGTTGCATAGGCGCGGGCATCTCTTCTTCCAAAACCTCTAAGGCCTGTAGTAAACTCAAGCCGCCTTTTAAAGAACTCGAAAGTATCATGATCGCGTCCAATAACTGCCCGTTAAACTGCTGCCTTCTCTTGGTATCGCGCATTTTTAAAACCAGGTTCGGGACAAAGAATCCCGCCACCACGCCTACTGCCGTCAACAACACCGACTTGAATAACAAGGCTGCTGCCAGGCCAAAGGCGGGAGGCACAATATAATAGAGCCGCATGATCTTCTGGGGGCTCTTGTCGTAAAACAGCTTGTCCAGTTCCTTCTCTACCACCTTCTGTCTTTTATCCTGCCAGCTCTTGGCCTTTTCCAAAACCGGAGGCATAAGCGCCAAGGTCAGCAAGAATAAGGCAGAGCCGACCAATAAAATAACAACTAATAACAACATTTATTTAACCTCCCTCTTAGGAAAAGCTATCTCTCTTTGCATATTCCTGGTAATAATGATAAGGGTGCGGCCCAGCGCTTTGGCTTCGTCGGGAAAATTCTTTGGCGTTACCGTGATGTTGAATAATACCGTGTTATCCCCGCGGTGAAAAAGAAGTATCTGCATATCCTTAAGCATGGGGTTCAGTTTCTGCATCACCTCGGCGCTCAAAGCCCTCTCTTCCTTCCAGCCGCTGCGCGGCATTTCCTGGCGAAAAAACCGGGCGATATCCCTGGGGGCTGCGTCTGTCTCATAGATTAAATACCCTGCCTGCTGCGGAAAAAGGACATCTATCCTGCGCCGGCTGCCCGGATAACGCGGCACATCGGCAAAGTCCTTTCCTTGCACATCCGGAGCAATCCGCTCTTTTAAAAAATAGTCCTTTAAATTCTCACAGATAGCCAGGGAGGCTGGCGAGGCGATCAGATAGACATCGCGCGGATGATTTTCTTTAGCGGGAATTATACCGATATAGATAAATCTGTCTTTTTTAATAAAAGCGGAAATATCGGGGGTGAGTTTTTTATCATACTTCCAGCCCTGGCCTTCTAACGCATTTTTATAAAAACTGATGATTTTATCTTCGGATAGGGCCGTTCGTAAATGCGTGGCATTGGCCTTGATCTGGTTTACCTCCATCGGTTGGTCCTTCCAGACCACGGTAGCTTCGGGAAGCTGGGGCAGCTGCCAGAGGTCCGCGTCCATGGCCAAGGCAGAGGAAATAAAAAAAGCGCTTAAGAAAATTGCCCAAAAAGTCATTGCGAGACTAGCTCTCAACTTCGTCATTGCGAATCCCCGAAGGGGATGAAGCAATCTCAAAAAAGTGATTGCTTCGCTTCGCTCGCAATGACGATTTATTAAGCTTGATCTATCCATATCTGCTCCTTACTGTATCGAAAAATCGTAACCCGACCAGACGCTGCCGCTGATATTCACCCTGCCGGTATGCTGCAGGTAAACTGTCCTGCTAAAAAAGGGAAGCTTGGTAAAAGGCATCCGTTTATTCAAGATCAGTCCGAAACTGCTGTTAAAATTTACCGAGGCAATCCAGGCAAAAGGAACCGGCATAACTCCGACACCTACTCCAACAATGCATGGTGGGCCCCACCAATCATAGGGACAGGGAAACGCCCATATGTAATATAAAAAAACAACTACCATAGGCATAGGGATTATATCCACGCTGTCGGGAAAATTGTCAAGCCGCGTCCCAAAATAAGAGCTGTAATCCGGCATAGCGTTCTCGGTTGCCTGAGGCCCAGGTCCAGGGACAAAAGGGATTTTCATGACCCCGGGAAGGTCACGAGCCTCTGTTATGCCCTTATTAAAAAAATAGGATATGGAATTATTTTGGTACCATCCTCCATTACCAAATTTCAAGGCGCGGTACTCACAGATGAAACGCGAATCCCGCTGCATATATTTGGGGTAATTCACATAATTGACCACGCCCTTGGCATCCCGGCCTACCTCATTCCAGCCGATCAAATTCTCTTTCTTACAGGTATCGGTGCCCAGGGGATGCATGACTGTGGCTGGTTCTGAGCTTTCCCGAAAAGGCTTGGGCTCATCTATCAGCGCCCCGCCTAACGTCGTATCATATACCGAAGCGCGCAGGTCCTTAGGCATCTCATCGGAGAGCGTGCAGGCCTGATCAAAAAGGTTATAATTCTGCTCCTCGGTCAACGCGGTCCATGCAGCAGCAATGACATACGCATGAATCTTGTCAATAAAGGGGCTGGCCACTAAAAGAGCGGTCTGTAAGGAGATATAATTCAGAAGCATTTTATTATGCAGGGGACGGATGGAATTTAAGCCGCGGCAGAAAGCCGAAACCCCGGAGATAAGCGCGGAATCGCCGATATTGGCCATGCGCAGGCGCGCAAAACCGGTCTCGCCGATAATCATGGTCGCGGCAATGGCCAGAATCAGGACCGCCATCACCAGTACCATAAAAGGAGCGATCTGCCCATTCCTATCTCTTAACAGCATAAACATTTATTTGTCCTTTATATTGCGCCGCGCACCACAATCTTCGTACCACTATCATAATGACAATCCGTAACCCTATAAAGGGCCCGGATATCGAGACGCGCCGAACTAAGCCCTTGGGCGCGCTTTACCTGTATCGCCCGTATGTCCAGGATCTTTTGGCTCTCGTCGGAAGTCAGGCCTTCCCCTCCTTGATTCGCAGGACCATTAAGTATCCCCGCAAGAGTTACCGGATTATAAATATCTGCTATTCTTGATATGATGTCCTGTATCACTATTGCCCGTTGCCCATCGTCTGCCGGGAATCTCGAGGGGTCAGCATCATGAAGCTTTGCGGAATCTTTTGCCTCATTATCCCAATCTTTTAACGCCCCGTCAAGCCTGTTCTTAAGCCTCTCGGCTAAGCCGTTTAAAAGCGGATGCGTATCCACTAATTCAGGCCAAGACTGGGGGTCATCAACCGCTTCCTTGGTGAGAGACAAAAGCGTGCTCTGCGCCAATTGCACAGAGATCTTTATCGCCAGCGCCCCCTTCTCCGGCAAGAATCCGTATATCGTTTCTATCTGGCCGGATAAGTATTTTGAAAATATCAAACGTTCGCCATTTGCAAAACTATCGTCCGCTGTCAGCCTATATAATAAGTAGATAATTGACTGGGCTTTGCGCAGGCTGCTATTTTTAAGCTCAAGATAATCTATGATCAACGTCTTATCTTCAAGCTCTATTGTTGCGCTGTGGGCATCATTATCGGCGCTAGTAATCTTGCACTCCCACCCTCGGCTGGTATATGCCGCATCTCCTTCCTTCATCTCCGGTATCGGTACTCCATCGTCAACCTTGGCCAGTTTTATTACCGCGGTAGAAGTGGAGGTAACCGAAGTAATACTGCCCTTGCCTTCTTGGCCGACATATATTTCTTCCTCACCCTCCAACTGCCGCTCTACTGTGACGATATGTATAGAAGTATCGACACTAATAACCTTTTCTCTCCCCTCGCCGGTATAGATGAATTCTCCCACCAGCGGCGGACTATTATCATTCCACCTGGCTATGGCTTGCGTAAGATTCCCCGCCAGTTCATCCACGGGAGGCTTAAGCTGACTCAAGCCCAAGACATTAAACTTTACGGATACCATATCCGCGTTATTTTTGGCGTTAGTGGCATCGTCTAAGCTGATATTGCCGACTTCCTGAGCAGAATAGCTATTACCGTAAATTTTACCGTATATATCTTTTATCAGGGCCTTAGTGCCGGAATCCAAGGATATCGACGAGCCAGAGGTTGTCTGTAAGCCGACTTGTCCCACATACTTGATTAAGGACTTTAAGAACCCTCCTACTGCGGCGTTGTGTGCCGTGAAAGAGGGTTGCCAATAAGTCCAACAACCCCCGCGATTACAGTTATACGTTGGCCAGTTGGGATCAGGTTTGGCAAAAGTATCATTTATATGACCAAAGGCCCCCTGTAACCCATATCTCACTATATAACTGTCTGGATTATTCAAATCTACCGGCATACGGCTATCGCCGTTTATGAGACGTTTTAAACCGCCGGCGTAAGCAGTCTGCAAGGCAATAATAGTGCTTTTGATCTGCTCGCGGTTATTCAAATTTTGCGCCTTGATATCCTTAAGCCTATCCCTGTTCACTTGAGTATCTTCCAAACCGTAAACTGCCAACTGGGGGTCAGGGTTAAATGGGCCGGGATTCTTGAGCACAGGGGAATCTGCCGGGACCGGGGGAAGCGAAACGCCGTCTTTAATCGCATAGCTTCCCGGAGGATCATAACCCAGCGCCTCTTTAAAACTATCAATCGCCTTGCCAAAATCGGTATAAGCCTGATTAACCAGGGTCCTGCTATCTATCACTAAAGTCTGCACCAAAGGAATATACTCAAAATGAGTCCAATTAACCATCAAAAAGGGATTATTGTAAGAGATATCGCTGCCATTACCGCTATAATCGGCCCACGTTGCCGTAGTCCAATGATACTTCCTCCAATCGGAATATTTAGTTGATTGGAGGACCTGCTGTACCGAAGGATCGGACCACCTCCCTCGACTGCCCGAACCCTGTAACGGAAACCCGGGATACCATTGGGAGCCATTCTGCGAATATTGTAATGGATAGTAATACCATTTACCGTAATCAGCGGTAGTCGTAACCTGGCTGGCAAGATAATAGGCCTGATTAATCTTATAAGGCAGTATCACATTTATAATATCGTTTTCTTCCTCTAAAAGCCGGGAGGCCTCAAATATGTATGGATCTTGCAGAAAAGCGACATCGAATCCGGGGTTAAAACCCGTGACGGGAGTAGGCGTGTATGTATAATCGAACAAAAACTTAAGCGGGTCCGGGCCTGCGTTATTAAAGGCGTCCAAGCGGCTGCTCCGGTAGTGGTCAATGCGAGTGGTCATATTCAGGTTAAGATTAGAGAATATGCGCATCGAAACCACGGCAAAGGTAGCCAGGCTGATGATTACCAGCGCGGCCTCCAGAATGACCTGGCCGCTTTTATCAGCGTTTGGGGTTATACGTAACAACGGTCTTATCCCTCCTTAAGGTCTCGTTAAAATTCAAAACTATTTCCGGCGGTATATTTCTTATAGGTATAGCATCAGGATTGCCGATCTTGCCGTCCCAGTTATCATTTTTATAGTTCTGCCTGATCTTGTCCGCAGATTGAAAGGTGATGGCCAGGGGGATCTTATCATCGCTTACGTTTTCTCTCTCTGTCTTCTTATAACCCTGCTCTGGCATTTGGCCAGCGGTTATATAATTCGGGTTTTCAGTTGCTTTTATAGTGGATGAATAATAAGAAGTCCGGGGTTCTACTTTATTCTGAAGGGCTAATTCTCCAGCCGGCTTGTCTTGAGGATCAATCTCCTCTACCGCAGAGGTCCCCCATCGCGGGCCGTCCCCCGAACCCGTATCCACCAAGGTAGGGGGTATCTCCAGGAAATACCCTTGCTGATTATTCCCTAAAATCATCGCGTCATTGACCTGTAATAATTGCAGACTGGCGACATCCTGAGGGTCTGACTGTTTGGCATCCCAGATTATCCAGGGGTTATACTCTACAATACTGGTAGACATCAGCCTCTGACGGCTAAGCCCGGTAAAAAAAGAAGGGGTGATCACGTCCCTTATCACTGTAAGGTTGATACCCCTTTCTTGCTGCTTGCTTAATTGCAAGGCCTTTCTGAAGGTATACATCTCCAGGGCCTGGCGGTTATTGTACAAAAATCCCTGGGAGACAAGATAGCTCAAAAGCATAAGCACTATCGCTCCCATTATTGCCAATTCCGCAGTAGCCTGCCCTTTATTCCTAAGGGGCCTCCTCGGGTGTAACATTTTCATATCCCCACCTTGTGGTTTGTTCGCCTTTATGCTCTTTACCCGACGCATCGGTCCAGTTCTCCGGAATCGCGCTATTAGTAATGCCGTTATCATAACCTTGGGTGAGATTGCCTATTTGCTCGGTAGTATAAAATGATGTGGTCCGGCCCGGCTCATAATGATAGACGCTGAGCTGGTCGGATAAATTGCGTATCCTGCCCTGCAGGCCGCGTTTTACGTACACCTGCATGGCGATCAACGCCGCTGCCATGACGGCCAAGAGCACAGCATACTCTGCTGTGCTCTGGCCTATGGATTTGCGGAGAATTCTTTTTTTCATAGAATACTTGCCTTATTGAGCTGTGGATTGGGCTTGCTTGCCCCAGTATTCTCCGTAGCTGCCATAACCTTCTATCTTTTCTGTGCCGGTCTTATCCTGCGACTGAAGGCTGTTGGTAGTAGTCTTACCACCGGGAATGGCTGGATCTATTCCAGCATCAGACCCTCCTTCGCGAGGAGCTACGGTCTCGTCAGAATGTATAGTGGTAGTTGTGGTATAGTCATACTTGCTGGCTCCGGGGGAGAATTGCGCCCCGATATCATCGGACGACTGCTTAAACCTTCCCTGGATGCCTCTTTTGATATATACCTGGGTGGCAAGCAACGCGCCTACGATAACGGCGATCACTACCGCATATTCCAAGGTACTCTGACCTCTTTTAGTTAGATGGATAAACATTAAATTTCACCTCCTTAAATTAAAATATTCTTAGTCTGTTTGAGGCAATGGTGTAGACACTGCAGGTGCCGCGGGTTTATCAGGCACTGTGGTGGGTGTGACATCGTCTGTTGGAACCGCTGCCAGGTCGTCACCTGTCCAACCCGTAACCTGTTGGCGGGCCTGTTTGGTCTGTTCACCTGAACCCCTACCCACTTCTCCTTTGCCGCCTAAAACCTCCTGCTCTGAACTCTGGCGTCCACTTAAAGATGAGGAAGAAGTATAGTAAGGTTCGTACTGCCTGCCGGTAAAGCCGAAGTTGCTTTCTCCTATTGGTTGCTCATTAGCATCAGCTTTTATACCCACGTGATCCACCACATTCTTGATCCTTTCTTGCATGCCGCGTCTTATATATACCTGCATTGCTACAACCGCTCCTACTACAATAGCAATAAGAATGGCATATTCCGCTGTTGTCTGCGCTCTCTTGTTTAACTTAGGTAACATTGTCTTTCACCTCCTTAAACTCGGTTTAATTATTTGGTTACTCCTGAGGTTGCGGGAGTATAGTCGATCTTGTTCACCTGTACTTCCATCTGTTTTGTTACGCTCTCCAACGAATTCTGGGTGTGTGTTTTTAACATCCCCCCTGCGACTATGATGACCACCGCGATGATAGCAGTTAACACGATCACGTACTCCAGGGTTGACTGACCCTTGCTTGATAACATATTTTTCACCCCCTCTCTTTTTCTGTTTATTTTGCCTCTGTAACATTTTGTATCATGACTCCCGGGTTGACTTCCAGCTCGATGTTGTGCAGCCGGGCATTTACCGCCCGTCGGATATACAGATTCATAGTAATGAATGCCGAAGCCACCGTAATGATGAGCAGCGTGTATTCCAATACGCTTTGGCCTCTGGCTTTAATCCTGCCCGTGTTTGGCTTTATCATTTGTCCTTCCAGTCCGTTAATTTAATAAGTTTGGACCCGCCTTGCCAGACATCGAGAAGCTGGACATTGGTTGAACCTGCCCCGGAAACCAGATCTAAACTGCCTATGTCGGTGCCGGTTACGACGGTGCGTATGCCAAGCGTGGGGTTTTCAATACTGATATTCCCCACCTTTATGCCGGAATCAGACGTCTTAACATATTCTGCGCTTGACCCGGGGTCAATCGCTTCGTCATCAGGCGGATTAAACTGCTCATCGGAGAAACTATCGGCATTGCCGCGCCAATGCCCCTGGAGCGCTCCCCGAAAATACCTTTCCGAGACCAGGAGCGCCGCTGCCGCCAGGGCGATCAACACACATACTTCCAGAGTAATCATGCCGCTTTTCCCCATCTTATCTCCAATCAGCAATGTGCTCGATACTACCGTTGGTCGCATCCTGAAAAACCTGGACCAATCTCATCATCACCGGGCGCCCTACCTTATGCGCCGCGCTGAGGTTATTTTCATAGCCGGGGTTGAAGCCTCCGCAAACTATAACTATCCCGACTAGCAAAACCGCAAATATCACCACATATTCGGTTATGGCCTGGGCTGAAGATTTTAAATTCTTTTTTAATCTCATTAAAAACTCCTCAAAAAAATAAAGCCGGGTTACCAATTTGCTTTCGGCTTTCGGTAACCCGGCTAACGTTCTCGCTTATCGACCCAATAGGAGAAGAAAAAAATAAAATTGCATTTGGGCGAGCATCGTTCCGTGGCTTTGCGCCTCCACCCCCTCCAGGGTAGATTTGCCTTTTCGTTGCCGCCTGCCCCTTTTCGGGCTTGCCTCGCCAACGTCTTACTGGCGGGCTTTCATTTCCGCTCAAAATATAACATTTAATTATAGTGCTGTCAAGGCTATTTTAGTCAACGCGGGAAACCGCTTTCTTGAACTAGTCATTGCGAGGGCGATAGCCCGAAGCAATCTCAAAAAGCGGGATTGCTTCTCCTTCGGCTCGCAATGACTAGCATTATAGCAGAAACCAAGCTTTTTGGCCTTCCTGAAATAGGATCTTTTTTTCGTTTAGACGACGACAGGCATAGGCCAGTTCTTTCAGGAAAGGGTACCCCTCGGGAGGCTGAAAAACGACGCTGGAGTAGCCTTTTTGGGCCTTGATAGCGGCGTTTAGGCTATAAAAACGATCTTTCATCGTCGATAAAGCAGCATCGCGGTAAACAGGCGGGAGAAAATAAAAAACTACAAAAAGATTCAGAATCTCAAGATAGTCCTTAAGCATCTCTTCAAGGCTCAATGGGCCATGGCGCGCAAGAGACTGCAATTCCTCTTCAAAACTCCTGCTTTGGTCTTTAAGCTCGATTTTTCGGCTCAGGTCCTGAAAAGTAGACTCAAAATTTGGCCAGTTTTCCAGATAAATGTTCATGAAATTGTCCAAACTAGAATTGTCCAAACTGTCTGCCGCAGGCGGATCCGCCTGCGGCGGAGAATTAGTTAAGATAAGCAGCCGGATATCTTCGTCCGGGCCGATCTTCAAGGCGCACCCTTTAAGAGCCACCGCCTCCTCTTTTAGGTCCTGGAATAATTCTACCGATACCGGCGCGATATGGAAGCTTTCTTTTAGCGGCTCGAAATAAAAAGCCTTGAATTCTCCGGCCAATGTTATTTTCTTCAGGCCGGAGAATTGCCAGGGCCAGAGGCCAAAAAAGAAATGCTCCCTTTTGCCGGAAGAAAGCTTTAGCTCTTCCAATTCCTGCGCATTACTGTCAAGCAATGTAATGGCGGTAATATTATTCCCTAAAGACACAGTGCTCTTCAAAAAATTAAAGAATTCTTTTGTGGGCGCATCGTAACCCGGGGCCATAAAAAAGGCCAATGGCGAACGGCCTTGCGCATAATCATGCGCAAGGAGCCTGGCCTGAAGAACGGTTGTTGAGAACTTATAAGGTATCTTGGGCTGCGGCCATACGGTGTGCAATTGTCCGTCGAGATAGATAGCCGCCGAGTCGGATAAAACAACCTTGATGCTGCGCACCGAGTTAACGCAGGTAAAAAAATCCCGGGCTGTCTCCGAAGATAGAACATCTTTCTCCTGCAGTTTGCGGGCAAGAGAAACAATATCTCCGGGCTGCGCCGTGCGGTTAATCAGCGGCCACAGTCCGCTTTCAAGCGGCGCATTGCCGGATGCGCCAAATAAAGGGGAATACAGTAAATATTCCAGGCCTGTCCTGATATCGGCCAACGGAAGATCGCTTCTCTTTTTAATGGCCTCGGCCAACCCTTGCGTGCCGCCTAAAAGATAATCCGCGGCTTTAAGGAGTATTGTCCCCAGGCCACGGCCGAATACCTCGTTGCGCCTGGATTTACGCCTCCTGCCCACGGGCATACTTAACCCGGTGGATTTTATAACGTCGCTGACACTGGATTTGGAAACAGGTGTTTTATATTTTTTTTCTACCAGAGAGGCTATGGCGCGGCAGCCTAAGCGGGGATTATTTTTGCGGGTGCTAAGGATGAAATCGGTGATCTCAGGTTTTAATTTATAGACTACGCCCATTTTTTTACAGATTGGACATTAACAACTTAATTCTACTATATCACCAAATTAATATCTGTCAATACAGTTTTCTACTAGTCATTGCGAGGGCGCGCAGCGGCCGAAGCAATCCCAACTTCAGATTGCTTCGTCGGGCTTTGCCCTCCTTGCAATGACAATATCTCTAACTATTCAATTCGGAGAATATCACCTGGAGAGGTGCGCGTGGAAACGATCACTCCGGTAGGCAGTTCGATGGCGCGGCTGGCGGAAAAATAAATCTTACTTAGCCGGAAGGGTTTTAAGCCGGGGATAACGGAAACTACCTTAAACACCCGGTCCACAAATATCACGTCAATGGAAAACCGCATAAAAAAGGTGTGGATGGAATTACAGGGCGCAAGAACCAACGCCTCGTGAGGTAGAAACGCTTTTCTACCCAACAACCCCTTTGTCCTGCTCAAAGGGTTATCGGCCAGAACGGCATTTTCAGCCAAGACCGTATTTTTACTAAGATTAATTATCTTCATAGGGGCTTCTCGACTCGGCCAAAATTATTCTTCGAGCATTGTCCCTGCCTGCCGGCAGGCAGGGAGAAGAAGAATTTTGGCCTCGCTCGAAGGATACTACGACGGGAGAGTAAACCCCGTTACACCCCGCCCTACAGGGGACTTTCTGGGCGTAACGGGGTAAATATATTTTCGGGCAAATTAATACCTTTGATCCTGATTTCTTCGGCAAAGGTAGGCACGTAACCGGTGGCCTGGTAATACCCCAGGGTATTACCTTTTTTATCCACTCCGGTCTGTTTAAAACTGAAGATATCTTTTAAATCAATGTGCAGCTCATCTTTCATGCCGGCGATCTCGGTGACCTGGGTGATCTTGCGGGAGCCGTCAGTGAGCCTGACGGTGTGCACGATCACATCCACCGCAGAGGCGATCATTTCGCGTATGGCCCTGATGGGAAGCTCGATCCCGGCCATCAAGATCATGGAATCCAGGCGCGACAGGACGTCGTGGGTGGAATTAGCGTGGATAGTGGTCATGGAACCATCGTGGCCGGTGTTCATTGCCTGGAGCATATCCAGGGTCTCGATGCCGCGGCACTCGCCGATGATTATCCTGTCCGGGCGCATCCTCAGGGTATTGCGGAAAATGTCTCTGATGGTAATAGCGCCCTTGCCTTCTATATTGGGCATGCGCGCCTCCAGCCTTACCCAGTGGTCCTGATTCAATTTGAGTTCCGCCGCGTCCTCGATAGTGATTATGCGTTCGTTCTCGGGGATAAATCCGGACAGGACATTTAAAACGGTGGTCTTTCCTGAACCGGTCCCTCCCGAAACGATTATATTCTTGCGCGAAATCACGCAGGCCTTGATAAAATCCGCCATCGGCGCACTCAAGCTATTCATCGCCACCAACTCATTGATGGTAAACCTCTCCTTGCGGAATTTCCTGATGGTCAGGGCCGGGCCGGTCAGGGAGAGCGGATGTATGATAGCGTTGACGCGCGAGCCATCCGGCAGGCGCGCGTCCACCATCGGGACAGACTCGTCAATCCTCCTGCCGATGGGAGCAATGATGCGTTCGATTATTATCTTGACCTGCTCATTGGAAATGAATTTCTTGCTGGTCAATTCTATTTTGCCGTGCCGCTCGACGAACACCTCATTTTTATTATTCACCATGATATCCGTGACATCTTCATCTGCCAACAGGTCTTCCAAGGGCCCTAACCCCAGCGCCTCTTCAATGATCTCCTTCACTAATTTTCTGCGCACCTCCTGCGAGGAGATAAAACTGCCTGCCTCTTCGGCCAATAGATTTGCCACCAATAACTCGGCGCGGTTTTTTAGCTCCTTGGTCTTCTGCGCGTCGCTGAATACCTTGAGGTCCAGGCGTTTGAGGTTCAACTGTTCTATCAGGCGATTGTGGATGCGGCGTTTTAACAAAAGTATCTCGTCTTTGTCTTCGCTGGCAAGGGGATGTTCCAGGGTCTCGGATAAACCTTCTTCCTCCCAGAATTCCCCGCCCTTGGCTAAGGCCGCGTCCTTGAGCTTGATCTGGTCTATCTCTTTATGCTCCACGTAGAGTTTATTTTCTTCCACCAGATCATGAGCCAATCTCTTAATCTCCAGGGAAATCTTGCTCTTGGGGCTATCGATCACCACGGGGATCCCGCGGTTAACCGCCTGGCCGACGATCCTTCCCTCGGATGGGATACGAGAGATAAGGTCAACGGGCAGGCTCACCCGGATCTCCTGCCAGCTGATACTGGCTGCGGATTCCGAACGATTTAAGACTGCCCTGATCATGGAAAGCGGAAAATGCAAAAATTGCAGGGTATCCAGCACCCACTTGGTCTGGTATATAGAGAGTATGTCCGGGGTAACCACCAGCAGGATCAGGCTCGCCTGGTTCAGGGCGGCGACAAAGACCTCGGTAAAGGTCTTTCCGGCATCGACGATTATATAGTCGTAATTATTATGCAGGAGATTGAATACGTCTTTGATGCGATCCGGCTCCAGGTGGGGCGACTGCTGCGGCCTTAAGACACCGGGGAGAAAATCAATCCCGTGTGAATTATGTGTCAGGAAACCCTCTGTGGTAAACGCCTCGGGCTGGATGTGCATGAGGTTGATTATATCTACCATCGCCCTTTGCGGGGACAGGTCCAGCATCCTGGCCATGTCTCCGACGGTACTTAGGTCCAGGTCGATAAGACAGACCTTCTTTGCCTCCTCCTTGGCCAGGCTTACTGCCAGGTTAGCGGCGATCAGGGTTTTGCCGGTGCCGCCTTTACTGCTTAATAATACGATTATTCTGGCCATGGTTAATCCAAGCGATAGGCTATGGGCACATCTATCCAGAGATCTTTCTGGGCCAGGCTGGAGGGGAAGGGGGGATAAAAGGCAACTGTCTTGGCCACATACATGGCGTTATCATCAAGGACCTTGTATCCGGATGACGATTTCACCGCCACATTTAAGAGCTCGCCCAGATACGACAGGTGCAGGCTGAGTTTCACTGTGCCCTGAAAACCCGCTTCTCTGGCGTACGCGGGATAATTCAGGTTATCCAAGATACGTTTCTGCACGATGCGGGCATACCCTTCTTGCGGTTGAGAGAGGCCTTTATCTCCGGCAGCCTCGGCTGATTCGCTCTTCCCCGCTTGGCCCGGGGCATTTTCTTCCTGGGCCGCGGCATTGAGATTGGTTACTATAGTAGGCGTAAGGGTGACAAAAAGCTCGGTGTTACCTTTTGTTCCGTATCCTCCGCCGAGGCTGGTAACCCTTTTCCTAAACATGATACCTATGATAGGGATATCCCCGAAAAATGGCACCTTAGTGATAGCCTCTTCTTCTTTTCGTTTCATCAGGCCGCCGATGGCCAGGGTCTGGCTGTTGTTTACAAATACCTCCGTGGAAACCGTGCGCTTGGTAAGAGGGTAGGCCTTGGCAGTGGGGGCATTGGCTGCCCCGATGACATCCGCGGTTCCCGCTTCGCTTACCTCTACATTTAAAACCAATTTTATCCTGTTCTCTTCGGTCACCGTGGGTTTTATCTTTAGTTTAATCCCGTATTCTTTATAATCTACGGAGGTGGAGCTAGCGGTGCTACCCTGTACCGAAGTGGTAATCACCGGTTTTTCTCCTCCCACCAATAACTCCGCCTCCTTGCCGCTCTGGCAGGCCAGGCTGGGCCGGGAAAGCACGCGCGCCTTGCCTTCCTGCACTAAAGCATCCAGCGTCCAGGCAAATGCGTCGCGCTTAAGATTTAAAACCTTAAACAGGTATTGCATTTTAGTGCCTGTGCCTGGAGTAGTAAGCGCAGGCGAGCCTGTTTCAGTAATAGTAATACTGTTCGGCCAGGTAAAACCCAGGGTATTGGTAGCGTCCTTATCCAACTCCAACACCTGCACCTCGATATCCACCACCGCCTCTTCCTCTTTGACCTGCACCAGGTCAAGGGATTTATCCCTCAATGTCCCGATAGCCATCTCGATCCTGTCTTTTTCAGCCTGTGTCTTAACCGTTCCCAGGATCAGGACCTTACCTTCCTCATCTTCTGCCTGGGTGTAGACGCTGGGCATCTGGAGCCTGGACAACAGTTTGTCGATGCGGCGCTTGATATCCTGCATATTCTGTTCAAAGACCTTTACCGTATAGGCCTGCTCGCCAAAATTGTCCCAGATCACCAGCGTAGTCGAGCCTGCGGCCTTGGCAGAGACAGTGATCTCCGTCTTCTTGGTATCGGTGACATCGGCAACAGAAGGGTTTCCCAGGGCTATGCGGGTGGGATTATTCACCGGCAGGATCTTGATATCGCCTACGTATAGTTTGAGCTCCTCCTCAACATCATCGCTGGCAGGGCAATTGGCAAAAAAAACGCATGACGCAAGACACATAACGCATAACGAAAAAGATACTGATGTTAAGCGCCATGCGTTGTGCGTTTTGCGATATGCGATATGCGATATGCGATTAGCCATTTATGCTCCGATTGCTAATGGGATAAGGTTGACTTTCCTTTTGTCGACCCGCGGTAGATCTCAACATAACCCTCATCGGGGGCGGGTTCTTTATCTTTCTTGTTTTCCTTTTCCGCCTGAACCGGAACTTTCTCTTTAGGCATGATATATTGAAGCAGGGTATCCCAACTCGCAGGAGCTATGGGCTCTATCTGGGAATCTCCCGGCGAACGCAGCACCAAACGCAGTTTCCCCTGCTCTTGGACAAAAGCCAGGAGGCTTGACTCTTGAGGCGTAAGGGCCACGGTTACCGGCGGGTTGGCTTCCTGCGCCTCTTCCTTCTTGCCGGAACTCCCCCCTGTTTCACGCCCCACTGCCAAGACCAATACATTCTGGAACAAAGGGATCACCGCTATCTGCGAGGCCTGTTTTCCGTCGGGAGTCTGCACCGGCACAGGAAGCAAGGCGATGATATCCGTGTAGTCTCCCACTTTAAGCATCCCTAATAGCGAAGAAGAAACGGCGTCTACTGAAATGGTAATGGCGCGTTTCCCCACCGGAGTAAGTTCCGCGAGGGCTCCGGAGCGCCGCTGAAAGGTAAGCTTGCTTAAGGTGATCTGTTCGCCTTTGGAAATAGGGGCTACGGTGATCATACCGGCAATACGGTCCAAAGAGGTCACTGCCTGCGGCTGGACAAATCTGTTAGGCACAATCGCTATCTCCAGGCTTTCCGGGGGAACCGTTACGCCTTTAGGAATATCCTGTTTTGCTACCAACACCGAAGCCTGATTCGCCTGCTGCGACTGAATGGCCTCGTTGGCCCTCTCTACGGCCTGTTGACGCTGCTGGTCAATATATACCTTGACCATCATTATGCCGATGATCGCCAAGACCACCCCGGCTATCAGGATAATCTTTTGCTTCGGTATCTGCAGCACTACTTTATCTCTCCCTCGTTAATCTCGATCTTGGATTCGCGGGACAATTTGCCGATCAGATCTTCGATCTTCTGCTGCTGTTTTAAGAATGTCAGGCCTTTCTTGATATCATCCCACATATCTGAAAGAGACCTCTGTTTGCCGCCGCGCTTGGCCTCCAGTTTCACGATGTAGTATCCGTCAGGGCCCTTAAAGACCCCGCTCATCTTTCCCACCTCCAGGGTATCGGAAAAGGCCGCGGCGTCAAACTGGGGCGATTTCTTGCCTTTGGTAATAAATCCCAAGTCTCCGCCGTCCTTAGCGCTTGGGGCCTTGGAGCTGGCTTTGGCCACGGTAGCAAAATCCGCGCCCTGCAGCAATTGAACCATCACGTCTTTAGCTTCCTGCTCAGTGGAAAGCATGATCTCGCGTAATTGTCTCTCTTCAGGCTCCTTGAGTTGCTCCTTATAAGTATTGTAATAATCTTCAATCTCCTTGGAAGAGACGTCTATCTTCTGCGCCTCCTGCCGGACCAGTTCCACGACGAGAAGATCCATCTTGGTCTTATCCATCACCTTGACCACATCTTCATTCCTGTCCAGTCCTTTATTCAAGGCATCCTGGTAGAGAAGCATCCTGCGCACCAATTCATTCTTCAGATAAGTTACTTTTTGCTCTTTGGTGGTGATCTTGGCCTCCGGCCTGTTTTGCCCCACCGCCTCGTTAAAGGCATTTACCTCTTCGTTCAGATCTTCCAATGTAATGGGCATATTATTGATCTTGGCAATGACCGTGCCCTTGGTGGATATTGCAGGAGAGGTCCTACCTAGGCCTGCGCCGCCTTGGGATTTTGGAAAAAGTTTATCGCAGCCGAATAATGCCAAACACAGAAATAACCCGCACGCCAACACCGTATACTTACGCATTTTGACCCTCCCTTTTACACTGTTCTGATAGCTTAAGCAATAGATCCGCGATACCGGCCACAAGATGCAGGAAGAAGAATACCAGCACGTATATTATCAACACCACCGGACCCATCAGCCGCGGTATCTCTTGACCGGTGTATCTCAGCATTATAAATGTTGAGGCCACTAAACCCATCAATAAAAAAATCCAGGCAGCTATTTTAATCACTGCGCTGGATACCTTTAATAACCCTGTACCTCCGCCCATCGACCCTCCTTGTCCACAAGGACAACACCCGCGCAAATCTTCACCGCAAGGTGAACACTGGCCCAATACCTATCTGGGCCAGGCGCTATTAGCGCGGGGTGTCTTATCTATCCCGCCTAGCGGTGCCTGGGGTAAAATTTATCTGTCCTAACCCAAAACGGTACCGGTAATTATATTATTTTTAACACAAACTACCCCTTATTGCAAGATAAATCTTTTTTGGCAGCACCAACGGTCCTGCTTCGCTCTTTAATAGACTCGTAATAACTCTGACGAGCTCCGCAGGGCTCGGTTGGATACAAATAATAGCCCCCAACCGGATTTTCCGCCGCATCCGCCGAAGGCTGATCTGCCTACGGCAGAGGCGGACCCGCCTACGGCGGGGAACCGATAAATTGGTAGCGCTAACGAGATTTGAACTCGTGTACTCAGCTTGAGAAGCTGATGTCCTAGACCAGGCTAGACGATAGCGCCAGGTTATTTTTAGCTCAATTTTAAATAATATAGCATACTTACCGACCGGGTCAATCAATTTCTGCAGCGCGCTTTCGTATGAAATTGATACTAAGGCGGCACGCGGAAGATTCATATGCGCCGCGAACGTATAATTTTATTGACCCTGGCGCGGATATGGGTATATACTATTCTCCTATGAACAATATTAAAGCCGGGTTTGGCTTAAGTTTAAAAAGGGATTACCTCCAGGCTACGCGCGACGCTTTCCAGCAGGCGCAAAAAAACATGGAGAAGGAAACCGCGGACCTGGCCATTGTCATCAGCTCCCCTGAATTCGCCCACAGCGGGACTTTAAGCGCGTTAAAAAATTTCCTCGGGCCCGCAACTGCGCTTATCGGCGCAAGCAGCCGCGCCGTAATCTCTAACTACGGGATATCTAAACAATCCTTGGGCGTATTGCTCCTGAAATTACCGCAAGGGGCCTATTGCAATGCCGCCTGTATCCAAAAGATAAAAGACAGGGAACCGCATGAGGCCGGGGAGGAATTAGGGGAAAAACTTCTGCGCGGTTTTAAAGGGATACGCAAAGACTTCGGCCTTATATTATCCGATATGGCGCCAAAGGAAAACTCAGGTCTTATCGCCGGCCTGCAGGAGAGATTGGGATTAAGCTTTCCCCTGATCGGAGCGAGCCTGCTTGACGAATTGAATCTCTTCAGGCCTTCGATATATTTCGAGCAGCAACCGCTAAAAGATTCAGCCGCGGCAATCATCATCGGAGGAAAATTGAACTTCGGCGTGGGCGTCAAGCACGGATGGCGCCCTCTGGGAAAACCCCGTCTTGTCACCAAGTCCGAAAATAATGTTGTCTATGAAATCAACGGGGCCTCGGCCACTAATCTGTATGAGGAATATTTCAACTGCGATCTCGCGAAACTAAAAAAGGAACTGGCGCGCATCTCGGTGTTTTATCCCGTCGGGATACACGTTAAAGAAGCCCAGGAATATCTTTTAAGAAGCGTTGCCTCCATAGAGGACAACGGCTCTCTTTGTTTCCAGGGCAATATCCCGGAGGGCTCAACCATACGGCTTATGATCGCTACCAAGGATTCCTGTCTTGAGGCTACGAAATACGCAACCCGGGAGGCCAATAGCTATTTAGGGGGCGCAAATGCTAAATTAGTGCTTGTCTTTAACTCATTTTCGCGATATAAATTGTTGGGAGATGATAGCGCCAAAGATATAGACATAATTAAGGGCGAGTTCGGGGAAAACACCCCCGTAATAGGCCTGTTGAGCTGCGGTGAACAGGCGCCTTTGGCATCCATAGATTACCGCGGCAAAGCGTATTTTCTTAATCACAGCATTCTAGTCTTAGTTATCGGGGACTAAAGGGATGATGGGAAACGAAAACTTGATTAATATCCTTGGGCTTTCCGGGATCATCGCTATATTATCGCTGGTAATCGTCCTGGTCTTAAAAATGGAAAAAATAAAACATATGCGTAATGAAAATGAGCTCTTGAGGCGCTCTCTCGACGAAATGGATGAACAGGCAAAGCTCATCGTGCGCACCGATATGGAATTGAATAAGACCCAGGAGGAGTTGGATAAAAAAATGACCGGCCTCTACGCCTTGCAGCGGGTCTCGCGCTCCATCAGCACAACCCTGGAAGAATCCCAGATGTTCAAGCGTATTGATTCTAAGTGCCTGGATGAGCTGGGATTTGAAAAAACCTGCTGTTTCCTATGGAATAATTCCAATGAAAAATTTGAATTGCGCCTCTGTATGGGCTATGCGGAAGAGGAGATAGGCAAACTTTATTCTTTTGCGCAAGATAACAGGCAGCTCTTCCTGGGATTGATCAACGGGGACAGCAATCTGTCCTCCCTCTCTTTCAAAGAAGAGGCCGGCCTCAAAAACGCGATAACCCACACCTTCGGCGTGCACTCCTTTGTTATCGCTCCGGTATTGCCCAAGGAAGGCCAAAAGGGTTTCTTATTCGCCGGGACACAAAACCTGGACTTCGCTATTACCGAAGGCGACGAAGAGCTCATTTCAATCCTGGCCAACCAGCTCGGACAGGCCCTGGAAAACGCCCGCCTTTTTGAAAAAACGTGGCTGGCCCAGCAGGGCCTGGAGAAAAAAGTAGAAGAAAGAACGCGGGCGCTCAGCCAGGCCCTAGAAGAGGTAAAAATAATAAGCAGGCGCAAGACCGATTTTGTATCCGCGGTATCCCACGAGTTGAGGACCCCGCTTACATCCATCAAAGGCTATGCCTCGATATTGCTAGCCGGGAATCTCGGCAAGGTGCCTCAAGAGGTATTCTCCAGGCTGGAAAAGATAAACAAGCACAGCGACGAGCTCACGCACATGGTAAACGACCTTCTTGATATATCGCGTATCGAATCCGGAAGGGTGGCAATGAAGCCGGTGCCGCAGGACCTTATAATTATCCTGGAGAAGGTCGGGGACCTCCTGGGCGTGCAATTAAAAGAAAGAGGTTTAGAATTAATAGTCAACATATCGCCGGACGCCTTGACCGTTTTGGCTGACAGTGAACAGCTTAGCCGCATATTTATAAATATTATCGGCAACGCACTTAAATTCACTCCCCCCGGCGGCAAAATCACCGTGCGCAGCCAGAAACGCGACCATCTGGTAGAGATAGATGTTTCTGACACGGGCTGCGGTATACCCTTAGAGTCTAAAGAAAGGATCTTCGAAGAATTCTACCGGGTAGAAAACCCCATAAACGAACAGGTAAAAGGAACCGGCTTAGGCCTGGCGCTGGTAAAGCATATTATCGAGGCCCACGGCGGGAAGATCTGGGTGGAGAGTAAAATAGGGGCCGGCTCAACCTTCAGCTTTACCTTGCCGGCGGCGGCATAAAGATAAAAACCATGCTTACTAAGATATTGATCGTCGACGATGACCCGGATATCCGGGACGTATTAAAACTGACCCTATCCGAAGAAAATTACACGGTAATAGAGGCCCAGGACGGCGAAGAGGCCTTAAAAGCAATTAATACCAAATCCCCGGACCTGGTGCTCCTGGATTATAAGATCCCCAAGATGGACGGAAGACAGGTCTGCCGGCAGATAAAAAGAGACCTGCTGCTAAGACATCTGCCTATCATTATGGTAACCGGAAAAGGCGATATCAACGACCGGGTAGACGGCCTGGATGCCGGAGCGGATGATTACGTGGTAAAACCTTTTGAGCCCAAGGAACTCCTGGCGCGCATCCGCATGGTCTTAAGACGCACGCAGATAGACCTGGAGGCAAATCCTCTCACCCGCCTGCCGGGGAACGTTTCTATCATAAACGAATTAACCAAGCGCATTGAAAATAAATCCCTGTTCGCGGTCTGCTATGTGGACCTGGACAAATTCAAGGCCTACAACGACAAATACGGATTTGAGCACGGAGACGAGGTCATCCGGGAGACCGCCCGCATCCTGATCCGTTCCGCCCAAAAATACGGCAGCGCCGAGGATTTTATCGGGCATATCGGCGGAGACGATTTTGTGGTAATAACAGTTCCGGACACAGCGGATAATATCTGCCAGGAAATTATCGATGAATTTGATGGGGCCGTGCCGGAGTTTTACAACGAGAAGGACAGGGATAACGGCTATATCGTAGCCCTGGACCGCAAAGGCAACGAACAAAGGATCCCCCTCCTTGCCGTATCTATCGGCGTGGTGACTAATGAGGCGAGAAAGATCGAGCACGTAGCCCAGATAGGCGAGATCGGCGCGGAATTAAAGTGCATTGCCAAAAGCCAAGAAAAAAGCAACTACGTCAAAGATAAACGCCGCGACAAATAGACCGTTTCTATCTATCTCTTTGCAAGATAAGAGGTTCTGCTAGAAGTGTCCCCAAGAAAAAAGGGGACGTTTCTATTTTTCAGGAGAGCAGATTAAAGGAAAAATAGAAACGTCCCCTTTTTGCGCTTTTTGCGGTAAGCCCGCTTAATTATTTTGGTGCGCGAGGGGGGAGTTGAACCCCCAAGCCTTTCGGCACAAGCCCCTCATGCTTGCGTGTCTGCCATTCCACCACCCGCGCGTATTCAAAAAATCTTTATATAATCAATATAGCACGATAATTTTAGCTGCTCAAGGGATTATAACTTACTTTCGATCTTAGCCCAGGTGTCTCGCAAGGTCACTATCCGGTTAAAAATTATTTTCCCCGAGGCGTCGAGGCTATCCACCGAGAAATACCCTACGCGCTCGAATTGATAACGGCTTCCGGGGAGCGCATTCTTCAGGCTGGGTTCAACCAGGCATGAGGGGAGAATCTCAAGGGACTTAGGGTTAAGGTTCACGGTGAATTCGCTCCCCTCCGGCACGTCGTTGGGATTACGTTTCGTAAAAAGGATGTCATATAAACGCGCCTCGGCTTCCAGGCAGTGGCGCGAGGATACCCAATGAATCGTGGCCTTGACCTTGCGGCCGTCAGGGGCATCTCCGCCGCGCGTGGCGGGGTCATAGGTGCAGTGGATATCTTTTATCCGGCCCGTAGCCTCATCCTTAGAGACGCCGACGCATTTGATAAAATAGGCGCAACGCAAACGCACCTCTCTGCCAGGCGCTAATCTGAAAAATTGCTTCGGAGGATCTTGGCGAAAATCCTCCTGCTCGATATAAAGTTCCCTGGAAAAAGGGACCTTGCGCGTGCCGCAGGAAGGGTCTTCCGGATTATTAATTACGTCCAGTTGTTCGGCCTGGTTTTCCGGATAATTATCAATGATCACCTTAAGCGGCCGCAGCACTGCCATAACGCGGGGAGCCGTCTTATTCAACTCTTCGCGGATGCTATTTTCCAGCATGACCAGATCCACTATGCTGTCGGCCTTGGCCACCCCGATCTGATCACAAAATTTGCGTATGGATTCCGGGGTGTAGCCGCGGCGCCGAAAACCGGCGATAGTAGGCATACGCGGGTCATCCCAGCCGAGGACGTATTTTTTCTCGACGAGCTCCAGTAGTTTACGTTTACTTAAAAGCGTATGGCTTAGGTTAAGGCGGGCGAATTCGATCTGCTGCGGATGATGAATGCCTAATTCATCAAGGATCCAGTCATATAACTGGCGGTGCACTTCAAATTCCAGGGTGCAGATAGAGTGCGTGATCCCTTCCATAGAATCGCAGATACCGTGGGTAAAATCGTAGGTGGGATAGATACACCAATTCCTCCCCGTCCTGTGATGCGCTTCTTTTTTTATGCGATAGAAGACCGGATCCCGCATCAATAAATTAGGGTGGGCCATGTCGATTTTTCCGCGCAGGACCTTCTGCCCTTCTTCGAATTCACCCTTCCTCATGCGAGAGAATAAATCGATGTTTTCTTTAATGCTGCGGCTGCGAAAGGGGCTTTCCTTGCCGGGTTCGGTAATCGTGCCCCGGTCCCTGCGCATATCCTCAAGAGACTGGTCGCAGACAAAGGCCTTGCCTTTATTGATCAGCTGGACGGCAAATCCGTAAAGTTTTTCGAAATAATCTGATGCGTAGTATAGACGGTCAGCCCAATCAAAACCCAGCCAGCGTACGTCTTCCGTGATCGACTGCACGTATTCGACGTCTTCGGTCTCCGGGTTGGTATCGTCAAAACGCAAGTTACATAACCCCTTATAATCCCGGGCAATGCCGAAATTGAGGCAGATGCTCTTGGCGTGCCCGATATGCAAATAACCGTTGGGTTCAGGCGGGAAGCGTGTGTGCACCCGGCCGTTATTTTTGCCCGCGGCTAAGTCTCCGTCGATGATCTCGCGGATAAAATTGGTGGGGGATTTAGGCGTTTCCATTATCTCTCTCCTCTTGCCTGACGCCTCCAGTATTCATCCTCCCAACGCTTCTTCTCTTCTTCATGAAGCTTTTTTCGCGGGCTCATTGTTTGTTCGTTTCCCTGGCGGTCTGCTTCATCTCGACGTTTTCTTTCTTCTTTTATTTTCCTTATCTTAAGGAAGTAAAATATTATATATAATGCAACAAGTATTATTGTAATCCAAAGAATAGTGCCCATATCTTCACTTTTTAATTATGCCGCATCCGTAACATATTTTATTGCAGAGTGTTAATGAAATCTGACTGCCCCTGTTGGATGAAATCTGCAACTGCCTGTATACGGAAGAAACAGAAAAATTCAATATTGAATTTAATGTTTTTGTTTAACTTACTCCTTTTGCTTTGGGCTGACGAGATAGAACATCTCGCTCTATCTTCTTATACTCCTCAATGTCGCAGTGGAGTTGTTTACAAATAATCCTTTCTGTTTCTGCTTTTGTTTCGGCAATCTTAATAAGCTCTTCTTGTATTCTTAAGCGTTCGGCAGTTTCTTTTTTTAGTTCCCGCCATCTACGCCAAGAAAAAATACCAAAACCGATGCTTAAACTCAAAAGACCTGTGATAATCTCATCTATCCAGGTTACCGAATGGGGGTGTTTTCGAAAAAATTCCACAAGGAATACAAATACATCGAAGAAATACGAGAGTACAAATATAAAAATAGTAATTAAAGCTAATATGACTAAATCTTTAGAGGCACTTGTAAATCCGAATTTCGTGTTTTTCATAATGTAGGATATATAACTGCCCCCTATGGATTCGAACCATAATACCCAGATCCAGAGTCTGGTGTCCTGCCGTTGGACGAGGGGGCAATAATTAAATTTGCCGGCGGCTTACCAGAGATTATCCTGCATCCAACTGTCCGCTCCCTTAAGCCAATCCCAGGTATTACGGGCGTCGGTTGAGACATTCCCCGGGACAGAACCCAGGTCTCTACCAAGGCCCTTTACCGTCTCGCAACCGCTTAAGAAAACAATACAAAACAAAATTACCGCAAGAAATAGGTTGCGACACGCCGCGCACTTTAACTTATCCATTTTTCTAACCTCTCTTTTGTGCGTTCCTTGCCCAAATAATATATTACCTCAAATAATCCCAACCCCACGGTCTTGCCGGTAAGCGCCACCCGGATAGGGTGGATAAGGGCCTTGGACTCAAGGCCCAGTTCTTTTACCATGTCCCGGAAAGTTGCCTCAATGCCGGCAACATCAAACCGCTCCAGGGCTTCCAGTCGTTCAATAAAAAGGCCGAACTCCCTGGAAAAATCGCGGCTCAAGAACTTCTCTTGGGCCTGCGGGTCAATATTAATATCTTTAACCAGAAAGTAATCCGCCCACTCAACGAACTCATTTATCCTGGGCAGGCGCGGTTGGAATAATTTTACCAGAGAAACGAGATACTTTCTATCAAATTTATCCTGCTCTATATATTTTTTCTCAATCAACAAAGGAATGAGTTGATCTGCCAACTGCTCTGGGTCGGCATTTTTTATATACTGGTTATCCATCCACTCCAGCTTTTTTAGATCAAAGGTGGCAGCGGTTTTGTTCACGCCTTTTAAATCAAATAATCTTATGGCCTCGCTGATATCGATCACCTCGCGGTTATCACCCGGCGACCAACTAAGCAGCAATAAATAGTTCACCAAAGCCGACGGCAGATATCCCATTCTGCGGTAATCAGAAATAGCCGTGGCCCCGGTCCTTTTGGAGAGCCTGCCTCCTTCCATACCTAAGATCAACGGCAGGTGCGCAAAATCAGGAAGGGAGAAACCCAGCGCTTCATAAAGCATGGCCTGCTTCGGGGTATTGGAGATATGATCGTCACCGCGTATAACATGCGTAATGCCCATAGCCGCGTCGTCCACCACGCAGGCAAAATTATAAGTCGGAGAGCCGTCGGACTTAATCAAGACCTGGTCCTTGATAGTCGTGGCGTCAAATTCTATCTCGCCGCGGATAAGATCATTCACCTTTATCTTCTGCGGGGAGACCTTATAAATGATCGCCTCTTGAGGCTTTCCTTCCAATTTTTCGGTATAGGCCTTACCTTCTTTTAATAAGCGCCCGGCCTCTTGACGGTAAATATCAATGCGCCGGCTCTGATAATAAATCTCATCCCAGCCAAACCCCAGCCAATTCAGGCTGTCTAATATTTCATCCACGTATTCCTGTTTGGAGCGTTCCCGGTCAGTATCCTCGATGCGCAAAATAAATTTACCCTGCTTTGCCTTGGCAAACAACCAGTTAAATAAAGCAGTGCGCCCGCCGCCGACGTGTAAATAACCCGTGGGGCTGGGTGCGAAGCGAACTCTAACCATTATGCCAACCTCAATCCTTGCATAAAAGCCTGTTTGTTGATCTTTATCAACTCTTTTTTGCCGGCGGGCGCCATGCGCCTTATGGTCTCAAAAATAGTCTTGGTAGCCACGGTGCCCTTCTGCCCCAGGTAACTCCCCAGGGCAATCATATTCGCAACTTTTATATTCCCCTGCTTGAGCGCTAGATCCGTAAATGGGTAACGCAGGACGCGCGCATTTTGCGGGTCGTCCTCCAGGTCAAAAGAACTATTGGCTATAATAAGGCCGTTCTTCTTTACCCTGCATTTGAACTTCTGGAAAGACAAACCGTTCAGTATGATCAACGTATCTGCCTCCCCGATATACGGCGAGCCGATCTCGCTATCGGAGATGATCACCATGCAAAAGGCAGTCCCTCCGCGCACCTCCGGGCCATAGGCAGGAAGCCAGGTAACGTATCTTCCTTCTTGCATGGCTGCCTCGGCCATGATCTTGCCAGCGAGCATAATGCCTTGGCCGCCTGCGCCTGCTATTATGATCTTTTCTGTCATAGTCTCTGGTCGTTAGTCGTTAGTCGTTAGTCGTTAGTTTGTAACTAACGACTAAAAACCAACGACCAACGACTATTTTATCCTTCCCAAGGGAAACTCTTTTAACATAACTTCCTTGATCCAATTCAACGACTGCCGCGGCGACATCCCCCAGTATGTCGGGCAGGGCGATATGATCTCCACCAGAGAAAACCCTTTGCCCTGGATCTGATTCAAGAACGCCTGTTTTATCGCTGCCTTGGCCTTTAATATCTCCTGGGGCGAATGTAAAGATACCCGCTCAAGGTATTTCACCCCCGGAAGAACTTTTAACATCTCGGAGATCTTGAGGGGATACCCCTGGCCCTTTACCTCGCGGCCTTTAGGGGTTGTAGCGGTCTTCTGTCCCACCAAAGTAGTGGGGGCCATCTGGCCCCCGGTCATCCCGTATACCGCATTGTTAATGAAAATAACGGTGAGGTTCTCTCCCCGGTTTGCGGCATGAATAGTCTCGTTGGTGCCGATGGCGGCTAAATCTCCGTCTCCCTGGTAGGTAAAGACAATTGTTTTAGGCTTTACCCTTTTTATGGCGGTAGCCACTGCCAGGGCCCTGCCGTGCGCGGCCTCGGAACAATCAAAATCCCAGTAATCATAGGCGACTACAGCGCAACCCACCGGCGCGACCCCTATAGTCTTTTCCCTTATCCCCAACTCATCCACTACCTCGGAGATCAAACGGTGGGCTATGCCATGCCCGCAACCGGGGCAATAATGCGTGGTAACCTTTCGCAAGGATCTGGGATGAGAAAATATTTTTTTCATCTTAAAGTAAACTTGTTATATTCTTAATAATCTCTTCTTCGCTGGGCATGCCTCCGCCTAGACGTCCTAAGAACCCTACCGCAGACCTTCCGTTAATAACCAATTTTACGTCTTCCAACATCTGTCCCGCGGACATCTCCACCACTAAAAACTTCTTGGCCATTTTACCCAAGGCAAGGCGTTCGAAAGCCTGCACGGGAAAGGGCCAAAGAGTTATTGGCCGGAGCAACCCGACTTTTTTCCCCTGCCCGCGGAGCTTATGCGTGATGCTTTTTATGATCCGGGCCATTGTCCCATAGGCGACCAGCACTACCTTGGCGTCATCTAAATATTGCCCCTGGTAACGCTGTTCTTTAGCTTCGATGGTTTTATATTTTTTCTGCAGGAGGAGATTTACTTTTTCCAGGTCCCCTTCGCGCAGATAAAAGGATTTGGCTACATTGGGGCTTCTACCCTTACTATTGCCCAGCGCCCATTTTGGCTTATGGCTTATGGCTAATGGCTTATGGCTGCGCATTAAAACCGGCTCCATCATCTGGCCCAGCATGCCATCGCTTAAGATTATCGCCGGCATCCGGTACTGATCCGCCAAAGAGAATGCCAGGGGCATACATTCATAACATTCCTGCACAGTCGAAGGGGCCAGCACTATGGAGCGATAATCTCCGTGCCCGCCGCCGCGCGTGGCCTGAAAATAATCCGCCTGGGAAGGCCAGATATTCCCCAATCCCGGCCCTCCGCGCATCACATTAACAATGACTGCCGGCAGTTGCGCACCGGCTATATAGGAAATTCCTTCCTGCTTGAGGCTTATCCCGGGACTTGAAGATGAGGTCATTGCCCTGACCCCGCAGGCAGAAGCGCCAAAGACCATATTTATCGCGGCCAATTCCGACTCGGCCTGAATAAACACTCCCCCCGAGTCCGCAAGATGCGCGGCCATATAAGCAATCAATTCGTTCTGGGGAGTAATGGGGTATCCGGCGTAAAAACCACACCCTGCCTGGATAGCGCCCTCGGCAATCGCCTCATTCCCCGTCATTAATACTCGTTTAAGGTTATTGATCATTTGGTCGTTAGTCGTTTGTCGTTAGTCGTTTGTCGTTAGGTTCTAACTAACGACTAAAAACCAACAACCAGCGACTATTTAAATACTTCAATACAACAGTCCGGGCAGATCACCGCGCACATCGCGCAGGCGATGCAGGCGGTATCTTTTTTGAACCTTACCGGCTTTATCCCTTTACGGTTTAATTTTGTATCGGGCACTATCGCGCCCTTGGGGCAAAAACTAATACACAAAAGACAACCCTTGCATTTTTCTCTATCAATGGTTATTTTGGGCATGTAATTTTATACTGGCATAACTCCGTATTGTATCCGCTATCCCCTGGCTGGTTAAACCGTATTTCTTCAATAAAACACCCCTTGCGCCGCAGGGCATAAATTCATCCGGCAGGCCGATCCTTATCACCGGCAAGTCCGTACTCTCAGTTACCGCGCTGCCAAAACCTCCCTCTATAACACCGTCCTCAACGGTAAAAATAAATTTAGCCTGAGAGGAAACCATTTTAAACAATGCCTGGTCCAGGGGTTTTACAAAACGCGCGTTGATTAAAGTACCCTGGAACCCTTCATTCTTCAACAACTGCGCGGCCTCAATACAAGGGGCAACCATGCTGCCCAGGGCGATAATCACATAATCCTGTCCCTCTTGCAGCAGCAATTGGGCCTTACCCAATTCTATGGGCGATAACGGTAAACTTAAAGACGGCGCCTGGGCCTTAGGATACCTTATTGATACAGGGAACTTTGAGTCCACAGCAAAGGCCAACATTGCCTCTAGTTCCGCGGCATCTGCCGGAGCCATTACCGCCAGATTCGGAATAGTGCGCAGGAAACAGATATCGAACACTCCTTGATGCGTGGCCCCGTCTTCTCCCACCACGCCCGCGCGGTCAAGACAAAAAATCACTCCCAGGTTCTGCAAGGCCACGCTCTCGATAATCTGATCATAGGCCCTTTGCAAAAAAGTAGAGTAGATCGCTATTACCGGTTTTAAACCCTGCCTGGCAAGGCCTGCGGCAAAAGTAACCGCGTGCCCTTCGGCAATACCCACATCGAAAAATCTCTCCGGATAAAGGTCGCGAAACTTATCCATCCCCGTACCCTCAGGCATAGCCGCGGTTATAGCAACCATCTTCCTGTTCTCCCTGGCCAGAGATACTAACGCCTCGCTAAAAGCGGCGGTAAAGGTTTTTTGTCCCGTAGCAACCTTGGCTATGCCTTTACCGGTTGCGATCTCAAATGGGCCGACGCTATGGAACCTTACGGGGTCATTTTCCGCCGGGGCATAACCCTTACCTTTTTTGGTAATCACGTGCAAAAGCACAGGACCTTTGATGGTCAGGATCTTTTTGATAGTGGGAATGAGACTGTTGAGGTTATGGCCGTCAAAAGGGCCGAAATAACGGAACCCCAGCTCTTCAAAGAGCACCCCCGGGATAAATAATTCCTTAAGGCCTTTTTCGAATTTATTGGCGATCTTTACCAGGCGGCTGCCTTTAGGGATACGGGATTCCACAAATTTATCAAAAGAATCTTTAAAGCGATTGTAGATAGGCTGGGATATCAGCTTATTCAGATAATTGCTTATCGCCCCCACGTTGGGGGCAATGGACATCTCGTTAGTGTTTAAAACTACCAATAAATCTTTTTTAAGATGCCCGGCATTATTCAAACCCTCAAAACACAACCCGCCGCTCAAGGAACCGTCTCCGATAACCGCGGCCACGCGGAACTTCGCGGCAGGCGTAATATCCCTGGCACTGGCTAATCCCAGAGCCAGAGAAACGGCGGTAGAGCTGTGCCCGGTGGTAAACGGGTCGTACGGAGATTCTTCTTTGCAGGGGAATCCGGTCAGCCCCTGGTATTGACGCAGCATATTAAAATCTTTGCACCTTCCGGTGAGTATCTTATGGGCGTAGGCCTGATGGCCCACATCCCAGATAATCTTATCCTCGGGCGTATCCAGGCAATAATGCAGCGCGATAGCCAACTCCACTGCGCCCAGGCTGGAGGCCAGATGCCCGCCGGTCCGGGAAACCACCTCTAATATCTTCTGGCGTATCTCGGCGGCCAGTATAGGCAGTTCATCAAGCGAAAGCTTTTTCAATTCCTGCGGGTTATTGATGTTGTCTAAGAGCATTTATTCTTCCAATTTTGCGCCATCAAGGGGCTTCAATTCAAATTCGCCTTTTTTATTTTTGGCAAGCAGATCTATCTTTTTCTTCGCGCTCTCCAGCCTCTGGTTGCAGATACGCGAGAGCTCGATACCTTCCTGATATTTTTTCAGAGCATCATCCAATGAAAGATCTCCCTTTTCCAGGTCATCGACTATTTTTTCCAGTTTTTTTAAGGCGTCCTCGTATTTTATTTCAGCCATTTTAAACAACCTCCTCGCTAATCTTTTAGTTCTCGACTCGTCAGCAAATTTATTCTTCGAGCAACGTCCCTGCCTGCCGGCAGGCAGGGAGAAGATAAATTTGCTGGCTCGCTCGAACAATATTGGCGGATTATTGCTTATCAATTACTCTACTTATAATTTCTCCCCGGTGCAATCTGGTCTTGAGTAAATCGCCCGGCGAAACCTGAGAAGCTTCTTTAATAATGCCCTCTCCTTCCGCCTGAAAAGTTATACTGTAACCGCGCGATAGTATGCTCAAAGGGCTTAAGGAAGAGAGCCTTCCGGAGGCCCTGGTAAACTCTGCCTGGCGGATCTTAACGAAGTGGTTTGCGGCCAAGGAAACCTGGTTAAGGCTCGTGCCGATCTTCTCCTGATAGCGCCGGATCACTGCCATGGGATTAAGTATAGCCAATTTTTTCTGGGCGCTATTAAAATTAGCGATGCTTAATTCAAAGATGTGGTCAAGGCTAAGAATCAGCCTATGCGCCAGGTCCTCCAAGTCATCCCCAAGGCTAAGGGCATAATCCGATAAAGCCCTTTTTAAATCTTGGAACAAAGAGTCCAACCGGATTTTTAAGTCTTCTTTCTTTGGGATAACTATCTCGGCGGCAACTGAAGGGGTAGCCGCGCGCACATCCGCCACCAAGTCCGCGATAGTCCAGTCCCGCTCGTGCCCCACCGCGGAGATGACCGGGATACGGGAATTGTAGATCGCCCTGGCCACCATCTCTTCGTTAAAGGCCCAGAGGTCTTCGATACTCCCGCCTCCGCGGCCGACGATCATCACCTCGATGCGCGCACAAACAGGCGCTTGTTGATTGTAGTCATTCATATCTTTAATGGCTCCGGCAATATCTTCCTTTGCCCCTTCTCCCTGCACGCGCACCGGGTTGATGATTATGTGGACATCCTTAAACCGGCGTTCCAAGACCTGGAGTATATCTTTAATGGCCGCGCCTTGCAGTGAGGTAACCACGCCTATGCGCGAAGGGAGTTGCGGTATTGTCCTTTTATGTTCCGGAGAAAACAGCCCTTCCTTCTCCAGCTTCTGTTTTAACTGCTCCAGGGCCAGCTGCAGGCTTCCTAAACCCTTGGGTTCTATTTTATCAACGATAAGCTGGTACTGCCCCCGGGGCCCGTATACCTCAACGCTGCCGTGGCAGATAACCTTGAGGCCGTCTTCAATCTTAAATCGAACCTCTTTTGCCAGGCGGCTGAATATTACTGCCTGTAATATGGAACCTTCGTCCTTTAAGGAGAAATAGTAATGCCCGGCGGAGGAAGGCCGGAAATTGGATATTTCTCCCTCAATCCAGATCTCACCAAAGGTATTTTCCAGAATCAGTTTAATGTCCTGGGTAATCTCGGAAACCGTATAGATATGGTCCTGGGGATTGTTTTTTTGGGAAAATAAATCTGGCTGCAGGCTATCTTTAGGCATTAGCGTTAAGGGCCCTGCTGCGTGGCCTTGGGGATTACCGTACTATTCGTCTGCTTCTCTGGTTCTGCCTGCTTGGCAGGCTCAGCTTCTTTTGCCGGCTCCGCTTGTTTCGCAGGCTCTGCTGCAGTAACAGGCGTCTTTTGTTCTGGCGTAGGAAGAGCAACCTTTGCTGTTTCCTTACCGACAGAAACGGGTTGCTCTGTTTGCTGAAGGGGTAAAACCGGTTTCTCCGGTTCGGGCACCCACTTTCTAAAAATGAGCATGGTCACTGAATAAGGATTGAGGACCAGCGTATCCTGGTATGTGTCGTTTATCTGGATATTCTTATCTTCCTTGGGGACAAAATCACAATACAACCCGCACAAAGAATCCACGGTAAAACGCTGGTAGAGAAAACTACCTTTAAGGTTTTTTATATTCAGTTTGACGGTGCGGCTGGACAAGCTGAATTTAGCCGCCTGCTCATTAAGCCTCTGCGCCTGGATCAAGAGCTGTTTCAGGTGACGGGGGGCATGGACCTGGGCAACGTCGGATTCGCTGCGGATGACCTTATCCAGCCTATTGGTCTTGATCATATTGAGCAGGACCCTTCTTTCTCCGTCGCTTAAGGAGGCGATATTCCTGGATAGGAAACTCTTGACTATGTCCGGGTCGATGTAATTATAAATCAGGATGATCACTTCGTCCTGTTTTTTTGTGGCGATCAGGCCTACGAATTCATCGCTGGATTTGGCCGGGGCTATAAACATCCGGTCATCCAAGCTGTGCAGCATACGAAAGATATTATAGATAGATTTCGGCGATCCCTTATAGCTTTGGGACTCCGCATCATACCAGAATGCCCCGGTATTCCGCATCACCCCTTCAGTATTATTCTGGAAATCCTCCATGCAGAAATACACCTGATTATCGATACCTGCCTCATACATACCCTTGAGCCTCGCCGGTATATAGCTTGCCGCGATATTCGATTTCTCATGCCTCGCAGGAGAGAGATTAATTCCTGAGTCGAAATTCCATTCGTCGATGATAAAAGGGGTGTGTTTATTGAAACGGAAATAGCTCAACCAATCGCGGATAAGGGCAATACCGGATTTCTTGTATACCGTCGTGTCCTGCTCCGCCTTAGGGTCGGTGGAATAGGCGTGCCAGCTGATGAAATCAAGCGGAAGGCGATAATGGTAGCAGAAGCGGATCAGTTCATAAATGAGGCTGCGCTCCGGATTGATAATGGTATTACCGTCCAGATCCTGGAACCACCAGCTCACCGAAGGGCCGCCTACGGGTATCTGCGTCTTTGTCTCATTCTCCAACTCCCTGGCTGCCTCGGCCACTGCCCGATAGATGGTCAGATACTCCTGTCTCTTGCCCAGGAAGAACTCATCGGTGTCCGGGGCGCTCCAGACCTCATACCAGATCGAATATTTCTTCTCGCAGCTCAACGTCCTCATGTGGCTCTTTAGCAGCTCTTTAAAGGCGCGGGGGTCAATGGGCGGGCTCTTCTTATCCAGGACCTTGCCCAGGCCGGCCGGGGTGCCGAATATATCCAGGACCACGATCCCGCCGGCATCGCTTATCTTCTTGATTATGGAATCGTAATTATTCAAGAGTTCTTCCTGCGCAGGCTTGTCCTTAGCCAGCTCCTGTATCTCCCAAAGGTTATACTGGAGCCGATAAAAACCGGAAAACCCGATATCCCTATCCCAGACCTGGAGCACCTCTTGAGCCGCCATCCCTTGCGGCCAGCTCTTTTGGCGATGGGAACCCCTGCCGCTTACGTCAACATTAGGCCTGAATATCCTCGGTAAAGCGATGGTATTGGAGTTGACGTCTTGCGTCAACTCAAGGTCATCGCCCTGCTGGGCAAAACAAAAAAGCGCAAAATTTAAAATAAGAATTGTAAAACCAAGGCTTAAAAAATGAAATTTTAAGTTTTGAATTTTGGTTTTGCGATATGCGATATGCGATATGCGATTAGCCATTTATGCTAGTTTCCTTTGTATCCTCAAAATCGACCTGGCGCGGCCGGTATCTTCGTCTACGTCTACCACTACTCCGCCCAACTGTACATTCGTCTCGGCGACATTGAATCTGGTCGGGATAGCGGTGAGGAATCTCTCCAGGACATCCTCCACCCTCCTGCCGATAACAGAATCCATCGGCCCGGTCATGCCCACATCGGTGATAAATGCTGTCCCCGCGGGGAGGATCTTCTCATCCGCGGTCTGGATATGGGTATGGGTGCCCACTACTGCCGATACCAACCCGTCCAGGTACCAGCCGAGCGCGACCTTCTCAGAGGTAGCCTCTGCGTGTATATCCACCAGGATGATCTTAGTCTCTTGCGCGATCTGTTCCACCGCCTGCCGGGTGGTCTTAAAAGGGCACTCCAGGGCCTCCATAAATACCCGGCCCTGCACATTTATCACGCCGACCTTGCTGCCGTTTTTTGTATTAAAGACATTCCATCCTCTTCCCGGAGCTCCGGAAGGGAAATTATTCGGCCGCAGGATACGGCTCTCGGTGCCGATAATTTCGAATATCTCTTTCTTCTTCCAGATATGGTCTCCTGAAGTCAACACATCTATCTCGGCATCAAACAACTCATTGGCAACCCGCGGAGTTATACCTGAGCCGCCGGCGGCATTCTCGGCATTGGCAATAACAAAATCGAGCCGGTGCTCTTTTCTTAATTGAGGCACCAGCGTCTTTACCGCTTCCCTCCCAGGAGAACCCACTATGTCGCCTATAAATAGAATATTCATTTTTTAGCGTTTAGCGGATAGCGTTTAGCGGATAGCGGATAGTTTTTTCTAAACGCTATACGCTCTACGCTAATCTATTTCGCGTATTCGATCGCCCGCGTCTCGCGGATAACCGAGACCTTGATCTGACCGGGATATTCCATACCCTCTTCTATTTTCTTACGGATCTCCCGCGCCATGTTTATCGCATCGCTATCCGAGATTTTTTCCGGCTGCACGATAACCCGGATCTCCCTGCCTGCCTGGATAGCATAGGATTTTTCCACGCCCTTGAATAGATTGGCGATCGATTCCAGTTTCTCCAGGCGTTTTATGTAGGTTTCCAGCGTCTCGCGCCGCGCCCCGGGCCGGGTGGCGCTTATGGCATCGGCGGCAATGGCCAGGACCGCGTAAAAGCTGCTCTGTTCCGCCTCTTCATGGTGCGCCTCGATCGCCGAGACCACGATGGGAGATTCATTGTACTTCTTGGCCAACTCCGCGCCCAACTTGGCGTGCGTGCCTTCCACCTGATGGTCCACGGCCTTTCCTATATCGTGCAAAAGCCCGATGCGCCGGGCGATCTTCATATCTAAAGACAGCTCCGATGCCATTACTCCCAGAAGAAAAGATACCTCTTTAGAATGCTGCAAGGCATTCTGGCCAAAACTGGTGCGGTACCGGAGTCGGCCTAAGAGTTTGATCAGCTCCGGATGTAACCCATTCACCCCCGCCTCAAAGGCAGCGCGCTCGCCCTCTTCACGGATCTTCTCGTCCATCTCTTTCTTGGCTTTTTCCACTACCTCTTCGATCCTGCCGGGATGGATCCTTCCGTCGCTGATCAATTTTTCCAGGGCCATGCGCGCCACTTCCCTGCGCACGGTATCAAATGCGGATAGCGTTACCGCCTCCGGCGTATCGTCGATAATCACATCCACTCCCGTAGCCATCTCAAATGCCCGGATATTCCTTCCCTCCCGGCCGATAACCCTCCCCTTCATCTCATCGCTGGGCAGGTTCACTACGCTTACCGTAGACTCAACCGTATGTTCCGCGGCACACCTCTGTATCGCCAGGCTGATAATCTCTTTGGACTTTTTGTCCGCGACCAAGCGCAGCTCCTCTTCCTGTTTTTTGATCAAGAGGGCTTTTTCATTATTGAGCTCTTCATT
>JAPLLV010000055.1 GCA_026387405.1 Candidatus Omnitrophota bacterium
TTGCCTCTTGTTCTGTCATCTCCTGCTTCTCGCCCTGGTCCATCTGTTTTTCCTGAACAGGCTGCTGCTGTTTATCCTGGGCCTTGCCTGCTTGCTGCTTATCTTGTTTTTCTTCGGCCTTTTTGGCTTCTTGTTTTTCAACCTGTTTTTCTTCGGCCTTTTTCTGCCCTTCTTGTGCAGCCTGTTTCTCTTCTGTTGTTTTCTGTTCCTGCTCTTGCCCTTGCGCCGCTTTCTGCTCTTCCTGAGGCTTCTCTTTTTGCTGCTCTTCGTTCTTTTTTTGCTCTTTTTCCTCTTTATTCTCGCCTTTCTGCTGTTTTTGTTTCTGCTCCTGCTGCTTTAACTTATCCAGGAGAGCCTTCAACTGCTTCTCCACCAATTCATGATTTATTTTTGGGTCCCGCTCCCTGGGATTCAAATCTATTGACCTTTTATAATAGTCCAGGGACTCGCGCATCAAGGCCACGGTTTCGGCAAGATTGGTATTCTCTTTCAATAACCCCATCTTATATTTGGAATTGCCGATATTGTAAAGCGCCTTGGCCTCTAAACCCTTATCCCTGGTGGCACTTGCTTTTTCAAAAGAACCGACAGCGGACTGGTAATCGCCTTTTTTATACTGGGCAGTGCCGATATCAAAATCTATCTCTGCGCTGTCCGGGGCTGTACTTTGAGCCTGATTATACAGCTTAAGCGCCTGGTCAAAATCGCTCTTAGTATAGCTGCGATTACCCTTGCGCACTATTGTAGCAGGTCCTTCAGCAAAAGCAATTCCCGCAAAACCCAAAACCAAGATTGCCGTGATAAAAATGAACAACTTACCAAAAAGTAATGGAGATACCTGTGAGCGCACAATTATCCCGCACCAAAATTTTGAATTCAGCGGGATCCCGCAAAGCGGGAGAAATTTTTTGGTCATTTTCTATCGCTAATAAACAACTCTCCCAGCAACAGAACTACAGCTATACCTAAGAATATCTGGAACCTCTCATCATAATGTTTATTCATCTTGCCCAGGAGTTCCCTCTTCTCCATCCTGGACAACCTCTCCCGGTAGATCAAATCCAGGCCGAATTCGGTATTAGTGGCCCGCACATACACCCCGCCGGTCTCTAAGGCGATCTTCTGCAATGCGGCCTCGTCCATCCGGGACTTTACCACGTTGCCTTCTCTGTCTTTTAGAAATGCCTTCTCCCCGGTCGTTTCGTCAATCACGGGCAACAGATCCCCTTCTTTCGTGCCGATGCCGATGCAGAAAATAACTATCCCTTCTTTTTTGGCCTCAAGGGCTGCCTTTACGGGATCGCCCTCATGGTCTTCCCCATCGGTGATAATAATAAGGACCTTGTATTTTTTCTGACCCCCCTCATAGCTCTTCAGCGCCTCCCTGATGGCGCTGGATATAGAAGTCCCGCCCCTGGGTATGGTGTCCGTATCCACGTCATTAAGTGAAAGCAAAAAACCGTTGTAATCCATGGTCAAAGGGCATTGCAGGAATGCGCTGCCGGCGAAGGCGATAAGCCCCAGGCGGTCGCCCTTGATATCCTTTACCAGATCGTTAATAGCGAGCTTGCTGCGCTGGAGGCGGTTAGGCTTTACGTCTTCTGCAAGCATGCTCTTTGAAGTATCCAGCGCGATCAGGATATCCAGGCCTTTTCTTTTTACCTCTTCCCAGCGAAAACCCCATTGCGGCCGGAGCAATGCAAAGAGACTAAAGGCTATAGCCGTAAGGAGCATCACCACCTTTAATCTCTTCCTTTTAGGGCTCAAGGTAGAAAGGATTTCCGCAAGAAGGTCCTTTTGGGCAAACTTCTCTAAATCCCTTTTTCTTAATTTAAAAATCCGGACATAGAACGTAATAAGGGCGCAGATAACAAAAACAACATAAATTAAATATTCAGAATGAATAAATCTCATATTTATGCTATTGGTTCGTGTATAAGTAATGGACATACCTGTGAGCGCACAATTATCCCGCACCAAAATTTTGAATTCAGCGGGATCCCGCAAAGCGGGAGAATTTTTTCGGCAAATGAGTGCGAGGGCTTACGGCGAGCGGCAGCGAGTAACCCACGCGCTAACGCGAAAGCAGCGAGCTGACGCGAGACGTAAACCGAAGCACTCGGCGAAAAAATTCGTGCGCGAACAGGTATTCCATTACTTTTAATCATCACAATATTAAGGTATCTTTCTGAATATGGTATTTCCCAGGATGATCTCTAATAATAATATCAATAACCCCGGAATCAGGAATATCGGGAACATCTCATTATATTCCAGGTATCCTTTCTCTTCTACGGGCGTCTTTTCCAACCTGTCAATCTCCCTGTAAATCGACTTAAGTCTCTCAGTATCTGTGGCCCGGAAATATTTCGCTCCGGTTGCGCCGGAGATCTTAGTCAGGGTATCTTCGTCTATATCTATCTGCATAGGCTGGTACACGGTATTGCCGAAGAAATCCTTTACCGGATAAGGCACCAGGCCCTTGGCGCCTGCCCCTATGGTATAAACCTTGACCTTCATCGCCCTGGCTGCCTCTGCCGCGGTAAGCGGCGAGATCTTGCCCAGGTTATTGCGGCCGTCAGTCAAGAGTATAACCACCTTGCTCTTGGCCCTGGAAGCCCTGAGGCGGTTTAAAGAAGCGGCTATCCCCGAACCTATTGCCGTCCCATCCTCGATCATGCCGGTCTTGACGCGCTCCAGATTATCCAAGAGCCAGCCGTAATCAAGGGTCAGAGGGCATACCGTGTAGGCGCGGGCGGCAAACGCCACTAACCCCATGCGGTCATTATTCCTGCCCCTGATAAAATCCTTTACTACATTCTTTATTACCTCTATCCTGCTCTGCCTTTTGCCCCGGAGTATAAAATCTTCCGCCAGCATACTCGTGGAACAATCAAGCGCCAGAACGATATCGATCCCCTCGGATTCTATCTTGGAAGGCGCAACCGGAGATTGAGGCCTGGCTATGGCTAAGATAATAAGGATAACCGCCAAGGGCCTCAAATAGACAAGGTACCCTGCCAGCCTTAACTTAAAAGACGCCTTCAGCCCTTTTAAAAGCTCCCCGGAAGAAAAACGGAACGCCGGATCCATACCCTTCTTGCGGGCCGCAAGAAATAACAATAAAGCTATGGGTATAAAAATAAGGAATATAGGATTATGCAGTGACATCTTTGGTAGAATCGATAAAGTTCTTCGCAGAATCGAATACCGAATCTATCTCCTCTTTAGAGGGGGCGTATTTGGCAAATTTCACCAGGTCGCAGCACAATAGAAATTCCCGCAAGAGCGCCTTATGCTCAACGGTTAAAATGGAGGAATCGCGGACATGGGCCAAAAATTCTTCGGTAGTCATCTCCGGTGCCCGCAGGATAAACCTATTCTCTAAGTAATAGCGGATGATCATGGAGATCTCAGAATAATATTCCTTGACCTGCCCCCTTGAAATATAGTCCTTAGCCCTTAAAGCCTCCAATTGCTCGTAGGCAATCTCATGCGCGGGCCTTCTAAAAGAACCGGCCTGGATAATCCGTTTCTTTCGGAGATAGCGATAAACTAATACCCCTCCGGAAATAATTATAGCAGCAACACCTAAGATAATAAACTTTAACCATTTAATCGGCAGATCAACCGGCGGCTTTATATCCCTGACCTGGAGGCGCAGATCGGATTTATCCAGCATACTCTTGACCTCTACCTCCTGCTGGCTGCCTTCAATCCGGCCCCATTCCTTAACTTTGTCCTTTCTATATTTAATAACAGGTTTTGGCAGGGTAGATTTTCCCGTTGTGTAGGTATCCAAAAGATACCACTGAGTGATCGTCTTTTTATTGAAGAATGCGCGCTCGCTATGACCGAAATCCTTGACTGCGAAATCACCCAGATTCTGCTCGAAACCCGGGAGCTCTACCTCAATATCTTTGTCTGCCGAAATGGTGATAGTGTATCTAACCTTATCTCCGATACTAACCACGCCCTTATCCAGCCGGGTCGTTACTGCGATCGGAGAATGCTGCTCTGCGGCAAGACAAAAAAAAGGGTTCGCCAACAGGAGCGAAATAATAATAGTTATCCGAATTCGCGTCATTGCGAGGAAGGAGCGAAGCGACTGACGAAGCAATCCCGAAAACGGGATTGCTTCTCCGCCTTCGGCGGATCGCAATGACGATGTCGAAACGCTACTTTTTCTGACCACCATTTTCCTTATTAGGCTTAAAGAGGATTTCAACCTCCTGCTGCTCCAAAGACTTATCAATAAGGTTATTTACGACCTCTTGTTGTTTTTTGAATTTATACTCGTTTTCAACCTGACTCTTCACCTCTTCGAAGCTAAGCTGTTTTTCCGGTTGCTTGTCCTTTGCCGGAATTACATACTTTTCTTTGTTCGCCTTATAATATAACACCAGGTCATCCGCATCAACTTTAACGCCTTGCTCGACCTCTTTCTGCATTAATGCCTGCACGGCGATATTCTTTTTATAATCATCTACGGCTTGTATAACGTTAGGGCTGCGGTCGAAACCCAGCCTTTTGGCCTTATCGTAAAGGACATCAGCGGCGACATACTGACGGATGAATTTTAACTTACCTTCATCCGTAGAGAGTTCGCCGCGCATCCACTGCGGAGTCCTGTCTATAGCCGCATCGATCTGGGATTGCGTGATTTGTTTTTTACCGATACGGGCGACTATATTCTCCTGTGTTTTGGCGGCCTGATTAAGCGAGGTGCGATTCTCCAGTTCATACTTGGCCTGCTGGCTCAAACCCAGATTCTCCAGGGCCTCGACAATACGCTGGCCGAGCTCAGACTTATATTCTGCGTTGGGCTCTAATATCTCGGATTTATAAAAATTTCTTAACGCCTTCTCGAATTCTCCCAGGTCCATATAAATATTCCCAACTTTGTAGGCTACCCCTGAGAGATCCTTGTTCCCTGCGTGGGTTTTATCCAGATACGCCTCAAAGGCCTCTGCTGCCTGGCGGGATAACCCTTTAGAAAGCAGGGTATTGGCGAATTCTAATTGCAGCGCCTCTGTCCATACTCTTTTTTCCTGCCCCTTAAGGCCCTGCGAGCCGAAATACCTCTGCGAAAAAAAGTATACGCCGCTGACTAAAAGCGCGACTACAAGAGAGAGAATAATTTCTTTTTTCATCTTAATGCATTCTCCTTTCTCTGGACCTGAAAAAAGCAAACAGGCTCTTGGCATAAGGGATGTCCGTGCGCACGTCAATAGAATCCACTTTCACCGAGTTAAACAGCGTTTTTCTCTCCTTAATTCTGGCTAAGGCATTGGCGGCGTATTCCCGCGCAAACTGTTCGTCTGAGCTGTCTACTAAAAAATCTCTTCCGGTCTCCGGATCCTCCAATTGCAGGATGCCTATAGATGGCAACTCCAACTCGCGGGGGTCCGTAATGGTGATAGCTACGATATCGTGGCGTTTATTGGCCACGGCAAGCATCTTTTTAAAGTTAGGAGCGTAAAAATCAGAGATAATAAAAGTGACCGTTTTACGGGTAGTTACTTTATTCAGATACTCGAGCGCGACGCTGATATCCGTGCCGCGGCCTTGCGGTTTTAAATAGAGCGCCTCGCGGACAACCCTCAGGACATGACGCAGGCCTTTGCGCGGAGGGATGAATTTTTCCACTTTGTCGGTGAAACCCAGGAAACCCACCTTATCGTTATTCCGGATCGCGGAAAACGCCAAAACAGAACATATCTCTGCGGCTAACTGGCTTTTTAATTTTTTAACCGTTCCGAAAGAGCACGAAGGCGACATATCCAGGATCAGCATTACGGTAAGTTCTCTCTCCTCGACGAATTTTTTTATGTAAGGTCGGCCGGTGCGGGCAGTGACGTTCCAATCAATGGAACGGATCTCATCTCCGGGCTGGTATTCCCTGACCTCATCGAATTCCATGCCTTTACCTTTAAAGACGCTCTGGTACTGCCCGGCAAAGACATCCGTGACCATGCGCGAGGTAGTAATCTGTATCCTGCGGATATTCTTTAGTACTTCCCTGGGGATCATCTTACGGGACCTCTATCTCGTCAAATATCTTCTTGATAATATCTTCCGAAGTTTTTTCCTCTGCCTCGGCCTCATAGCTGACAATAATCCTGTGCCGCAGCACGTCCGGACCAATGGACTTGATATCCTGCGGGGTAACGTAACCCCTCCCCTGGATAAAGGCATAGGCCTTGGCTGCGAGGCATAGGTATATGGTTGCGCGCGGGGAAGCCCCGTAATGTATCTGATCGGCAAGATCATCTAATTTATATTTTTTGGGGTCGCGCGTAGCAAAGACTATATCGAGGATATATTTCTCGAGTTTCTCATCCATATACACCTCATCCACTACCGCTTGCGCCTTCATAATATCAGCGGGGTTGATCACGGGGTTGACTTCTATTTTTTTGCTGGTAAAACCCATGGTCTTTAAAATCTTCTGCTCCTCGTCAAAGTGAGGATAAGTTACGCTCACCTTAAGCATGAACCTGTCCACCTGGGCCTCGGGTAAAGGATATGTCCCTTCCTGCTCGATGGGATTCTGGGTCGCCATCACCAGGAACGGTTCATCCAGTTTAAAAGTAGTTTCACCGATGGTCACCTGCCTCTCCTGCATGGCCTCAAGGAGCGCACTCTGCACCTTTGCCGGGGCGCGGTTTATTTCATCCGCAAGTATGATGTTGGCGAATATCGGGCCTTTTTTCGTGGAAAATACGCCCTCCTTGGGATTATAAATAAGCGTGCCGATCAGATCCGCGGGCAAAAGGTCAGGCGTAAACTGGATACGCTGGAACTTTGTATTGATCGCCTGAGATAAGGTCTTTATGGACAGAGTTTTGGCCAGCCCGGGCACTCCCTCGACCAGGATATGGCCGTTGGCCAGAAGCCCCACCAGGAGCCTCTCGATCAAATACCTTTGCCCCACGATCACCTTGTCTATTTCGGCTATGAGGCTTTTGACAAAAACACTCTCTTCCTGGACCTTGGCATTTATCGCAGTTATCCCGGCATAACTCATAGTATCCCCCCCCTTTTTTTATTCGCTCTTGTTCTTCCACATATCCTTTAGATTCTTCCCTATGGCCTTAAACTGTTCTACGACGTTAGAGATCTTCTCCATGGTCTTCTCCGGAGGAGTCTCGGTAATATTTTTCTTCACCGCACCGGAGACCATCTTCAGGATGTTAAAATTCGGCTGGCTAAGTTTAGTTTCGGTAGTAAAATTCAAGTCAACTCTGCCTTCTTTATTCATAAAAACATTAAGTATATTAGGCATAATCATAGAAGCGGCCTCATTTTCCTGGGGCGCCTGAACTTTATTGTAAACAAAATCAGAAAGCACCAATCGGCACGCGATCTTCAAAACATCAGCCTTGGCCTTTAAGTCCGCATTGAAATTCAATTTTGCCGATAGCAGGCCATTTTGAGCTAAAAGGTTTCCGAAAATGTCACCGCAATAGGGAGAAAAATAGGTGGCCTGCACATCCTGCAACTGAAAATTCCCGTCCATATCCTTAGGGCCGAAATCAATCCATCCTTTTCCGGAGAGATTGCCCAGTCTGTTGCCCTTAGGATCTACGATATCCGCAAGGATACTATAACGGGTGAACAGTGATGTAGGAGGAAAACTAACCTTAGATATACTCACATTAATATTCTGCAAAATGATTTCATGCCCTTGAGGGTCTATTTTTTTGTCTATGAATCTAATGATCCCGTTTTTGATAAGCAGGCCGGCCAACAGTAACGGCGGCTGCTTGCCTTTTGTCGCCAGCTGCGGCAGATTAAACTCACCCCCTGCCGATTGCACGATAGTTACCGCAGGCTCAACTATAACCAGACGGTTCAAGACGATCTTCCCGGCTAAAAAACCCAATAGACTTGGAGCTAGCGAGAGGCGCTTGATGCGCGCAAGGTCGCCTATCCGGAGGTCCGAAATATTTATGGATAAAGGAAGGCTTACGCTTATACCTCCCAGGCTGGCAGGCATCTTCAGGTTCTCTTCGATCTGCGCAATGACTATTCTTTTGCCGAATATACCTACAGCCAGGTTTAAAACAACAAGTATCGCCGCCGCTAAAATAAAAAACCACAGGATTATTTTTTTGGATTTCTTCATTAACATACCTCCCCCTTTTTTCCGTTCTCTACCAGTAATACGAACCTAATAATTGCATAATAACCGTTTGTATAAAGACTAACGCCAAAACTTGGACCTTTTCATCCGGGGATACGCGGATCTCTTTAAAATAGGCTGCCACCGGGAATATCAGGTAGGGATAAATAAAAAGGCAGATCCTGGCAGTCTCTCCCGTACGGAAAAAACCGGCAATGAACATAATTATTAACGTCGATACGCCCAATGTTGTCAAATCTCTTAAAAACGAGCTATCCGTATTACGCGCGCGCATCCCCCGCAAGAATAATATCCCTAAGAAAGGACCGAAGAAAAGTATGATCTCGAAAACCCCTTCAAGACGTGTGACTAAATACTCCAAGGTGTGAAAAAGCGGCGTGGCCCTGCCAATATTTTCATATGAACTGGCGATCCAGAAAGAATTTAGGTAATTATAGTGAAAAATATGATATATAACTGCGTGCGAAATAACGATACCCAGAAGAATAATGATAGGTTTGATCGGGCTCCTTTTTTTTAAAAACTGGTATCCAAATAAAACCGGAAATATAAAAACGAAAAGGAATGTCAGACAAGAAGAAAAAAACAAGAACAGTATTGAACCGGCTATGCTGACTATGGGCTTGGGATGAATGAAGAAAAACAAGGCCCCCAACAACAGGCTGGCTACCAGGGCCTCAAGACAGGCTAGATAATAAATCTGGATAGCGGGTATGAGCAAAAACAGAAAAGTAACATACCCGGATAACTCTGCTTCTAATTCCCTGCTAAGTATCTTATACAAGAAAATTCCCGAGACAAAAACAGAGAATACTGCAATTAGTATCGCTATGAGTGCCGGGTCTTTGCAGAGCTTATGCAGCCAATAAAAGATCAGGGTGGCACCGGGAGGGTGGGTAATAGAGTGCTGGTAAAGGCCCAACTGAAAACTCTCAAAATGAGAGAAGAAATACATAGGGTGAGAGATCTTTACTGCCTGGTCGTAATACTGCCAGAGCTCGGTCGCGGGAAAAAGCTTTGATGTAATCGGGAGGATAAATCCAAACACGACCCCCTGAAAAAAATTAGTGATCAAGACCAGCAAGATCCCCAATCCGATTATATTTATGCCTTTGCGGGTAACCGAAGAAAGATATTTCAGGATATAATAAAATAATACCAGGGCCGATGCGGCAAGCAATATTTTTTGCGGGATGATAGTGAAACGGTAGAATTCGCTGACCGGCCAGTGCCGGGGGATCTTAAATGCAGCTATTTTCTTTAAAGCGCGAACCAGAAAATTTGAGCCGTTTAGGAGGAGTACAAAAACCAGAGAGACATACAAAACGTCTTTAAGGCTAAAAATCCGGGTTGAGATAACATTGGCTGGTTTGACAGTATCCATAAATGCTATGCGGTTTATGTGTTCTTATTGTATTGACCCGGTAGGAATCTATACCCCTGAATGCTGCTTATTTGGATTGCCGTAACTGTTGTATCTTGATACCCTTGCCGACTATATAGTCAAAAGACCTCTTGACCTCTTCTTTTTCACCTTCAACCTCTAGAAAAGCCCACCCGGAAGACATAGAAAACGAGGCCTCGATAATATTCAGAGAAATGTCGAAATTTTTGCATAGATAACAGATCACCGACTCATCCTGCAGGTCGCCGGGAAAAGTCAAACCAATCGCCATCTTCATTTATCGCTCCCATTTTTAGTTAAATGCCGATAACAATTGCACCTATTATAATATATTCTCGACCCGTATTCAATATAAAAATTTTCGTTTGCGCCGGATTTATATATATGATAGCATAGATCCTATGATAGAGGCGATAAAATGCAGGATTGAAAAAGAGCTAAAAAACTATATTCGAAGCCTGGAAAAATCCTATACCCTTAAGAAAATCTCTCCGCCGCTTTTTGCCCATATCAAAGAATTTTTCTTGCGCAAAGGAAAACGCGTAAGACCAAGCCTCTGCGTCATGGGATATCTCGGCTACGTTAAAAAACCAAAACCCGGATTATACTCAACCGCCCTGTCCTTAGAGTTCCTCCACGATTTTATGCTCGTGCATGACGATATCATCGATAAATCGGATACGAGAAGAGGAAAGCTCTCCATGCATGTCCTGCTCAACAGGTATATCTCAGGACATAGGGGCTTGAAATTTGACGGCGAAGACCTGACCATTATAATCGGAGACATAATGTTCGCCTTGTCAATGGGCGCATTTTTATCGATACGCGAAGAACCCAAACGTAAGGAAAAGGCATTAAAGAAGCTGATCGAGGCAGCCGCATATACCGGAAGCGGAGAATTCATCGAGCTTTTGTCGGGATTAAAGGAGATCGACAAAATTACAAAAAATGATATTTATAAAATCTACGACCTGAAAACCGCAAGATATACGTTTTCGTATCCCCTTGCAATAGGCGCTCTTCTTGCCGGTGCAAATGACAAAGAAATAGATAAACTCATACGCTACGGACTATATTTGGGCAGGGCCTTCCAAATCCAGGATGATATATTGGGTATGTTCGGTCTAGAAAAGGATACCGGCAAATCCACGTTAACGGACTTACGCGAGGCAAAAAAGACGCTCCTTATCTTAAACGCTTATAAAAACTCAACTCTCATAAACAGGAAACTGATAAAAAAGATATTAAGGAAGAAGAGGGCGGACAAAACGGACCTTAGGACCATGCGCCGGCTCATCCTTGACTCCGGGGCATTAGCCCTTGCCAAAAAAGAGATATCCTCTTCCCTCAAGAAAGCTGCAAAAATTCTTGCTAGCACGTTCCTTTTGCCGGCCTACAAAAAGACGCTCGGAGAGTTCACCCGGAAGATCATTAATTATTGAAGTAAAAAGATGAAGATACGCGTGGCTAAATCAGCGGGTTTTTGTTTCGGGGTAAAAAGGGCTATTGACCTTGCCCTGAAGACTGCCTCCGGAAGGAATAATGTCTATATGCTCGGGGATATAGTGCATAATGAAGATGTGGTCAGGCTGATCCAGAAGGCAGGAATAAAAAAAATCAGGGCGCTTACATCCGGAAAAAACAGGTTATTGCTTATGCGTGCCCACGGCGCAGGACAAAAAGTCTTTCGCCACGCGCTCGCTCTGGGATACAAGATATTGGATGCCACCTGCCCTATGGTCAAGGAGATCCATCGTATAGCGAAAGATATGGAGGCAAAGGATTATCGTATTATTATCGTCGGCGATAAGAACCACGAAGAAGTCCAGGGGATCGTAGGTCAGTTAAAACAAGGACCGATAGTGATTCCCGATAAAGGCAGGCTCCCTTTGACAGCCGTAAAGAAGACCAAAAAAGCCTGCGTGGTGGTCCAGTCCACGCAGAATCTGCAAAAATCCCTCTACATTTTTAAAACTCTAAAAAAATATATCCCGGACCTGCGTTTTTATAATACCATCTGCAGACCCACCCGCCTGAAACAGAAAGAAATCAGGCGTATGCCCAAGGAAAACGACGTAATGATCATCATCGGCTCCAAGGAGAGCGCTAATACGCGCAGGCTATATGAGATCTCCAAATCCTTGAATGAAAAAAGCCACTGGATTAATGCCGCGAAAGATATAAAAAAGGAGTGGTTTAGAGGAGCGGATTCTGTAGGGGTAAGCGCGGGCGCCTCTACCCCGGACATAACTATTCAGAAAGTCATTGCCTATCTGAAAAGATAAGCTCTTTAACTCTTCGGGCTGCCTCTGGTTGTCCGGCGCACTGCCTTAAGCATCCTGTTATAGGCCTGCTGGATGGTCCTGCCTTCAGTAAGATGCTCATTGCATACGGCGGCATAACCCTGGCGGTTCTTGATCTTAAAAGCCTGCACCTTATAACTGCCTATCTTCATAGACCCTCCTAAAATTCTGCCTGCCGGCAAAAACCAGCCTTCTTAACCAGGATAACCCACAGTTTGAGTAAGGATCACCCTTTGATCCGGCCGGAGCCTCATCGCCTTCTCCAGCGCAACCCGGTCAAACAACCCGCGCACCACGGTTGCTAATCCCGAGGAAGAACAATATAAATAAACGTTCTCGCTGATAAAACCGGTATCTGCTGCCGCATAAAAATCCCTGGCTTCGGCAGAAAGCCGGCTCATCCTTGAAAAATCCGCCACATATATAAGGTTAACCGGCGCATCCTTCACAAAAGGCTGCCTTCCGGTTATCTCCCGTATATCGCCTGTTATTTTCATAACCAATAATGCATTTTTTGCGTCGTAGAGATATAAGCCTTTGGCTGTGGCGACATAGATGTCTATCTCCTGCATATCCATAGCCGAAGGTGCAGTGCGCTTCCCGGACTCCGGACGATTGATCCCGTCGGCCGCCCATAAAAGGTCGGACAATTCCTGAAGAGATAAATCACGGGTGCTGAATTCGCGCCGGGTAGACCTGTTTTTTAATACCTCCAGGAACGGGTGATCCTTATCTATCCGGGGAGCGGCAAGCTTTACCGTTTCTAACTCACCCGCGAAACTTAAAATGATCGAACCAGCCACGAAGAAACAGGCTGCGGCTGTAGATACAACCACATTTTTGATCAGTACCTTGCGCGCGCCCGTATTCACGATAATATCTCCTAATTTTAAGGTTTATCCCGCCTTCTACGAAGGCACCCAATCCTATCGGATGGATTGGTGCGCCGCTTTCTGCGGCGATGTCACTAAATTAACAGGCCCGCGGGGTTGTTTTCCATTTATTGGCCGGACTTCCTTGAACCTTGCCTTTTTTCCACTTCTAAAGTTATCTTCGCTTCAGGCGGCTTTTCCTGCGTAAGCCTGATCTCGGGAGAAACAATAAGCTTAGAAGTCAAGGTGGTTGTCTTAGAGACCGATTTTAGATCGACCTCTTCTGTGCTTACGATAAGTTTATCCTTCGGAAGATTCCCCGGGGCTATCACCGGGACCTCTTTTGGCTCAACCGATATCTGAATGATCGACACGCCCGGAGGAGGCATGCCTTTGGTTATTACCACTACCGGGACATTGACGGTCATCATCTTACTAACCGTAAGAATAGCCTTATCCGGCTCAATATTGATAATAGAAAGCCCTGGGGGAGTTTCGAGCAGTTCTTTGGTGAAAAAAAACTTATTTTCTCCTTCTTTGACGTCAGACAAATCCAGCGATATCTTGAACCCCTTGGGGTCAAAAAAGTTAAACGACCGCTCAAAGCCCCTTAAGGTAACATTGATCTCTTTTGGTTTTGGCTCCGAGATAATACTATCGGCAGGGAGATTCCGGTATTCTACGGGGATCACGACATCCCGAAGGATTATCTCAGTGCGGTAGCTAAAGGTAAACCATATCCCCGCCGCGATAACAACGGCAAGTAATTTTTCGATAAAATGCCCTATGAATAAATCCAGTAAAAAAAACCTTTTTGCCTGAGGGAACCTTTGATCATAAAATTTTTCAACTTCCCCGGCCAGTTCCCCGACAGAAGTCAGGTGTCTAAGCTTATTCGACTCGGCAATAGATACCATCCCTGTTTCCTGCGAGACCACGATACACAAGGCATCGGTGCGCTCCGCTAACCCTAAGGCAGCGGCGTGACGGGTGCCCAGGTGCCCGCTCTGGCTCATATTGGTGGAGAGCGGGAGATGACAGGCAAACCTGGTGATGCGCCTTCCGTCAATCACTACCGCCCCATCGTGGGTAGGGACATCGGGGTCAAACACAGCCTCCAGGATAAACTGGCTTATTATGCCGTCAAGGGCAATCCCCGTCTCAAGGTAACGCTCCAGGACATCTCTCCCGCGGATAACCACTAACGCGCCTATTCTCTTTGAGGAAAGATTAGCCGCTACGTTTGAAAGGATCTCTGCGTTCTGGCCGAATAAGTTTTTCCGGTGACGCCTGTGGACTAATCCCCAGATGGCGAGATTCTCGAAGAAATGGCGGAAATCATCCTGGAAAATGACCACGAGTATAAAAAAGAAAATGGCGAAGAACGCCTGGAAGATCATCGTGGTCAGATACAACTGATATGCGCGGGCCAGGTAATACACCCCTACCACGATCAACATGCCGATGAGCATGAACCGCGCCCGGGCTCTTTTAAACCAGATAAGTATCAAATACACGAATATGGCGATGACCGCCATATCCATTAAATCAGTAGTTTTCAAATTCTGGATAAACCATGCTAAGCGGTTAAGCATTTATGGCTTACCTCCTATCTTAGGCCCTGCGGCAACCACTGCAACTTACGGTTATTTTCCAGCCATTGTTTTATGATCCTATGGCCCATAAAATTAAACACGGCATTCCTGAAATGCAACCTGGCAAGCAGCGAGAATGACCTGGAAAGGGAATAAAAATTCTCGTAGGCCTCCACCACATCCAGCTGCAGCTGTTTTGCGGATAATAATTTAGGCTTAAATACCACGTGCTGTCCGTCATAAAGGCTCCAGTCTTCGCTGAAGATACGCTTTTGCCTCTCGAGCTCCTTATGCACCTTTGTGCCGGGAAAAGGGGTCAAAATCGACATCTGTATCGTATCAATCCTTTGTTTGATGGCGAACCTGAGGGTGTCCCAAACCGTCTTCTCGCTATCGTCATCGCTACCCAAGACGAACATCCCGTGGATCTTGATCTTCTTTCTGCGAAAAGAACGTATCGCCTTAATTATATCCTCTAGGCTCTGCATTTTCTTATAGGCATTGAGCGTCTTTAGATTAACCGATTCAAAGCCCACACAGGCCACTGCGCAGCCTGCCTTTGCCATAAGGCCTAGGAGATCCTCGTCTTGAGTCACGTCGCAACGCACCTGACAGGACCACTTGCGTATCTTGTATTTCAGCATAAGCTCAAGGAGCCTGCGCGTGCGTTTGGGGTGCGCGGCGAAATTATCGTCGCAAAAGAATAACGTCCTGCTCTCCCGGACCAATAATTCCTTAACCACGTTTTCTGCGCTGCGAAAACGGTATTGGCGTCCGAATATCTTTGTCACCGAACAGAACGTGCAATCAAAAGGACAGCCCCTGGATGTAGATACAGGCGTAAGCAAGCCGGGTTTCTTATAACCTTTGATCAGGGAAAAATCCGGAAAAGGCAGACTGTCCAGATTTTGCACAGCCACGCCCTGAACGATAGCATCTTTTGTTAAGCCTTCTACGATAGGAATGATCACCTCTTCTGCCTCTCCCACAACCACCTGCCTGGCAAACCTCAGGGCCTCATTAGGCAGAAGGCTGGCGTGGACCCCGCCAATGATAACCTTATCCCGGGGGAATCTTGCTGCTATTTCGTAGCCGCGCTTGGCGGTTGAGGTCAAGATCGAGATGCCGATGAGGTCCGCCTTCAGGCGGGAATAATCCGGTTTATAAATATCCTCGTTATAGACCTCGACCTCGTGGCCCCTTTTTTTAAGGATAGTGCCCAGATAAATCGGCCCTAGGAGAGGCATGCCTAATTTGCTATACACGTTTGCCTCTGATGAGGCTGGTTCAATAAAAACTATTTTCATTGTGTAAAACCTTATACCCTTTCTTTTGATCTATCAAACATTGCTCATTTTACCTGCCACTCGTAACCGCCCGTAGACTGGTTCAATGCCTCTACAGGGGTTCCTGAAGGCGCTGTTTCCTGCAGGCGTTTTGCATACACCCTTTGGATCTCTGCCGTGGATACATTATTTTTATTTGCCAGAGCGCTATAGATAACCATGCGATCGCTATTTTCCTCTCTGGCTAAACTTTGCGCAGCGTCCGAACCGGGCTTTCTTATGTCCACCAACCCCGACCTGTTTTCTCCGATTACCCCCTTTGCCTCCCAAGTTAAAAGTTCGGGGCGCCTGTTTTTACGGCGCAGGGCGGCAGACTCCACCTCCGGGCTTAAGGACTCCTGGGCATAGGCCTCACTGATGAGATTATCCAACAAGGTTTGCTTCTGCGGAAGCTTATCTGCCTTGGGTGAACCGGAAACTATACCCTCTATTGCATCTATATCTTTTTGCACATGCTGATATACATCCAGCCTCATGGTAATATCCAATTTGATCGCTTCCTTAGGCGCCTCCACCCTTACCCTGGCGCAGCCCAGGCTCGCCGCAACAAACACGCATAGCAAAACGATCTTTTTCATCTTCGCCTTTCTACCTGCCCTCACCTGCTCGCCTCACGGCGCTCGCCTCTCGGCGAAGCCGAGGGAAGCCGTGGGCCGGCAGGCTGCCGTCAAGCAGGCTTTAGCCAGCTAAAATCATGTACCACTACAGTCAGATTCCTTTTGCCGGTAGTCCCCTCCAGCGCGATCTCAAGGATAAGACTCTCTCCCTGCTTCTTAAGCGAGAGCTTACCTATATTATACTGATATTCATTGAAACTTTCCACTAATAATTCCACGGGTACCTTTTGTGCCTCGGCAATACTTTTCAGATACTCGTTATCCTTAATGGTAAGCGTGCCTCCGGGTTGCGCGGCTAAAAGATCACCGCCCAAAATACTTATCCGCGGCCCATTCCCTTTTAAAAGTATGCTGCCTCCAAATTTCCCGGTCATTACAAATTTTTCTTTAAGTCCGGCGTCCCTGATGAACGAGGCGATATCAAGGCCGTCCAGTGCCAGATTAACCGTATAGGCAAAGCCCGGAGTAAGGCTGATACTGACATCACCTGTAAATTTACCGTCCATGATACGTCCGGCTATCGCGCCAAAAGACAGACTGCCCTGAGTAAGGGCGATTCTGCTCTGGATATCCTCTGCCTTTATTTCATTATATTTTATCCGCTCGATAGACAAGCGGTCCGCCGCTCCCCGGCCTCCTGTGTCCAAAGAAACGTTTTCTATCAGGATACCTTCCTGCTTCGTGTTTATTACTGCAGAGGCATCGCGCAACGAAACTCTCGGTATCCCGCCTTTCATGATCGATACCGGGCTGTAACGGATATCGATCTCCTTTAATTTGAGATCGTAAAGCGGCTCCCTTACCAGCTCAACATTCAAAAATTTTATCGACGATAACGGCCTAACCTGACAGGAGCCGATACTGACCCGGCTGTCTACAAATATATTCTTTAGCTTCCTTTGGGCAATGTATGCCGCAAGTGGATTTAGAGAAAGTTTTATCGCCAGGATGAAAAAAAATAGAAAAAGCAGGGCTCGCAGCGGTTTATTTATACTCACTTGTAGGCGTGAAAACCGGGGAGCCTCTCATTCTTCAATCTTTGGAAGCGCTCATCATCAACGCTCATGATAGCCTTCACATAATGCCATAAGATAAGTATATTGGTCCTGACCTTTTCTTTAACCTGCTTATTCTGCGGGATCAACTCCCCTTTTTCATCCCACCAGATCCCTAGTTCATAGGAAGGATTTTCAATCCAGACCCCCATATCGTCAATACCGGTCACCACGGCCCAGACCTCATCTTTAAAGATCTGGAAAAGGGGCAGGTCCTGTTTTATCTCTCCGGAAAACTTAAAAAGCACCAGTTTACCTTTCAATTCTTCTATCTGCATATTCCCCCTTTAAAATTCAACCTGCCTCTGGCGGAGTGGTTAAATTTTACACCGTCCAGCAAACGGTGTCTATTGATCCTGTGTACGGACCCCAAGCGGCACTACTGCCCGAGCGTCCTGGCAATAATGCTTTTGCCTGCCCTGACCCTATCTCCTGTCCTGACAGTGATCTCGCACTCTGCAGGCAGCACCACCGCAACAGCCGAACCCATAATGATCTTACCCAGGGGCCATCCTCTCAAGATCCTCTCTTCCGGTTTTACCTGACAAACGATCCTGCGATAAAGATAACCGGCGATAGGGATCACGGCGATCCTTATATTGCCGTCAATAACAATAGTGGTGCGTTCATTCTCCAGATAGGCATACCTGCCAAATAGATTACGGAATCTTCCGGGCACATGTGTTATCATCTTCAGTTCTCCGGATATAGGGCTAAGTACGCCATGATAGTTAAGAGGCCTCATAAAAATAAGCACGAGCCGGCACTTCCCCTTTAACATGCCGCCGAGCTCTGTGAGGCTGGCGGTCTTCCCCGCATCCCTGACTACCGGAATTTCTCCTTCCCCGACCTCTGCGATCGTCACTATTCTTCCTTCTGCAGGAGAGACTATCAGATTCTCTCCTGCGGCGATATCAATAGGTGTTTTACCTAAAGTCTGGCAACCGCAAACCATGACCGTTATTGAAAAAAACACCGCTAAAACTAAGGAGTTTCTAAAATTCATGACTATATTTTACTGCTAGATTTACAATTATTCAACAAGAAAATCGACTCGTCGATAACTTCAAGCGATTTTCGAAGTAGTATAGCTGATTATTTTATACTTTCCTATACTATGGAAAAAAAGACCTTGGAGAGTATTAAAACCTGCGGAATTTATTACGCCTATTCTTATAGTTCCCCTTGGATATTTTGTGAGGAGACTGTCGGGAAGATTGACGCGCGGCACCCTGGACAAAGTGTTCCGAAGGAAAATCGGGATGCTTTGAAATAGGCAATGTCGTCCGGATGAGTTTTTCGATATCGCGGACATCGCTGCTCTGCTCAGGGGTGGCAAACGAGATCGCGTGGCCTTTATGGCCCGCGCGTGCCGTGCGGCCGATACGGTGCACATAGTTATTGGCGTCTTCCGGAAGGTCATAATTGATAACCAACTCTATCCCCGTAACATCGATTCCTCTGGACGCGATATCTGTTGCCACAAGCACCTTGTATTTCCCGGATTTGAATCCTTCCAAGGCTTCACGGCGCTGGCTTAAAGAACGGTTGGAATGTATTTCAGCCGCGCTGTGCCCCATACCCCTGATCGCCACCACGATCTTCCTGGCATTATACTTGGTGCGGGAAAACAAAAGTACCGAGCCGTGATACTGCGCAAGCAATTTAGCGAGGAGCCGGGACTTGGCGTCTTTTTTGACTATAAATACCTCCTGGGTGACGAGTTCAACAGTAGTACCTGAAGGGGCAATTTCAACGCTCACAGGCAGCTTCATATATTTAGCGGTAATATCCATGATCTCTTTGGGGATAGTCGCGCTAAAAAGCATTGTCTGCCTGTCCCTGGGCAGGAAGCGCATGATCTTTTCGATCTGCGGCGCAAACCCCATATCCAGCATACGGTCTGCCTCATCCAGCACCAGCATCGTAACGCTCTCCGGAATAAAATTCCACTGCCCCATATGGTCTATCAACCTGCCGGGGGTCGCGATCACTACTCGGGGGTTTTTACGCAGCGCCTGCACCTGTTCATACATGGGCGCCCCCCCGATAAGACAGGCTACTGTCATGCCGAACGGATGCGCAATATCTGCAAACGCCTCGCTGATCTGGATCGCCAATTCCCGCGTAGGCGCAAGGACCAGGCCTATGCCTTTCTTCTGCGCAAGACGCTGCACCATAGGGATAGCGAAAGAATGGGTCTTACCGGTTCCGGTCTGCGCGACGCCGATAACATCCTTGCCCTCAAGCGCCAAAGGTATGGCCTTAAACTGTATCGGAGTAGGAACCTTAAATTTAATGCGCCCAAGGATCTCCAGGATCTTGGGCGCAATGCCTAACCCGTAAAAACTCGCCTCATTATGAATATTACCTTGAGGAAAGACTTCTTTCCCTGAGGTTTTCTGCATCATGACGCTAATCCTGTTTGGTCTTGAGCGACAACCTTCACGTTAATCGCGCGCGGGCCTTTTTCTGACTTTTCAACCTCAAACTCTACATTCTGTCCCTCGCTTAGATCGGTAAATTTTACATCCATAAGGCTGCTCTGATGAAAAAATACCTCTCTACCGTCCGTGTCACTGATGAAACCAAAACCCCTCTCGGTAACCAACTTCTTTATTTTACCAGCGTGCATGTTTCCTCCTTGTCTACGAAGACAACACCCGCGTAAATTTCACTACGTGGTGAATGCTGGCCCAATTCCTATCTGGGCCAGGCACCTTATTAGCGCGGGGTGTTAAGTTAAACTGTGCCTCACTTAAAAAATAGGGCCAGGCTCACCAAAGGAACCTGACCCTATCCTTGTTTTAGGCTAAAGCTTCACTACTTTTGTAGCCTGTTCGCCTTTAGGGCCTTTTTCGATCTCAAACTCGACATCCTGGCCTTCAGCTAAAGATTTGAAACCCTCACCCTGAATTGAGCTGTGATGCACGAAGACATCCTGTCCGTTCTCAGGGGTGATGAATCCATAACCTTTTTGGTCGCTGAACCACTTCACTTTTCCTTTTGCCATTATCTACTACCTCCTTCCGAAATAATTATAGTAAATAATGACAGAAAAAAACGCAAGGTTATTGTCCTACTCCTTGCGGTATAAGACTTCTAATCTTTTATTTACTACGAAATTAGTTTACCATATTTTTGGGCTTTGTCAATATATATTTACGGGGAGAAAAGTTTAATTACTTTGGCGCCGGGAGCGTATCCTTATCATACGGATCTGTAACATTGACCACAAACTTTAATTCTTTGTTCACCTTTATGGTTTTATCGCTTATATGATTAGCTACCGGAGGCGTATTGAAATTCGCGATCGTTACAGACGCTTTATTCGAACCCGCCATGGTTTTATCGCGTATATGATTAACTACCGGGGGCGTATTGAAATTCGCGATCGTTACAGACGCTTTATTCGAACCCGCTATAGTTTTATCGCTTACTGGTTGAATTACTTGAGCCTCACCAGGATTAAGTAGTTTCCCGAAGAGTGAAAAATTGCAGAATAGATTCAGAATACAATCTACAGGTGTGCGAGGACTTACCTTAGGAAGGGGCAAAATTTTGTAACTATATCCGAATCTAGCATACCGGGGAGTAACGCTGATTACAACATTTTCGTACGCGACTGAATGCCCGTCACTGACTGAAAACGTTACCATATATTTTCCTTCTTGCCTAGGTGCGGGCGTCCATGTAAAGACATGGCTGGACGCGTCGAACTGCGCGCCGGAGGGAAGCTGGTTTGTCTTATAGGTAAGCGTATCTTTTTCATCGGGGTCTGCGGCATTGACCACAAACTTTAATTCTTTGTTGACCCCGATAGTTTTATCGCCTATATGAGTAATTACAGGCGGCCCGTTGAAATAGGGGATAGTCACAGACGCTTCATTTGAATACGCGGATTGGCCCAGGTAATTAATCGCGTTCACTCTATAAAAATATACGGCATAGGGAATGATCTTTGTGTCCATGTACGAAGTTTTATTAGCGTCCAGGCAGCCCAGCGAGGCGTAATCTGTTTTTGTCCAGACACCATCGCCGTTCAAATCCATAAACGGCTCTCCGGGATTCCAAGTCCCATCGCCATTGATATCTTTGAACGGCTCCTGCATGCGCCGCTGGACTTTAAATACTTTTTCATTATCGGAATTGTCCTGCCATGAAAGGCTCACCTGATCCGGCGTAGTTTGGCTAAAGCTGCTAGAGGATGGTACAAATTGAGCACTTAGGCCGGAAGGAGGCAGCGGCGGGCCCAGGAAGGTAAATGCCGCCGGAACAACCGTTGTCCTCTTGCCGCCGTCATAGTCGATAGCAATGCGATTATTGCCGGGCGTAAGGCCATAGGGCACCTGGACGACAAGCCGGTCGGGTTGTAGATCCGGCTTGACCGGCACACCCGCGGAACCATCGGCATTCACGCCAAAACGCACGGCAGTAATACCGAGGGGATTGTTCCTGATCATCCCAACATTATAATTGTAGCCTATGTTGGGGCCGCGCATCACAAGTTGCGTACGCGCAATGCCTGCGGGCGGCGTAAGCGTGTCCACGGTAGGAGCGGCAAGAAATACTTGTTTGCTCACCATACTTGTATCTGCGAAGTGCAAGGTGATATACCCCCCAAAAATACGTTCCTTGGGAAGGATGCAGACCAACTGATCAGGAGTGCGCGAGGTAATGGTTATTTCATAACTTGCTGCGTGGTACCAGCTATCGGGATCAAGCGTGACATACTTGACCGTGTCCAGATTGCGGCCTTGTAGTACGATCTCTTTTCCCAGGGCAGTGGACTCAGGTAAAAAACCGCTGAATTTCCTCTCTGCCGGCGCAGTATAACATCCTGTACGTTGAGGGTCATGCCGGAATTGACCCCAGGCTATTGCAGACGCGCTCGCGTTTCCTTCAAGGTCAAACACATTGATATAACTGTTCGTGGTGAACATCGGATTGTATATATTGAAGTCATATTTATAGAAGCCTTCGTTGGTAACAACTAATTCCAATTTGCCGTCTCCATCAATATCCTTGATTGCCGCTGATGCCCCGTGGCATCTTCCTCCCCGTGGGTAGAATCTGGCCAGGCACTTCCCCTCGGGGGTATAGACTTCTATTTGGGAGTAGAGGTAAGCTGCCGTCTGGGATTTTACATCCGGAGTTAATACATTCTCAAATACCATGATTTCCATTATCTCTTCATTGTTTATATCGGCGATCAAGACATTGGTGCAGGTTGTGTCAAGCGGGGTACCTACTATCGCGCGCATGCTGCCGTCTGTCCTTATGGACGTCACGGCGTGGTCTGTCACTACGACGGTTTCCGGCCTTGCGTCGCCGTCAAGATCGCCCATGGCCATATCCCTCACTGATTCTCCTTCGCCTATTCTCACCGGCCAGCCCGGCAACTGGTTGCCTGCAAGGTCCGTCGCGTACACCAGAGTGTCATTAAGGGGCCTGGATACCGAATAGACAATTTCATTTTTACCATCGTGGTTACTATCTCCCGTAATAACGGTGCAGGAGCCGGCATTATCATATTGTTTTCCCCAGCGCAGATTGCCCGCTTGATCATAGACATCCAGGTATATCACAGGAGGGTCGTATTTCTGATGCGCTACGATCAAGCTGGACAGGCCGGCGTTGTCTTCGGCTGCCGCAAATTGGCCGTAATCGCCGTTGGTAAGGTTAAAAGGGAATACCATGCGCTGCGGCTGTTTGGAAATACAGGTTTCCGCATTTTGGATATACGCAACTGCGGGATTCTCGCTATTGATGATGACGCATTCTTTCCCTGCTTTTCCATCAAAATCCGTTACGATCATCGGGCTTTCTTGAAACCGGTCTCCAAGAGAAAGCTCTACAGGGTATCCCGGGAACTCATTGCCATGTATGTCGGTGAAATGCACTTGGGGAGGTTGACCTGCGGGAAAAAATTTAGAGATGACCCCCGGCTGGTTATTGGGATTATACAATGAAAAAGTGCCCATATAAGCTCTTGCGGCATTGCCTGGAAAATAGAGGGTATGCGACAAAATGCCATTATGAGAATACACCTGAAGCTCTTCGCGGTCCATCCAGATGGAATTCCCCATAAGAACGGCTGTTTTAACCACCAGTTCAAGGCCGCTATTCTGGAGACCCAAATCTCCTACCAACAAATTGTTCTCATCCTCGAAGGTTTGTGATAATAACCTGAGGGGCCAGCCTTCGTGGAACCGGGTTTCTACAAAATAGCTGCCTTTTGTAAAAACATTTGGAATATCGGCCAGTGTCAGGTATATCTCATATTCTCCCGGGTCATTGCCCAAGACGCCGGTATCCCAAGTTCCCAGCACTCCGGAAACCGCAGCAGTCCCGCCGCCTGTCAATTCTATGCCTTGGCTGCATCGTGGCTCACCCGGCTTGGCGTATTCGATCTTGAAGCGGCCCAGTGCAAAACCGCTAAACTGTGCCTTTTCTCCTTTTTTAAAGCTGAATTTATTAATGGGAGAATCTATACCAACACGGCTCAAATTAAATTCCCGAAAATCCATAGCGCTTTGCCCCGCAGTATCGGTGGCGACTACCCTGATAAGATATACACCGTCTTCAGGCAGGCCCAGTATGTTCCAATCTGCCAGAAACGTGTCATTCACCGGGCTGGAAGCAGCGATAGGCTTCCATTGCCCCCCGGAAGGAACGCGATATTCGACTTTATAGGTACAGCCCTGGGCGGCTTTTGCCTTTCCGTTTATTTTTATTACACCTTGCGTAAACATACTCGTATCAATAGAAGAAATCGAGGCTATTATAACCGGTTGATCCGCCAGAGTGACCGCTCGAAAGGCATTGACCCTGCCGTGGCCTGCGTAACGATCCCATCCCGCAGGCCCTACATCGTCCGCAGAAGAGCGTAACGCTTGCCCCACCTCGTCGTTGGTCATATTTTGATGTGCAGCCAAGATAAGAGCGGCAACTCCTGCCACATGCGGGCAAGCCATGGAAGTTCCTGCCATACGCCAGTAGCCTGGCGCCACTTTATAGCCGGGATATGTGACCGCCCAAACTGATTGATCGGACATGGTGGAAAGGATATTGTATGTGTTATCCGGGGTCCCGCCACCGGGCGCGCACACCGCAACCTTATTGCCAAAATTAGAGAAGTAGCATTTACCGTCATTCTGGTCCGAAGCCGCAACTGCCAGTACCGTATCAATAGATGCGGGAGTATAATTAATGCAATCAATGTTGGCATTTCCCGCCGCGGCAATGCAAACGCATCCTGCTGCGTAGGCATAATGGAACGCATCCATAAGCAGCCAGCTTGTGCCGGTGGCACCCCAAGAGTTGCTTAACACCTTGGCGCCATGCTCAGCCGCATAAAGCACGCAGTTTGCCAGGTCCTGAATGCTTCCGCTCCCGTCGTTTTTAAGCCCTTTTAACGGCATGATCCTGGCCCGAGGAGCTACGCCAATGACCCCCTGCGCATTATTTCCTACCGCAGCGATAGTGCCCGCGCAATGCGTCCCATGGCCAAAACCATCCATGGGATCATTATTGTTATTCGCAAAATTCCATCCGATCATGTTATCAGTTATCTCACCGGGTTCGATGATATGGTTTGCGTTACTATCGCAGTCATTCAGGTCTTTTTTACCATCCTGGTTCCTGTCCGGCACGGCAGGATTAACCCATATATTATCCCACAGGTCGGAATGATTATAATCCACTCCGGAGTCTATCACCGCGACTACTACGTCCTGCCCTTGTGATACTGCCCAAGTCTGTTGGCTTTGGACCTTTTTTATACCCCATAGGTCGTCATACTCCTGCTGCCAACTGCCTCGTGAAGATAAGAATGGGTCGTTAGGCGTAGTCTCTACCGTAACTATATAATTAGGCTCGGCATATTCTATACTGGGATCAGTTTTTAGCTTTTGGCAGATTTCTAAAATGTTCCCGTCTGTCTTTAGCAGATATATGGGCATGAGGTCTTGTGTTTGTCCCTCTTGCGGCAACGCCCCATTTTGATCCTTCAACGCCTGGTGCACCGCCGGAAATACCGGTTTTTCATCTTTAAGGTTGTACTTACTTCTTATATCTGCCAAGCGCGCGGCATCCATTATTTCCCTGGTGGAATAACTCATTGCAAAGAGCGACTGGACGGATTCTTTATACTTTAATTTAAGGATAATTTCATGAGGAACATAGTCTGGTTCTCTTGCAGCAGCCATTCTTTTCAATCCTTCATTCGCGAAAGAATAGTTACCAGATATTCCCGCCAGAAAAACCAACAATGCCAACAATTGTCGAAAAGACTTCATCGCTCAACTCCTGGGAAATTTTACCGTAACTTATTCATAATAAAACCTTACACTACGCAACAGACATTGTCAATGAGAGACAACATCTCAAAGAAAGGGGTTTCTTTGCACCTGTTTAGAAGGGTTAAATAGTGTAAATCTTGTAATATACTAACGAATTGGGAGTGTTGATGCAAAGGGTAGTACAGAATCAAACACTGAACTATAGAATAGACGCGGATTTTGCAGTGGGAAGCGGAAGGCCTGCTAAAGCAAACAGCATAAAGGATCAGGAATTTTCCCCTGTAAACTTGATTATTTTACGCATTATATCCACGCAGGCTGCGGGGTATAGCCCGATTGCCGTTTCCGCGGAAAGCATAAGATAATCCGATCCGTCCAGCATGGCATTAGCCACGTCCGAGACCTCTGCCCTTGTAGGTATGTGATTTTCAGTCATGCTTTCTAACATCTGCGTAGCAGTGATCACGATCTTCCTTGCCCGGTTGCACTTTTTTATTATCTTCTTCTGGATTACCGGAACCTCATATATGGGAACGGATACCCCCATATCTCCCCTGGCGATCATGATCCCGTCAGAAACATCGATTATCTCATCTATGTTCTTTATCCCCTCGCGATTCTCGATCTTGGCTATGACCCGGCATTTATGCGGGCAGCCTTTCAGGTATTCCCTTAAAGTAAGGATATCCTCTTTATTCCTTACGAAAGACTGGGCGATATAATCGACCTTGTTTTCAATACAAAAACCGATATCGGACTTATCTTTCTCCGTCAGGCCTTTAAAATCCAGCCGCACGTCCGGCATATTTATACCTTTACGTTCCTTGATCAATCCCGGTATGATAACCTTGGCCTTAAGGCATTTTTTCCCATACCCTTTAACCGCCAAGGCGATATTTCCGTCATCGATATAAATATATTGCCCGATCTTGAGCCTGGCCAAAGGACCCCTATAATCAAAGGGAATAAGGTTACCGTCTCCTTGAGTGCTTTCGGTGGTCAACCAGATGACCTGACCCTTCCTAACCTTAAGCGGCACGCCGCCTTTAAGCCTTCCAATCCTCAAGCGATAACCCTCTAAATCCCCTAACAGCTTTGTGTTGCGATGATGTTTTAGGTTTAGCCCTCTTATAATACGTATCCGATTGAGGTGCGCCTTAAGGCTGCCGTGGGAAAAATTCAACCTGGCAATATCCATACCGGCGCGCATCATCTCAAGCAGGATACCTGCCCGGCTTGAGGCAGGTCCCAAGGTACAGATTATTTTTGCCTTTGGCATCTGGATCTGGCGATTATTTTCTGGATTGTACTGTGATTTGCTTCTGTAATACCCCGCTGATATTGCAGTAGCCTTCTACGGCAAGCACGTCGCCGTCTTTTGCGTCGGGGATAAGATAGGTAACGGTCTGGGTATTAAAATTATCCTGCCGGGAAAGGGTATGTTCGATTATTCCTTTTCCGTTTAAAGACACGTCCACTTTTTTGATGTAATGGTTCGCGGGATTAGCTACATCGTGGTAAATGACCGCTTGCAGCATTTTGGTCCCCGGATCAAAAGTTATCTTGATATCACGCGGCGGATGCGCATAGGCTATTGTACTGACCGCCAGGAAAATAAACGTTAATAACAATGCTATCTTTTTCATTTCTCCCCTCCAGTTTATTAAATAAATTCTTTAAGCGCGGCGCTTATGTCGATATCTTTAATATCTTCTTCTATCAGGGGCGGAATTTTGTTAATACCCCTTCTGTCTTCATAAGTTTCTTTCTCGGCCCTGTAGATTATCCCCAGAGGAATCTTATCCCCCCATTCCGCGGCCTTGCGGTATGCCGCATATTTATCTCCGGGATCGTATGAGGCATCGTCATTTAGTTTGTACACCCGTTTTGTGTACCACTCATAAGTATTCTTTTTGTTATAAGTAACGCACGGCTGCAACACGTCTATTAAGGCAAAACCCCTGTGTTTTACGCCTTCCTGTATCAACCAGGACAGATGTTCGGAGTCGGCGGAATACCCCCTGGCCACGAATCCGCACCCCAGGGCGATCGCCATCTCCAGGGGATGCAGGGGTTCCATGACCACGCCATGCACCTGGACCTTAGTCAGAAAACCCAGATCAGTAGTAGGCGAGGCCTGGCCTTTGGTCAATCCGTAGACCTGGTTATTGTGCACGATAACCGTTATATCCACATTTCTCCTTATATTATGCATAATATGATTACCGCCCTCACCATAGCAATCCCCGTCACCGGTGGTAACAATGACGGTTAGATCACGGTTAGCGATCTTTGCCGCAACCGCCGGCGGAATAGCCCTGCCATGAAGGCCGTTAAAACAATTAGCCTTTATATAATGGGGCAGCTTTGCCGCCTGCCCTATTCCCGATACAAGCAAAATATCTTTGGGCGGCCTGCCCAAGGCGGCCAAGGCCTTCTTGAGGGAATTTAAGATCCCGAAGTCCCCGCATCCCGGGCACCAGGTTATCTCGTCATTACTTTTAAAATCATTAGAATCCATTTATCCTAGCTCCTCTATCCTTTTGATCAAATAATCCAGATCAAAAGGCCTGCCATCATACCGCAATATCGAACGTTTGACCTTAATGCCGGTCTCCCTCGCTAAAAGCCTGGCAAGCTGCCCCCCGGCGTTATTCTCCACTGTCAAGACGTCCTTTTTTTCTTTTAATAACAGGCTCAAATCCACCGTGGGGAAAGGCCAGACCTGCGATAGGTGCACAAAGCCAAAGTCTTTTCCCAGAGACTCACAGGCCTCTTTTATTACGCCATAGGTCGAACCAAAACCCATAAGAACCGTCTTTGCCTTTTCCAGATTATATACGGCAGGCTTCTCTATTTCTTCCTTAAGCCCGGCCATTTTTTTATAAAATCTTTTTTTCACCATCTTTATGCGCATCCCGGCATCCTCGGTGATATGCCCTTCCTCATTGTGCTCATCACTGTCAACATAGATACAATCATCTATCCAGGACGGTATGGCGCGGGGAGACACCCCTGATTCGGTAAACTGGTATCTTTTATAGCCGGATATTTTTTTAGAATCCTCTCTGGAAATGATATGCCTTTGGACCTTAGCCTTATTCAGATCGAACGGCTCTATATTACGGTATGCATCCGCCAGGTGCTGGTCGGTCATGATCAAAACCGGCACCTGATATTTTTCCGCGATATTGAACGCCTTTATTGTCAGGTAAAACGCTTCTTCAGGCGTTCCTGGAGCATACACTACCCTGGCGAATTCACCGTGCCCGGCATGTATAAGAAAATCCAGGTCTGCCTGTTCGGTCCTGGTGGGAAATCCCGTGGCCGGTGCCGGCCTCTGGGCGTCAACAGCGACAATGGGAGTTTCTGTCATTCCCGAGAGGCTCAAACCCTCCACCATCAGCGCGAATCCTCCACCGGAAGTGGCGGTCATCGCGCGCACTCCGGCAAATGACGCACCGATGATCATATTGATGGCTGCTACCTCATCCTCTGCCTGCTCTACTATAATATTGAACTTATCGGCAAAGTGTGAGATCGTGTCCATAATGCTTGTCGAGGGGGTCATAGGATAGGCTGAATAAAATTTGCATCCCGACCTTATCGCTCCCAGCGCAACAGCGTTGTTGCCGTCCATGAGCAAGGTCTCGGCAGCAGCAAAGGCTTTTATCTGGAATTTATTCTTAAAATCACTCTCCGGGTAATCGTACCCGGATCGCGCAGCCAGAATATTCTTGGCGATCATATCCTCGCCTTTATCGCCAAAGGTATCTTTTACGGCCTCCTCCAGATACTTAAAATCTATCCCTGCCATTGCCAGGATAAGACCGCAGCAAACAGTATTAACAAAAATCTCGCTGCCGATACCGCGGGCTATATCATAAAGAGGGACGTCAAAAAAACACGGACATTCTTCTGTGATGCCGAATTTCTTTTTGTCCAGGATCAAAACTCCCCCATCGGCGGCCTCCTCTTTATATAACCCGGCGCTTCTTTTGTCCAGGCTGACTATGATCTCTGATTTTTTACGAGGGGAGTAGATTGGCTTATTCGAGAGCCTCAACTGAAAGAAATTGTTCCCGCCGCGCACTCTCGACATATAATCCTGGTTCGCAAAGACGTAATAACCTGCTTTTTTAAATATCCGGCATAATACTATACCGATAGTCTGCATGCCCTGCCCTGCTTCGCCGGCGATCTTAATGCTGATCTCGTCTATCATATAGCTTTGGGCCTTACCCTTCCTGCGTGATGGCATTCACAGGACAACTCTCCACTGCCTGCCTGCAGGAATCCTTTAATTTTTCCGGCACGGGATTTACATATACTGTTGACTTATCCTCATGCATCTTAAAGACTTCCGGGCAGATCTGGGTGCACAAAGTACATCCAATACAAACTTCCGGGTTGACAAAAACTTTCACAATGAACTCCTTGTTCTATTCTACTATTAACTCTTTACTGCTCTGCCACAGCCCATGTATATTGCAATAACTGGCGGCATATATTGTCCCTGCCTTGTCTGTCTTTAGGCTTGCCGATACTTCCGGATGGGTATAGACAGTGCTCGTGTCCGGGCCGTTGACTGAAGCGCCGTGGGCAGAGAATTCCATTCTGCCTATCTGATAAGGAAACTTTTCCCCTTGAGGATGAAAATACAGCTCAATCCAGCTTATATGGTGTTCGGTCTTATTCGGATGCGCTATCTCTTTGCCGATAATAACGTTGACCTTAAAGACTACTCCCCTTTTTACTTTATCCGGGGCCTCAATAACCGGGACATGTTTTTCCGCCTTCCAATCCGCGCTTTGGATCAATTCTTTCAGGTCTGCCATTTGATCTCACCTTTATCCTTTCCGTTCCGCCTTCTATTTCTTAATAAACCTTACCGTAGAACCCCTTTATCCGCGGGTCATTTTCAGATATATTCGCGATTATGCTTTTACCGGTGCTCTCTCCGAAATGCAAGAAAGCGGCAACCAGGAGGTAGTTTATGGTTTCCCTAAGGACCGGATTTTCACCGGTAGTAGAATTTTCGCCTATCCAGAGTATCTGCCTTTCGTTGGCATCCCTTAGGCTCTTTGCATCGAGTACATTTAAAATAAGCGTCGAGGTATAAACGGTTACTCTATAGGGGACATACGTGGTGTAACCCGGCAATGTTACTATCGAAGTAGAGGTCTTACCGTTTGACTTAGAGGTCTGGATGGTCTCTGTATCGCCCGGATTATAAACAGGCCTCACCTCTGTCGTGCTATTCCCCGAGCTTATCGAGTATGTAAAACTAATATACAAATCTGCCGAATCAGAAGACGCTATCCTGTATCCCTTTTCTGCCAGGAGCCTTTCAATCTTGGATTTGATCTCCGCGTCAAAAATCGGATTTCTCTCGTTTTTATTCTCTAAAACGAAAACCGACGCCCCGGGATGAAGGGATATTGATGTTCGTGTCGCATTAAGATAATCATTGACCCTGACCGGATAATAGGTAGCGCAGCCGGATAAAAACATGAGAGATAAAATTAAAAATAGCGTCTTTTTCATATCAAGTTCTCCTCTATTACATTATTCATGATACAATAATAATATAAATATGGAATTTGTAAACTGACTGATTCCGCTTTTTACTGACTTAATTCGCCGCAGGAGGCGGCGTACCCGCCATTCCGATAAGGCGGGGTGCCTACAACAGGAGTAATCTTCGGGGTATACGGAGGGACGTTGCGTTAAGAGTCTAAAAGGATCACGGCCCTGTTTTTGACAACCTCCAGGAAACCGCTGCCCTGGGATTTGAAAATTTCCCTCTTCCCAAAGGTATCTTTTAATATTATCCTGCCGCTCGTAAGCCTGGCGATGATCGGGGCGTGATTGGCTAATACTCCCAGATAACCCAGCTCTCCGGGAGCAACCAGAGAAATAACCTCTCCCCTGTATATTACTTTATCGGCAGCAAGGATATCTATGTGGAATTTCTTGTCCATTACTTTTTAATCTTCTCGGCCTTTTCCATCGCCTCTTCGATTGTGCCGACCATATAAAAAGCCTGTTCTGGAAGATCGTCGAGTTTACCATCCGCTAACATATTAAATCCCTTAATAGTATCCTTTAATTTTACGTAACGCCCTTTCGTGCCTGTGAACGCCTCTGCCACAAAAAATGGCTGAGAAAAGAACCTTTGGATCTTTCTGGCGCGATAGACAGCCAGCTTGTCGTCATCGGATAATTCATCTATGCCAAGGATGGAAATGATATCTTTCAGGTCCTTGTACCGTTGAAGGATCTTCTGCACCTTTAGCGCCGTGGTGTAATGCTCATCACCCAATATCCTCGGATCCAGGATCCTGGAAGTGGAATCCAGGGGATCCGCTGCCGGGTAGATGCCTAATTCTGAGATTTGCCGCGAAAGCACGATCTTGGCATCCAGGTGCGTGAATGTCGCTACTATAGCGGGGTCGGTCAGGTCGTCGGCAGGGACATATATGGCCTGGACAGAAGTAATGGATCCGTTTGCCGTAGAAGCAATCCTCTCCTCAAGCTGGGCGATCTCAGTCGCCAGGTTAGGCTGATACCCTACCGCGGAAGGCATGCGCCCTAACAAAGTAGATACCTCCGAACCGGCCTGTATATACCTGTAGATATTATCTATGAAGACCAGTATGTCTTTTCTCTCTTTATCGCGGAAATATTCGGCTATGGTGAGCGCCGATAACCCCGCGCGTAAGCGCGCGCCCGGCGGTTCATTCATCTGCCCAAATACTAACGATGTGCTCTTAACTACATCCGACTCATTCAACTCTGCCCACAACTCGTTCCCTTCGCGCGTGCGCTCCCCTATCCCGGCAAATACCGATACACCCCCCTGTTCATGGGCGATGTTGCGCATAAATTCCATAACCAATACCGTCTTACCGACTCCCGCTCCTCCGAAAAGTCCGATCTTCCCTCCCTTTGGAAAAGGAGCCAGTAGATCGATCACCTTAAAGCCGGTTTCTAAGACAGAGGATATCGGCCGCTGTTCTTGAAAAGTCGGCGAGGGTTCATGTATCTGATTCCTGATCTCGGGGTTGGCAAGCGCGCCCTTGCCGTCAATAGGTTCTCCGAGAACATTGAACATCCTGCCCAGGGTCTGAGAGCCTATGGGCACTGTTATAGAAGAGTCTAAATCCTGGGCCTTCATCCCCCGGCTTAAACCATCGGTAGACGCCAACGCCACGCAGCGCACTGTGTTATTGCCGATGATCTGCGCCACCTCAAGGACTATATTGATATTTTTCTCTTTATCCTCGATCTTAACGGCGTTTAAAAGCTGCGGTACCTCGTTTTGTTCAGAGAACCGTATGTCCACGATTGGCCCGATAACCTGTATAACCTTTCCGTATCCCATTTAACCTAACCTTTCATGGCCTCCACGGTAGAAATAACCTCGATTATCTCTCTGGTAATGTTAGTCTGACGCACCTTGTTCCTTAATAATACTAATTCATCGAGAAGCTCATCCGCGTTATCCGTAGCTTCTCCCATAGCAATAACCCTTGCCGCATGCTCTGCCGCAAAGGCGCTCAAAATGATCCCCCTCATTCTATTTAAAACATGCAGCGGCAGGAGTTCCTCTAAGACAGAATGCGCCTCCGGCTCCACAATATAATCTAATTCCTTCCCGTCGGCGACCCTGACATTTAAAAGCCTATCCAGGGCCGGGGCGTATCTTGAGGGAGATTCAAAATTCATATAAGCAACGTACACCTCATCCGTTTCCCGTTTTAAGAACATATCGGTTAAATCGCCGGTGATTTTATCGCAGGCTTCCCTGGAATAACGGCCGTAAAATTCTCCATAAGCAAGGTATGTATCGAGCCCCGTTCTTTTAAAATAGTTTGAAGCCTTTTTACCCACGGTTATTAACTTTATCTCGCGCCCCCCGGTCTTCCCTAAGAAATCCTGGGCCGCCTGGATTACGCTGTGATTATAACTGCCGCAAAGGCCCGTGTCGGAGGTTATCACGCATAAAGCCAGGCTTTTTTTATTTACCCTCTCTTCCAGCAAAGGGTGCGCCTCTTTCTTGAAACTGGCTAAAAGATTACGCAAGACCTGCTCAAGGCTCAAACAATATTCTCTGGAATGGCCCAGAGCGCGTTGAGCGGACTTTAACTTTGAAACCGACACCATCTCCATCGCCCGAGTCAATTTCTCCGTATTTACTATGCTGCGTATCCTTGATTTTATCTGCCTAAGAGACTGCGTCATTTGTTTATATCAGGGCGAAAAGCTATTTTTAAATTCTACAACGGCAATATTAAGCCGCTCTTTTAAAGCCCCCTCTAGGACTTTACTGCTTTCTATCTCCTTCCCTATTGCAGGATAATTCTTTTGCATAAACTGATATAATCCCGACTCGAATTTTTTTATGGAGGCTACTGGAAGATTATCCAGCAGGCCCTGCTCTCCGGCATAGATAATCATTACCTGCCTGTCCAGAGAAAGCATGTCATATTGGTCCTGTTTAAGGATCTCGACCATCCTCTCCCCGCGGTTCAATTGGAATTGCACTGACTTATCCATCTCCGAGCCGAATTTCGTAAAGGCGGCCAATTCCCGGTATTGCGCCAGGTCCAGCCTTAATTGACCCGCAACCGCCCGCATGGCTTGGGTCTGGGCCTTGCCTCCCACCCGCGAAACCGACAGACCTACGTTTACGGCGGGACGCACCCCCGCGTAAAAAAGGTCGCTCTCCAGATATATCTGTCCGTCGGTGATCGAGATCACGTTTGTGGGTATATAGCTGGATATGTCCCCTGCCTGGGTCTCTACTATCGGTATGGCCGTAAGGGACCCCCCGCCAAGATCATCTCTTAATTTTGCCGCGCGCTCGAGGAGCCGGGAATGCAGATAAAATATATCTCCGGGATAAGCCTCCCTGCCCGGAGGCCTTCTTAATAGAAGGGATATCTGCCGATACGCCTGCGCGTGTTTTGAGAGATCATCGTAAATGATCAAGGCGTGTTTGCCGGAATACAAAAACTCCTCTGCCATGGCGCATCCGGCATAAGGGGCTAAATATTGCAAGGACGCGCTGGCCCTGGCTGAAGCGCTGACCACGGTTGTGTACTCCATCGCGCCGTACTTCTGCAGCTTTTCCGCCACAGCCACCACATCAGAGATCTTTTGTCCTATTGCCACATAAATACAATAAACGTTTTTATTCTTTTGATTGATTATGGTATCGATGCAGATCGCCGTCTTCCCGGTCTGCCTGTCCCCTATTACAAGTTCGCGCTGACCGCGGCCTATGGGGATCATGGAGTCGATAGCCTTAATGCCGGTTTCCATGGGCTCTTTGACCTGCTGGCGTTCGATCACGTTCGGAGCCCTGGACTCCAGCGGACGGAATCTGTCCGCGGCTATCGGGCCTTTACCGTCAACAGGACGTCCCAACGCGTTTACTACCCGCCCGATAAGCCCGGCACCAACCGGCACCTGAACGATCTTGCCCGTCCTTTTGACGATCTCACCCTCTTTTATATTCCTATCCGGATTATCCGGGCCGAATATTACCGCTCCCACGCTATCCTCTTCAAGGTTCAAGACCATGCCGAGGACATCATTCTTAAATTCTATCAACTCTCCTATCATCACGTCATCAAGGCCGTATATGCGCGCGATGGCGTCTCCCACCTGGATAACCCTCCCTATAGATTCAGTCCTTAACCGGGTCTTATATTTCTCCAGCTCTCTTTTTATTATCGACGTGATCTCTTCCGGCCTTATTTCCATCTTATATTATCCTTACTCCCTTAAGCTTCACATTCAGGTCTTCAAGCCGCCTTCTTAGCGAACCATCGATTATGACATTACCTATTGTTACCTGTACCCCGCCCAGAAGGTCGGCATCCAATTCCAAATATAAATTCATTTTCATCCGAAATCTATCTTCCAGCCTTTTTTTGATCTCCCTGATATTCTCCAATTCCAAAGGGTAAGCGCATTTTAAAAGGGCATCTACCCCCCCTACGTGGGTATAATTGACCCTGACATAATCAGCAATGTCGATCAACAACTCGGTGCGTTCTTTTGCTACGAGCAACTTCAAAAAATTCCTTAATTCCTGCGAAAAGCCTTCTTTAAAAACGCTGTCTATAAAGTCGCCTTTCTCCGCATCCAGGATCCCGGGATTACTCAAAAACTCCCGCATCTGCGGATTGTCGCGGACAACCCCTCTAAGCTTCTTGATTTCGTCTATGGATTCTGCGATGCCCATATACTCGCCGGCATAACCTATAAATGCCTCGGCGTATCTTTTCGCGATGATCTTTTCTTTCATTGCACTTTATCTACTCTTTCAATAAAGTCTTCCACTACTTTTTTGTCTTCTTTTTCGGTGATCTTCTGCTGGAGGACCTCTTCGGCGGCGCTTAATACCAGCCCGATTATTTCATCTTTCAGATCCTCCCTGGCCTTGGCGATCTCATATTTGATACCGGCCTTTGCGTCCTCAATGACTTTACGCCCTTCTTCCTGCGCGTCTTTGCGCATCTTTCCCAGGATCTCTTCGCCTTCATTAATCGCCTCTTGGATCTTGGCCTTGGCGGTATCTTCGATCGTCTTGAGTTTTGCCTCATAATCAGACTTTAATTTTTCTACCTCGAGCTTTCCCTCTTCGATCCCCTTGAATTCAGAGGCGATCTTCTCTTTCCTATCATCCAAAACTTTAAGTATCCGCTTCCAGAGGAAGATCCGCAAGACGAACAATAGTATGAGAAAGCTTACTACTTGAGCGAATATCTCACTTGCGCTTAATAATTTTAAAAGTTCCATATTGATTTAATCGACTGTCAGATTTTCCCTGCCAGGGAAAAGGCAAAAACCAACGCATAGATAGTCAGGGCTTCGATAAAGGCGCATCCGGTTGCCATGGCGATGAGTATCTTAGTGGACGCCTCGGGCTGCCTTCCGGTTGCCTCCATCGCTGAACTCACCGCTTTGGCTAACCCCAACGCCGAACCAAAAGCAGCTATCGCTACCGCAAGAGGTAACGTGATCCCCAGTGCTACTTTATAATCCATTTTGAACCCTCCTCGTTAATAAGTATCTTCCCAAAACAAAAGCTGCCTCTGGCGGTCTGCTTTTGTTTTGTCCCGCGCTATGCGCGGGATCTCTCCTTCTTCTAACTTTCCTCATGCTCAATTATAAGCGTAAAATATATGGTTGTCAAAAGGCAAAAGACCCCTGCCTGGACAATAGAAGCTATTATCACCAGAAGCGTGCTGAATAATAAGAGCGGCACTGCCTTAAGGCCTAAGCCCGATATGACCGCTATAAGCATATCGTCTCCCCAGATATTGCTGCGCAGACGAAGCGAAAGACTTATCGGCCTTACCAATTCAGAAAGTATGTGCAGGAAAAACATCATCAGGGGGAATATTACCGAAAAGGCAAGGAAACCCCTCGGCCTTCCCAATAGATGGTCTATGTAGCCGCGAAACCGCAATTCCTTAAAAGCGGCGTACTGAACGTACACAAAAACACACAATGCCAATGCCAGGGTAGTTGACCAGCTGGAGGTCGCAGACTTCATAAAAGGGATGAGGCCAAAAAGGTTCATGCTAAGTATATAAATGAACAAAGTTCCTATAAATGGCGTATAGCTGCGAGCCTTAGGGCCAAGTATACCTGAAAGAAAATCATCGACAGCGCCGACAAAGATCTCCAGAGCGATCTGCAGCCTGCCGGGAGAACCTCTTTTCTTACGGGTAACCTCGAATACCGCCAGACAAATGATCCCGGCAACAATAAGTGAGAATACTATGTTCTCATAATAGGCGAGGTGAGACAGCCAGCGGCAATTGGGAAATTTCTCTTCCAGGAGGGTTATAAAATTCGGCAACTCGGTGTGACTTAAGCTTTTTTCGATCATTTTCCCTGGCTGTCTTTGGCGAGCAGCATGATTATTTTAATCGTCTCGCTTATGCCTATCGCAAATCCCAGACCAATACAGATGAATACAATATAATTCCCCGAACCAAACCTATCCTTAAGATACGCGCCGATAAAATATCCCCCCACCGGATTCCATACCAATATAAAAGGTATAGTAGAAAGCAATGCCCCGGTTTTAATATGTTTGTATAGGTCTTCTTTTCTTTTCATCGCGTGGGTCTATCCGCCGCATGCCTTTCCAACTGTGTTCCATTATATATTGAAAATTGGTATTTGTAAACCCCGTTAGTGAATAAAATTCCGGCGCTATTTGCCCTTTTTCCTCCCGGTTTTCTTTGTTGCTTTTTTCTTTTTAGCCGATAGCCTGACTTTTAATATTTTCTTGCGGTATTCGGTTGGCGTAAAACGGGTGAATTTCTTAAACTGCCTGATAAATGATTCCGCGTTCTCGTATCCTAGTTTATCGGAAACCTGATTGACATTTTCGGCATATCCGCTCCTTTCAAAACCCTCCCCCTTCTTCAAATATGCGGTTAAAATTGAGCTGCCAGTTCCTGCGCCTGCTTTTGGGCCAACAAAATTTTTTCTTTCTGCATATCCGGCCCCATATCCATGGGTTGGGCAATGACAAACGCAATATCCGTGATCCCCACAAACCCGAACACCGCGCGCAGGTAAGGCTCCTGGAAATCAAAGGCGCGCATAGTCCCGGAATTATAGTCACCGCCGCGGCTGGCTATCACTATCATCTTTTTGTTCTTCACTAATCCTTCCACCCCGCCTGCGGTATAGCGGAAAAGGTATTTCGGCTGCACGATGATATCTATATACTGTTTGAGGGTATAAGGGATACTGAAATTCCACATGGGGGTACTTATAAGATAGGCATCGGCTGAGGTGAATCTTTCAATATGCAGGATAATATCCTCCCAGGCCTCTTTTAATCCGCCAAAAAGGTCTTTTCCTCCCAGTAGAACGTATTTACCGTCAACCCTTTTAACGGTCAGAGACGGCAGAACCTCCCTGGTCAGGTCTAATTCCTCTACCACCCAATCGGCGTGTTTTTCCTTAAAAGTATCCAGGAACTTTCCACTCACCTGTAGCGTCCTAGATTCCTCTCCTCTGGGGGTAGCAATAATATGCAATAATTTTTTCATATCCCCTCCTTTGGGTACCTGATAGAATCAGATGCCTACACAGACACCTGGCCCAGATTAGGCGCCCGGCGCTTATCTGAATTGCGCCGGTGTTCCCTCGTGGGAAAATTGGGCAGTGTGCTGCTTTCTACAGCAAAAAGGCTATGCTCACCCGCTGCGATCATAGCCCTGGATATTCCAGACTACCACATAACATCTACCCTGCTAAACCCGTATCGGCAATATAACGAAAGGTATACCCTGTCTATATAATCTCTTCTGTAAAGTAAAAACCGTATAATTATGGAACAACGGAGAAAAAAGTGAATCTTTTTCAAAGACTAGCTGCCCTCCGAAAAAGACGGAGTTTGGAAAACGCTCCAGGATCCGGGGAGTGATCTGGCTGATCTGATCCACCACATCAACGCCGATCACGGAGATCCCTTCAGCGTGGTAGCCCTGCTGCTTCATAAAGTTTACGTAGCGGTTCAGATCCTTATCTACCTGGCTTTCCAGGTTTTCCATCTCTTGCACACCCTTGAAATTCCCCGCGTCTACCATCCCCACTTCCATAAATACAAAATTTTTAAATACATTCCCGAACAATCTGATCACCCCAAAAAGGGTATGCAGCCCCATACCGTTGAATCCGTTCACTAATAGGACCGCGGTCTTTGCCTGCGGTTCAAATGGCGGCGCCTCTTTCAAACCTTGCGCGGCAGATTCTTGCAATTGAACGGCAACCGCAAGACTATTAAGCCGGTGCAGTTGTTTGGCGATCTTATGGTAATGCCGCTTGGTAAGGACAGCCAGGAGGACTAATATGGCAGTGATAAATAATGTAATCCACCCTCCTTCATTGAATTTCATGACTATCATAGAGATGAGTATAAAAGAACAAAGCAGTAAACCCACCCCGTTTATGGTAATCTTCCTGACCCATTTCTTTACTTTACCCCTGGCAATCCACCAGTGGCGCACCATGCCCAACTGGGAAAGGACAAAGGTAATAAATACGTTGATACTATAAAGTATAACCAGGAACCTCACAGAGGCATGGGTCAAAAACATCAATAACGCGGACAAAAGCCCCATGATGAGTATCCCTTTTTGGATCACCAGCCTGTCGCTCAAACTGGAGAACCTTGCGGGAAACCAGCGGTCTTGCGCCATATTCGCCAATACCCTTGGGCCGTCTAAGAATCCGGTTTGCGCGGCTACAAAAAGAAGCGTGGCTTCTGAAATAAGGGTAATAAGGATAAGGAAGAAGCCGAATCTGCCCCACCCGCCGGCAATCCGCTCCAGAAGAATGGCGTTAAGGGTCTTGCCGTGCTGCGGGCCTATACCATAAAATATATAGGCGATCATCAATCCCATAACCACGAAAGAAAGAGAAATAGCCATATAGCGCATAGTGCGCTTTGCCGTCTGCACCTTAGGCTCCCTTAAAACGGGGATCCCGTTACTGACGGCCTCGATACCGGTAAAGGTTCCCGCGCCCATACTATAAGAACGCATGATCAGAAAAAACACCCCAAAAAAACCAACCTGGGAAACAGCGCTGTGAATATCCGACTTTGCTGCAATCCCTATCTCCCCCAAATGCGGGGCATGCCTAAAAAACGCGAAACAGATTATAAAAAAATGGGTAACGAGAAAGGTTAGGAATATCGGCACAAGAGGAAGGACCGATTCCTTTACCCCCCTCATATTCAAATAGATAAGGGTAAAAACGATCAAGATAGCAAAATCAAGCCTGTATGGATACCATTGCGCAGGGAGAAAACTGAATATGGCGTCCGCGCCGCTGGCAATGGAAACCGTAACCGTAAGCACGTAATCAATAAGCAGGGCGCAGCCGGAGATCATTCCTATGGTGGGAGATAATAATTTGCTGGCAACCAGGTAGCCGCCGCCGCCGTGAGGAAAAAGCTCGACGATCTGCGAATAGCTTGAAGTGATAATAAATATAGTCAGGACCGTGCCGATAGCTACGAATATACTTAGATATATGTGGCCGTGCAATGCCAGGAATGCTTCCTGAGGTCCGTAACAGGAAGAAGACAGGCCATCCGCCCCCAGCCCCACCCAGGCAAAAAAGGCTATCAAGGAAAGCTTGTAAAAGATGCCCAGATCCTGCGGATTGCGCGACCTGCCCAGCAATAGATTTTTTATTCTTTGGAACAGCGGTGTCTCAGATTCCAAGTTAGAATTCTCCTTTCCTGTAATTCCTGAATGTCAGCCTCCCATGTTTAGAATACAGGATAGCGCCGAAGATCAAAAGCGTGCATAAGACTATCGCCGCGATGACCCGTATGTCGCCCCTATTATAGTGTATAAGGATAGGCGCGGCAAGCAGGGAAACCAGGTTAATGACCTTGATCATCGGGTTTAAGGCCGGGCCTGCCGTATCTTTTAAAGGATCCCCCACCGTATCTCCCACAACAGAAGCCTTGTGCGCGTCTGAACCCTTTCCTCCGTAGAGGCCGTCTTCGATGGTCTTCTTGGCATTATCCCAGGCGCCGCCGGCAGTAGCCATAAATACCGCCAAAAGCTGCCCTGATAAAATTACTCCTGCCAGGAATCCGCCTAATGCCTCTACGCTCAAAAGCATCCCGATCAATATCGGGCTGATCACGGCTATCAGGGCTAAACCCATAAGCTCTTTCTGCGCGGAGATGGTACAAATATCCACTGCCTGTTTATAATCTGGTTTTACCTTGCCTTCCATCAGCCCCGGGATACGGAATTGACGACGCACTTCCTCTACGATCAATGCCGCTGCCCTGGCAACTGAATTAATGGTCAGAGCGGAGAATAAACAGGGTATTGCCCCGCCGAGAAGCAGGCCGATAAAAACGATCGGCTCTGAAACGCGTATGCCGGTGGAAAGAAGGCGCAAGGACTCTCCGACGCCCATCTGCGCCTGCACCTTAGTCACATCCGTTAAAAAAGAGCCGAATAGAGACACTGCCGCGATCACCGCGGAACCAATGGCAACGCCCTTGGTGATCGCCTTGGTGGTATTACCCACGGCATCCAGGTCCGCCATGATCTGGCGCGCCTGCGGTTCAAGATGAGCCATCTCTCCTATGCCATTGGCATTATCAGAGATAGGGCCAAAGGAATCCATGGCCACATTGTTTCCGGTCAGGGTAAGCATACCTATGCCGGTCATCGCCACCCCGTACAAAACAAATACTACGGGTTGGCCCCGATATAAGAGGACTGCCGCCAGGATGGTCACGGCTATAACCACGAACTGCCATGCGCTGGACTCGAATCCTATGGATAGGCCGCGCAAGATCAGGGTAGCTGAACCGGTCCGGGAAGAACCCGCTATTTCTTTAACCGGCGCATTATGTGTATGCGTAAAATATTTGGTGATCTCGTCTATAACGATGGCCAGCAATATACCGACGCCCACGGAGAAAAAAGCCCTCCACTCGTGCATATAAAAGTGGGCCAGGAACAGGAATGCCACCATGGAAATACCGGCAGAGGCATAAAATCCCCGGTTGATGCTGGAAAACGCATCGCTTGCCCTATCGCCGGTTTTCCCCTTTACCAGGTACGTCCCGATGATCGAGGAAAGCACCCCGATGCCGCGCACCAATAAAGGAAAGATGATCCATTTCAACTGGTGGGTTATGGATACAAGAGCAAGACCCAGGATCAATCCCGAAACGATAGTTACTTCATAAGACTCGAAGATATCCGCTGCCATACCCGCGCAATCGCCGACATTATCTCCTACCAGGTCGGCAATGACCGCGGCATTCCTGGGATCGTCCTCGGGGATGTTCTTTTCCACTTTTCCCACCAGATCCGCCCCCACATCCGCCGCCTTAGTAAAGATACCTCCGCCGACGCGCATGAATAAAGCCAGGAGCGTCCCGCCGAAACCAAAACCTAACAAAACGTCCGGCGACGCAATGCCAAACACAATGAATATTATGGTCCCGCCTAACAGGCCAAGGCCGTCGGTAAGCATACCGGTGATGGTGCCTGTCCTGTAAGCGATCTTCAAGGCCTCGGAAAAACTGCTGCGCGCGGCTTGAGCCACGCGGACATTCCCTTCAACGGCCATACGCATACCCAACTGCCCCACCATAAGCGAGAAGAAAGCGCCCATCACAAAGGCGATGGCGCGGCCCATCCCAACAATCATCCGCACCATGTCCGGGCTAAAATTCTTAAAACGCTCCAAGGCCTCGCCGCTTGGCGGAATGACATATACGGAAAAGAACAATACCCCCGTGAGGATAATAATAAAGGGGAGTATGCTTTTTAACTGCCGCCCCAGATATGCGTCTGCGCCTGTGCGTATTGCAAACCATACCTCCTGCATACGTTCCGTGCCTTTATCTTTCTTCATCACCTGGGTCCTGAGTAAAACCGCGTACCCCAGCCCCAGGAAGGCAACGCAAAGTACCCCCCAGATGGCAAAGGTTTCAAACAAAGTTGTGTGCACTAGACCTAACATGTTAAATGTTCTCCCTTCTCCTATTCGGCTATTGCTGCGATGTTAAGATTACTTATTCCCAGTTCAGTTAAGGTATCAATTACGACGACGATATCCTTGAATTTGACTAACCTGTCGGAACGTAAAACAACGCTTAGATTAGGATAGTTTTGATGCAATACGCTGATCTTTTCCTTAAGCTCTTTTCTTGTAACAAGCTTATCTTCTAAATAAATCAATCCCTCGTTAGTTATAGTTATATCGACTTGCGTCTGCCTGGCCGCGGCCTCCATAGACTTGCCGCTTTTCGATTCGGGGAGCTTCACCTTAAGGCCTAACTGGGAGATCAAAGGAGTAGTGATCATGAAAATAACCAATAATACAAGGATGACATCCGTAAACGGCGTTATGTTTATCTCGGCGACCAATCCCTGTTTTCTGGCTCTCCTGTTCACCCCGCACCTTCTTTTTTATTCAAAAGCTGTTGATTAAACACCCTAACCTTCTTACTTAACAAAATGAATTCTTAGAAGGTGCGGGGTTCATCTCAACTTTACATTCAATAGATCCAGTGTTTCAGAAGCGCATAATTCCATATCCGTAATGCAGCCGTCCACTCTTTTCACAAAATAGTTGTAAGCGATGACTGCCGGAACCGCCACGCAAAGCCCTGCCGCAGTGCAGACCAGCGCCTCGGATATGCCGTTTATGACCACGCTTATACCGCCTGAGCCGGCCATAGAAATATCGCGAAAGGCCCTGATTATACCTAAGACAGTGCCAAAAAGGCCTATATAAACCGCCGTGCTTCCGATGGTACCGACTACACTGGTAAAGCGCTCCAATTTAGTCGTCTCTATAGTCACCTCTCTCTCCATCGTATTCGATATCACTACTTCGCTATGGCCGTGCAGGTTAAGCCCCGCGAAGACGACGCTGGAAAAAGGCGTATCCGTATTATTGCATATTTCCAGGGCCTCTTTTATATTGCCTTTTTTTAATGCGCCGCGGATGAGCGCCATGAAATCCGTTCTTTTAAATTTAGACCTTCTGCGGTAATACATGCACCTTTCAATGATGATAGCGAGCGATAATACGGAGCAGGACAAAAGGACATACATGGTGAAGCCGCCGACCCTGATCAATTGCCATAACGACATTTAAGCTACCTCCCTATTATTTTTTTGCTTGCCATTATAAAGCATCCTTGTTATTTTAATCGCCAAAAATATCAGAACCACGGCAGCCAAAGCCAATAAAAGCGGTTTTTTATATTTCATCATCCAGTTCCCGAAAAGGGCCAGGATGAATATTCTCGGCAATACGCCGATCATCGTACACACTACAAAGGCGCCAAAAGGAATACCGGTCATGCCTGCCGCGATAGAAAATACCTTGAAAGGGACTATTGGAAGGATCCTGCCTATGATCACACTCCTTATCCCGTATTTTTTGGCAAAGGCCTCTGCTTTATAAATATGGTGCGGTTTTATGAGCACGAACCTGCCGAACTTCAAGATCACCGGCATAGCCCCGTATTTACCCAACGCATAACCCACCATAGCGCCGAGCGTGGAACCCAAAGCGCCGAATATCATTATGGAGAACATTGAGATCCCTATGGCCCCGGCGCCTACGATGATCACCTCCGAAGGTATCGGTATTACGCTTGATTCCAGGAACATAGCCGCGAATACGCCAAAATCACCCCATTGCCTTATCAGCTCAGTGAGGTTATTCTGTATTAATTGATCGCTAAGCATAGGGAAAGCTTATTAGTCAAAAAGACGTTCTTACGAACGTCTTTTCTATTGTTAACAGCCCGTATTGTACCTTTTTATAACACATTGTCTGAATTTGTCAAGCGCTTTAGGGGAAACATCCCTGAATCTAGTTCATAAACTGAAGGAGTTTTAGGTTGGTCTCTTCGTTCAGGGAAGTGACGAGCGCCTCCGGCAGCGCGGCGGCCTTGACCGCTTTTGGGTGGTCAAGATAAGAAACGGCTTTCTTGACTATACTATTTAGGTAAATAGGAGAATAGTCTCCCGCTATATCCATACCCACTATATCCAGGTTTTCCTTTATTTGCTTTAATAGCGGCAAAAGCTCATCCAGCGGGAATTTCCCTTCCTCCCAATTTGTCAGGGCGGAGTCCTGTTTTAGGCAATCCTTATCTATAGAAATATAGGTCTCTTTTACGGAAATACGACTCAGTATCTGCCGGAAGAAATCGTCCGGATCCATATTCTTAAGCTCCTTCCAGTGTATCCTATTAAAGAAAAGCCCTTTTTCAACGTTCATTGAGACGTTTTGCGGTATCTTCTTCATAAATGTCCTTGAGGGGGCGTGCTCGTAAGGATAGATCTCAACCCTGCTCCCTTTCAGAGAACCCAGATTCCCTGATTGGATATCAAAGCTATCTATATCGGGCGACGATACTCCGATTAGAAATACTTTAGAGACATTCCTTCTTTTTAAGATCTCGTTCACCCATGAACCGCACCCGTAACGCACAAGGGCGTTATCCCAGTCCGGATGAAAATCAAAGACTATTACGTTTATCGGTTCGCTAAACTGGCTGATCAATATTTCGCTGATATGGTGAAAATCGCCTGAGCCTAAAAAAGTCACTGAATCTCTTTGCGAACCGCGTATCCGGAGCTCTATGGTATTACGAACCTTACCCGTCGAATAATACCGCGCCCGCGGCCCCAGATATTTTAAATCTAAAATATCATTATTATACTTCGCGAGAAGCTTTTTCTGTTTTACTACGCTATCGTCAAAATTCAGTATCCGAATAGACTTATCAAGCATTATTATATATTCATCTGTATCCTGAACTCCGTATACAAACCGTTCTTTATGCTGACTTTCCCTCCGGAATCCCTATACCTCAAATAATGGTTGAAAACCCCGCCGGTCGATACGGAGGCCTCGGTGAACTTATTGAGCTTAAATCTGGCGCCGCAGCCAAGATGTTCCTGCACATAATGCAATTTAACGTTCTTGGAACTTTCTCTGGTAACCATATACTCCTCGAACAAACGGCCCCCTTCGATAAATATGCTGGTCTTATCGCTAAGCGCGTAAGTAATATTGGGCCGGTTCGGGGTGATGTTGTAGACCAATTTATCGTTTGGCTTATATATAAAGCCTGCCACCGGTAATACCGAATCTTCATACTCCGGGAAAAATGCCACTCCGCAGATAAAGGTCCATTTATCATTGGGTTGATAAATAGCATAATAACGGTTGGGTATGCGAAAGGTCTCCCCGTTAAAAGTCCAATT
>JAPLLV010000027.1 GCA_026387405.1 Candidatus Omnitrophota bacterium
GATGGTCTTGGATTTTCTCAGGCGCCTTAGCCGTTCACCCTGCTTGCTTGTCAGAAGATGGCTTTTGCCGCCGGTTGAGTATTTGAGTTTCCCTTTTTTGGTAAGTCTAAATCTTTTGGCAACTCCCTTTTTCGTCTTTAATTTTGGCATGGTATCAATAGTCGCCCTATACGGAACCCCTGACTCCTTTTTTGCGCGCGTCAGGCGCCCGCAAGACGCCTTTCTGTTTTATGGTTAATGACCGGTGTGAATTTGTGCGACAAGGATTACCTATTTAGGCGCGATCACCAGGGACATGATCTTTCCTTCCATCGAAGGATTCTTTTCCACTTCTCCGCTATTCTGGGTATCCAGCATAAACTTGTCCAGAATCTTCCTGCCCAGGTCCAGGTGTTCCATCTGCCTTCCGCGGAAAAATAGGTTGATTCTGACCTTGTCTTTTTTGTTCAAGAACGTGACGGCCTGTTTTAGTTTCGTCTGATAATCGTGCTCGTCGATGTTCGGCTTAAGCCTGATCTCTTTAAGCTTGCCTTGTTTCTGGTGTTTTTTTGCCTCGCGCTCTTTTTTCTCCTGGTCGTATTTAAATTTGCTGAAATCGATGATCCGGCATACCGGCGGAGCGGCAGCGGGCGCGACCTCAACCAGATCCAGATCTGCTTGCGCCGCAAGCTCCAAAGCTTTGTTTATGGGTACAATACCCAGCTGGCCACCGTCCGACCCGATCAAGCGTACGTGCGGGACACGGATCTTTTCGTTAACCCGGAAAAATTTCTTTATAGCAACCACCTCCCTTTCTTTTTATCGTCTAATTATTTTATACGCGGTCTCTTATCTGCGCTTTGATCTCTTCAATAAATTTTTCTAAAGGCACGCTTCCTTTGTCGCCTTCGCCTTTTTTCCTGACCGCAACCGTACCGTTTTTTACCTCGCGCTCTCCTAATACTAATATATATGGTACCTTTTCCATCTCCGCCTGGCGGATCCTTTTATTGAGGGTCTCGTTCTGCGCGTTTATCTCTGCCCTGATGGAATTTGCCAACAACGTGTTCTTGATCTTTAACGCGCTTTCTGCCAGCGTCTCCTTGATCGGTATAATGACTACCTGCACCGGAGAGAGCCACAACGGCAGGTTGCCTTTGTAATGCTCGAGCAAGGCCCCGGTAAAACGCTCCAGGCTCCCCAGGAGCACCCGGTGCAGCATGATCGGCTGTTGTTCTTTGCCGTCCGAATCTACGTACGCAAGATTAAATCTTTTGGGCAGGGCAAAATCGCACTGGATGGTCGCGCACTGCCACTTGCGCTTCAAGGCATCTTTGAGCTTGATATCGATCTTGGGCCCGTAAAAAGCCCCCTCTCCTTCATTGACCTCATAATGCAAGCCCCTGGCATTAAGGGCGTCCTCCAAGGCTGAGGTCGCCCGCTGCCAATCTTCATCCGAGCCGATATATTTTTCCGGACGGGTGCTTAACTCAATACCCAGCGCGTCAAATCCAAAAACCTTCATCGTATCAAAAACAAAATCTATAACGGATTTTATCTCGGGGGTGAGTTGCTCCGGGGTACAAAATATGTGCGCATCGTCCTGGGTAAACCCCCGCACGCGCAAAAGCCCGTGCAAAACTCCCGCCTTTTCATTGCGGTAGACCGTACCCAACTCGAAAAATCTAATCGGCAGGTCTCTGTAGCTGCGGGTCTTGGATTTATAGATCAGGATGTGCCCGGGGCAATTCATAGGCTTGAGCACAAATTCTTTATCTTCGACCTTCAAGGTATACATATTTTCTTTATAGTAATCGTAGTGCCCCGAGGTCTTCCACAACTCTGCCTGCATAATATGCGGAGTGATCACCATCTGGTAGCCGCGTTTCAAATGCTCCTCTTTTTCGTAATCCTCAATGATCTTGCGTAACAAGGCCCCCTTGGGGTGATAAAATACCAGGCCGGCCCCAGCCTCTTCGTGATAGATATCAAAAAATCCCAGTTGCGGCCCGAGTTTTCTGTGGTCGCGCTCCTTGGCCTCTTCAATATTCTTTAAATACTCTTCGAGCTCCTGCTCTGTTTCAAAACAGGTGCCGTAGATACGCTGCAGCATGGGATTGGTTTCGATCCCATGCCAGTAGGCGCCCGCTACCGAGAGCAATTTGAAGGCCTTTATCCGGCCGGTAGATTGCACATGCGGCCCGCGGCAGAGGTCCAAAAAATCATCGCCGGTTTTATAAAGAGAGACTCGCTCGTCAGGGATCCGATTGATCAGATCAATCTTGTAATCCTCGCGCAATTTGCTGAATAAATCCAGCGCCTCTTTTTTGCTAATCTCTTCTCTGACAAAAGGTTTATTCCCTGCGATAATCTGGCGCATCTTATCTTCAATGCGCGCTAAATCCTCGTCGGAAAACGGCTCCTTCTTATCAAAGTCGTAATAAAACCCGTCTTCGATGGAAGGGCCGATGCCGAGCTTGGCCTCCGGCCATAAACTCTTGACCGCTTCGGCCATCACGTGCGAACAGGAATGTCGTAGGGTATCTAAGTCCATAATTGGCTTATGGCATATCGCATATGGCTAATGGCATATACGATATGCTTTTCCTATTAACTAAATTTATCTAAATAATAATCCGATTGTCTTTCTATCCAATTTTTTAATTTGTAATTGTTAAACTGAATCCTCGCTATGCCAAATTTTGACCTTTGCTCTATAAATTTACTTCTTTTATCTTTGTGAGGATAAATAACTATCTGCGGCTTAGGAATCAGTAAAGTTTTTGACCAATATTCCAAAGCTTCGTCTCTATCAAACTTTTTATACAGCTGAACATTTAAGCTAATCTTGTTCTCATTTACTCCACAAATCTTTCTTAAAAAACCTATAAAAACCTTTAGAATCCGATGATCTAAATTTGCAAGTTGAGTTGCATGCTTATTATTTCTATTCCCCTCTCCGCAATATAACATCAAACCACACATTAATAATCCCTTTTCTTCCTTATTAAGCCCCTTCTTTATTTTGAAGGGGTCTCCGTTGGGATTCTGTTTAATATACGAACTGTCTCTCCACGATCTTCTTTTTATTTTGTACTTCTTAAACCAATAATAAATTGTGGCGTGAGTAACCCCCAATCTCTCAGCAATTTCCATCATTGAGAGTTTTTTGTTATTATACAGATGGCGAAGTACCTTCTTATTAATCATCTCTTTTATCAAATGGGCGCTACAGGACTTGAACCTGTGACCCTCACAATGTCGATGTGATGCTCTAACCAACTGAGCTAAGCGCCCTAATTTTTATGGGCAGGGAGGGAGTTGAACCCTCACGACCTTGCGATCAGGGGCTTTTAAGGCCCCAATGTCTGCCATTCCATCACCTGCCCAACATTTGCCAGCAATAACCTGCGGGGATTGTGAGCGCACAATTAGAATTTTTTCGGCAAATGTGCACAAGGATTTACGGCGAGTGCAGGCAGACGTATTGTATGGTCTGCCGGAGCGAGCCGTAAACCGCAGTGCACGGCGAAAAAATTCGTGCGCGAACAACCACGCAGGTTATTGCAACTCAAAATTCGCAACGTCCAAGGCGACGAGCGGATTCGAACCGCTGAATAGTTGTTTTGCAGACAACTGCCTTGCCACTTGGCTACGTCGCCAAAATTTTCTTTGCCGCTTTTATTATCTCTTCTACTTCCGCCAGGCAACCCAGGCCGCTTTGTCCGCAGGCAAGCCTTCCCTTCCTCGGCTCCACAAATTTATATCCCAGTTTTTTCAGTTTATCGATATTCGCCTGGGTGATTTTATTTAAATACATCCCTTCGTTCATCGCCGGGCAGATAAGGATCGGCGCTTTAGTAGCCAAGATAACGCAGGTCAACAGGTCATCCGCGATGCCCGCGCTGATCTTGGCAATAATATTTGCCGTGGCCGGCGCAATTAATACCAGGTCGGCCTTAGCCGCCAATGAGATATGCTCTATCTCCCAGGAAGAGGCGTCTTCAAATAACCCGCGATAGGCCTTGTTGCCGCTTAATGACTCAAAAACGATTGGCCGGATCAACTCCGTCGCCTCCGGCGTCTGGACCACCGTCACAGAACAACCCTCGTCTTTGAGCCGGCGCGTTATATCGCAGGCCTTGTATATAGCGATACTTGCGCTGACCCCTAAGATAATGTTGCTCTTCACCCCGCACCTTCTTCCTTATTCAGTAGTTTATTCACCCCTGATCCTCTAATTTTATTAAATATGAATTCTTAGAAGGTGCGGGGTTCATTTTATGATCCTGCAGGTGATCATATTCTCGGCTATCTCGTGCAGGGCAACAGTCGACGGCTTGGTCGAGGCATCCATTACTACCAACTTCGGCTGCCCCTCGGCGATCTCAAGCGCCCTCTTGGAAGCCAGGATCACCAGCTTGTAAATCGACCCGCAGCTCTTATCTATCAAATTTTCTAATGGAACGTAACCCATAATTTATTTCCCCTCCTTATTAAAATACCTATTGTAGGGGACAGTCCCCTTCAAGACTACTTACGTTTAGCGCTCTGCGGGGACAGTCCCCGGCCAGGTTGCAATGTGTTTTAAAATAATGGCCTTCAACTCGCCTACCGCCTTCGGCAGGACTTCATTAAGGATGCGATAATCAAAACCCCGGCTTGCCTGAAGCTCCTTCTTGGCTAACCCAAGGCGCTTTTTAACCTCAAGCGCTTTTGTATGGCAGCAGCGTTTCTCGATGCGGCTGCCCAAGGCCTCCAGAGACGGGGCTCGCACGAAAATAGTGACTGTGTTCTCCGGGAAAAGTTTTTTTACGGCCTTTACCCCGCGCAGATCCAGGCACATCAAAATATTCTTCCCCCGGCGCAATTTCTCCTCTACAAACCCCCGGGGAGTGCCGTAATAATACCCCAAATATCTGGTGTATTCAATAATTTTTTTATCTTTATTATACTGCCTGAACTGCCGGGGAGTAATGAAGAAATAATCCTTCCCTTCCTTCTCCGCGCTTCTTTTTGGACGGGTAGTAAAGGATATGGATTTATTTAATCTTGCCTTGAGGCGCTTTGCGCGCAGGACCTCCCGGGCCAGGGTAGTCTTACCCGAGCCCGAAGGACCGGCAATAACAAATACGCGACCTTTATCTTTCGCCCGCTCTCGCGTTCTTAACGGCTTATTCAATATTCTGGACCTGTTCCCTTATTTTCTCGATCTTACTTTTTATCTCCACCCCCCTGGCCGAGATAAACGAATCGCAGGACTTGGCTCCCATGGTATTTGCCTCGCGCTGCATCTCCTGGGCGATAAAATCCAGCTCTTTCCCGATCGGCCCGGAAGCGGATAGCTTGTGGATTAGATTCCTGCAATGAAAGTCGAGACGCTCCAACTCTTCGGTGATATCGGAATTCTTTAAAAAGCTGCTGCGTTCTTCGTCGGTCTGGAGCGTGGCGAGTTTCTTTTTTATGGTCTTGGAAAAATGCGCCTTCACGGCAGAGATGTCATTCTTCAGGGTCTGGGTCCTTTTAATCAGGTACACGGATAAGGCCGCGCCTTCCTTCTGACGCGTGCGCACCAGGTCTTCTATAGACTGGTCCAGCAATACTTTAAGCTTAGGCCAGATTTTCGCTTTAGGAACCACGCTCTCTGCCAGGCTTAAGACCCCCGGAAGATGGATAAGGGTGTCCAGGCTCACCTCTTCTTTAAGACGAAACTTCCCTCTTATGCGCTCCATTGCTTCAAGGTATTTAGCCAGCAATGCGGAATTCACGAAAACGTCACTATTTTCTCCCCCGGTAATGTTTATCGCGCAGGTGACTCTCCCCCGCCTGATCTTAGCCTCTATCTCGCTTTTTATTTTATCCTCAAGAGACAAGAACCCCTGCGGCAGATGCATGACCGCCTCCAAAAATTTATGGTTGGTGCTGCGCAGCTCGACGCTGATCTTGCCAAATGGCGGCATGTCCTTTTCCCTGCCGCCGAAACCAGTCATACTTTTTAGCATATTCGAAGCTCCTTGCCCAGAAAGGGCATACCCGCGCAACTCCGATTAGCGCGGGGTGCTTGTTTTTAAGCCCAGGTTACCTTCTTGCATTCTTTTTCTATTTCGGACTTGACGGAAAAGAGATTCACGATGATCTCTTCAGGCTGAAACCAAAGCTTGATCTCCCGCTCCGCCTCGCTCTCGTTTGAAGAAACATGGATCACGTTTTCGTAAACGCCCGATGTCGTAATCCTTCCGTAAGAACCCCGGATGGAAGTCGATTCCGCTTCTTCGGGGTTAGTCGCACCGGCCAGCTCCCGGCATTTTTTTATCGCGTCTTTACCCCAATACACCAGGGCCATCACCTTCTTGCGGTCGTGCAATTCCCCGCGGATATATCCGATAAGCTCGGGGAAAAACGGCTTGTCTTTCAGTTGCTTATAATGTTCCTCGGCTAGCGCCTGAGAAACCCGCACCATCTTAGCCGCCACAATCTCAAGCTTGGTTTCTGAAAGGCGGGTAAGGATGTTGCCGGTGAGGGATTTTTTTAATCCATCGGGCTTAATGAGAATTAAAACAGCCTGAGTCATAGTCCGGCCACCCCCTTGATCCTATGCGCGATCCTTTCCAGGTCTTCTTTGGAATAAAATTCAATCATAATATGCCCGCGCTTTTTGTTTTTTATGATATTGACCTTGGTGGCCAACACGTGCCGCAGCTCTTCTTCTAACATCGCCAGGTGCGGGTCGGGATGCACCTCGCGGCGCATACTGATCTTTCCCATCCTGGGACGACGGGTCTTTACCAGATTTTCCAGTTCTCTTACCGATAGGCCTTTAGAGATGACCTCCTGGGCCAGTTTGCGCTGCAGGTTGGGATCGGAAATTTCCAGGAGCACCCTACCGTGTCCATAGGTGATCCTATTGTTACGGATCTCCTCCTGGACCTCTTGCGGTAATTTCAATAATCTCAGGGTGTTAGAAATAGTAACGCTGGACTTTCCTAAGACTTCGCTTACCTCTTCCTGAGTCATCTGAAATTTATCCAAAAGGTACTTGAAGGCCCGGGCCTCTTCAATAGCATTGAGATCCTGTCTCTGGATATTCTCGATCAAGGAGATCTCCAATGAATCCCGGTCATCAACTTCTTTGACTATTGCTGGTAACTCATTTAGATTCAATAGGTTAGCAGCACGGAATCTCCTCTCTCCTGCGATCAACTCATAAGAATCTCCTCGCTGTCTTACTAATACCGGCTGTATCACGCCCTTCTCTTTAATGGACCTGACCAAATCTTCCATACCTTGTGCATCAAAATTTTCCCGCGGCTGCAAGGGGTTTGGTTTTATCTGCGCTGGTTTTAAGAAAACAACCTTGCCTTGCGCCGGCATTTCTCTTTCCGGTATTAAAGCACTTATTCCTTTTCCGAGGGCCCTTTTCTCCATAATTATTAATCTCCTGATTTTAGGATTCTGTGCACTCTTTCTCTTGGGAATTGTCCAATCTGGACTCTGATAAAGGCAGGCCTAATATTTCCCTGGCCAGCTCTGCATATTTTAAAGCACCTATGGAATCTTTATCGTATAAAGCAATTGGCTTACCAAAACTCGGCGCTTCAGTAAGACGGATGCTGCGGGGTATAACAGTCTTATAAACTTTTTCTTTAAAATAATTCCTCACTTCCTGCACCACTTCTTTGGTCAGGTTAGTACGAAAATCCGCCATGGTCAACAAAACGCCTTCAATAGCTAGATTGGGGTTTAGATTATCCTGGACGAGCTTAATAGTATTGGCTAGCTGGGTTAACCCTTCCAGGGCATAATATTCACACTGCACCGGTATGATTATGGAGTCGGCAGCGCATAGGGCATTTATGGTTAATAAACCCAAGGATGGCGGCGAGTCAATGACGATATAATCAAAGTTGTCTTTTTCTTTGGCAACTGCCCTCTTTAACCTGTATTCTCTTCCCATAGTTCCAACTAGTTCTACCTCTGCTCCGGTAAGGTCCAGATTGGACGGGGCTAGAAATAAATTATTTATGGGAGTAGGGTGGATGATCTCTTTTAATTCCAGCTCTTCTAATAGAATATGGTAGGTGCTTTTCTGTATATTGTGCCTATTTATCCCCAGGCCGCTGGTTGCGTTTGCTTGAGGATCCAAATCCAATAATAAAATCTTTTTTTGGGCTAAGGCTAAATATGCCGCTATATTTATAGAAGACGTGGTTTTGCCGGTACCACCTTTTTGATTACAGATAGCTATGATTTTACCCATTGCTAAATATAGACTTACGTAAGTTTACACGTGTAAACCCCGATAGAGAATGAAACTCTTTAACGGGGCTTGATATCTGTATTATCCTACAATGAAACAACTTGTCAAGTATTTTCTTTGCCCCGCTTGGCACTCACGCGCACCTTGGCGGGTTTTGCCCCTGGCATACCAAAAAGCCCTTTTTCTTCCTCGGAGAGCACCTCTATCTTCACCTTATCTCTGCTCAAATTTAAAGCGCGCAGGGCTTTTTTAACCGCCTCTTCTATAGTCCTACCCTCTATTTCTATACTCAATTTCTGCGTCATTTTTAGGCTTTGGATCTATCCCGCCATCTACGGAGGCACCCAATCCTATCATGCACCCAATTGTATTGGAGCAATTGGTGTGCCCCTTTCTGGGGCAATGGATTGGTCGCCGCCTTACTGCGGCGATGTCACTAAGATGTCCGTGGGGTTCCATTAATACGGATCTGGTAAATTAAGGTGAATATGCTGTTGGTAAACCAATACAAAACTAACCCGGAAGGCATATTGTAAAAAATTAACCCGAACATCACCGGAAACAGTATCAACATCATCTTCTGTTGTTCTGATGACATGCCGGCGCTGGAAGTCGCGGTGGTCTTCTGCTGTACGAACATCCCTATAGCCATAAGGATCGGCAGTATGTTAAAGGCGTTACCTAAAAAAGGTAGATTTACGGGTAGGCTAAATAAGCGGTCGGGTTGGGACAGGTCTTTTATCCATAAGAATTTCGCCCCTTTTAAGGCAATGGTGCGCACCAAGGCCTGATACAAAGCAAAAAATATGGGTATTTGAAGCACTACCGGTAAACATCCTCCCAGAGGATTTACTTTATGTTCCCGGTATAACTCCATGATCTCCTTATTCAGTTTCTGAGGATTATCTTTGCAGTCTTTTTTCAATTCTTCAATGCGCGGCTGCAGAAGCTGCATTTCTTTCATTGAGCGCATCTGTTTTACCGTTAACGGGAATAATAAAAAATAAATTAAAATGCTTAACATAACAATGGCCAACCCCAGGCTGTGCACCAATCGCTGTAAAAACTCTAATATACTCAACAGGATCTGGGAAATGATATCAAAGGAGCCGTAATAGATAACATTTGTCCAGATAGGATTACTCTTCTCAATCTGCTTTAAGTCTTGAGGCCCCAAATAGATACGAAATTTTTCCTTCCAGGATTGATTGGGATTCAGGGTGAATTGCTGCGATCGTAATCCTACTTCACTCTCATTATTACTAACTTTTTCAACGAAAGCAGTATACTTATTTAGCGTGGGTTCAATTATGGCGCAAAAATATCTATTCCTTATAGCCAAAAATTTGTTATCCGCAAAGGCCATGTTTTTACGGCCATTAACATGGTGGGTTTTTTCAGGCTGACCTATAACTACATCAAGGTATGGAGATTGGCTGGGTTCGCTGCTGAAATTTAAAGTTCCTAATATCAACGGAAGATCAAAACTCTGTACAGTATTACTTAAGTTAGTTACCTCTAATTCTAACTCTATGTTATAATTAGACTTATGAAAAATAAAAACCTTACTGATCCTTTTCTCCGCATCCTTATATATAAAAGTAATATTTTCTCCCTGGACATTTTCTTTGCTAAACAACCAGTTTTTGTTTCCCAGAAAGAATCCGTTTCTTAAAATCAATTTATCATTACCGTATGATTTAAAGGTAGCATCTTTAATTACGCCGTATTTCTCACTAAAATTGAGATTAGAAATGTCCAAACTGAGCGGGAGAACAACCTCATCAGGCAAAACATCGGGTTTCTTCTCCTCCACAACCAAGGGTTGCGTATTCGCCGGTTGCAGATCCGCGGGTTTAGACATAGTACCCAATGGGGCAGACTTAGGCTGTAGGCTAGACCAGACGAGAATTACCAAAAAAGAAAGTGCGATAGCGAATATTAGACGTTTTTCCATATTATATTACCGGATCATAGCTGGACCTGGACGAAAGGGGGTGGCAGGACAAAACCCTTCTTGCGGCCTTAAGGCTACCCTTTAAAACACCGTATTTCAGGATCGCAAGTTTAGCGTACTCTGAACAGCTGGGTGTATAGCGGCAGTTAGAAAAAATTAAGGGCCGTAAGTATGCCTGGTATAATTCCAACGCTTTAAGAATAATCCAGCGCAACATCAAACCGTTAGTCTTTTTCTGCCTTTTGCCCGACGACGCGCCAAGACATCCCTGCCTGACTTGGAACTCATCTTCGCACGGAAACCATGGCGCCGCTTGCCCACGATATTCGTGGGCGTCTTTAGATTTTTTTTCATATTCTTTCGATCCTCTTGCGAGATAAGGTTGTAGAATAGGTGACAAATTATAACATAAAAGCTATTCAAGTCAATACTATAATTTTAAAAAACAAGGGTGGGAGACGCCTTGTCTTATCGGGTTAGGTGTCTACACAGCAGGCGGCGGTTTATTTTTTTGTTGACGCCTAATGAAAAAACTGTATAATGGAACCCCACGGACATCCGGTGACATCGCCGCAGCAGCGGCGCACCGATTCCTCCGATAGAATCGGGTGCCTCCGCAGCAAGCGGCGCACCCAGCCAATCCACTAAGGCTGGGTGCCTGATGGGCCTACTTACTTTCTTATTGGCAATGGGATTTATCTCTGTTATAATCTATCCACAGATTTATTCAAGTTGTGCATAAATTGTGGATAGCGTATCCGGGAGAAGCGTGAGCAGCGTCGATTTAGATACAATCTGGGGGATAGCCTGCGCAAAGCTCAAAGATGGCCTGGGAAGGTCAACTTTCGAGGCCTGGATCGCGCCTCTTAAGCCTAACCAGATCCCTGGACAAGGACTATTCCTGGAGGCCCCGGACAGTTTCTTTAAAGACTGGGTGGAAAAACATTACCGGCAAAACATAGAAGAAGCGCTGAAAGAGGCGGGGCTGGAAAACAGCTTAGCCGGGTTCCTGACCTCTGATTCAAAAAGCCATGTCCCTGGGCCGGCAGCGGGACCGGCCCAGATCGAACCCCCGGCCACAAAAGAATACCCCGGGCTTAACCCCCGCTACACTTTCGAAAATTTTGTAGTCGGACCTTCCAACCGCCATGCCTATGCCTACTGTAATGCGGTGAGCGAATCGCCGGCTAAAATCTATAACCCGTTATTTATTTACGGAGGTGTGGGCCTGGGCAAGACGCATCTTATGCAGGCGATATGCAATCACCTGAAAAACAAAGGGGGGCAGGGTGTTAAAATACACTATATTGCCTCGGAGAAATTCACCAACGAGCTTATAGACGCCATACAGCACCACTCTACGGCGGCATTCAGGCAGAAATACCGCAACGTGGATGTCTTGGTGATAGACGATGTGCATTTTATAGCGGGAAAGGAATCTACCCAGGAAGAATTTTTCCATACCTTCAATTCCCTGTACGACGCCCATAAGCAGATAATCATCTGTTCGGACCGCCCCCCAAAAGAAATTATAAATCTACAGGAGCGCTTGGTTTCCCGTTTTAGCTGGGGCCTGACCACCGACATCCAGCCCCCGGATCTGGAAACCCGGGTAGCTATTCTCAAAAAGAAGATCGAGAGGGAGCCGGTACAGGTGCCGGACGATGTTATATTTTTTATCGCCCAACTGATAAAAACCAATGTACGAGAACTGGAGGGGGCGCTGATAAGGATCATAGCGTACTCCTTATTAGAAGAGGGACCCATAACCGTCAACCTGGCCAAAGAGGTATTAAAAAACTTATTCAAGGAGCCCAAAAAGCTCATTACTGTTGATTTTATTCAAAGATGTGTGGCAGAGGAGTTTGGGGTATCATTGCAAGACTTTAAAACTAAAAAACGCAACAAAAATATAGTTTTCCCGCGCCAGATCGCCATGTATCTTAGTAGAGAACTCACAGAATTATCCCTTCCGGAAATAGGTGAATTTTTTGGAGGGAAAGATCACACCACAGTGTTGCACTCTTATAATAAAATTAAGAGAAATATAAATGATGATGAGGTGTTAAAAGATAAGGTTGAGCGAGTAATACAGGTTATTAAACAGTAAATACAGGTGTTATTAACAAGTTGTTTTTATTATAACTATTGGTGGTAGTTGGAATTTGGGTCTTTTAAACAGGAATTAATTTGATTACTACTACAACGATTTAAGTATTTAAATAATATAATAATAGTAGGCACCTCGCGCTAAGTGGAGTTGCGCGAGTGTTCGCTTACTATGAAGGAGAGAAAATGAAGTTTTCCATGGAAAAGAAAGTTTTATTTAGTGGAATTCAGGTAGTACAAAACGTGATTACCTCAAAGGCGGCCTTACCTATTTTATCTAATATATTAATTGAGACACAGGTAGGCGGGGTCAGTTTTACAGCCACTGATTTAGATATTGGTATTATCTGTGTAATACCTGTGGATATCCAGGAACCAGGTGCTATTACTATACCCGCAAAGCGTTTTGGTGATATTATTAAAGAATTACCGGAAGGGAATGTTTTAGTGAATACAAAGAAGAATAACCTGGTGACTATTGAGAGCAATAATTGTCAGTTTAAAATTATGGGGCTGCCCAGAGAAGAATTTCCCAAAATACCGGAGTTTAAAAATAAAGAGGTAATTAAAATAGAACAGTCTAATTTAAAAACCATGCTAAACCTGACTTCCTTCGCGGTCTCTTTTGATGAGACGCGCTATATTTTAAACGGGATTTTATTCCAATTTTTAAAAAACATTTTTAAATTGATCGCTACGGATGGAAAAAGGTTGGCGATTATAGAAAGGAAATTAAACCAGGCCACAGAAAAAGAGGCGACTATTATTGTGCCCATCAAAACCATACACGAGTTAAACCGTAACCTAAAAGACGAGGGTGAAGTATCGGTGGTGCTAAGTAATAATCAGGTTATGTTCGATTTGGGGGGGGTAGTAATTGTCTCACGGCTTATTGAGGGTGAGTTCCCGGATTACCGCCAGGTCATACCGGAGGC
>JAPLLV010000076.1 GCA_026387405.1 Candidatus Omnitrophota bacterium
CATGCGGGAAGTTCCTGCCAGACAAGAGGCCGATGATCACACACTCGCCTATTATTACAAGATCGCTGCCTACTACCGTTTAGACGCCGCAGAGCAACAACGTATTGTTGAAGTAAGCCATTGGTATGGCGAGGCTGGCCGCCGGGATCCCGCGTGCCTGCTTGAAATGCTTACCTTAACCCAAGGACACAATCTCCAGGATCTCCCGGATATTACAAGCGTCTATTCTATTGCGGCAAGACAATATGGCATATCTCTTCCGGTTGCTTTGCCAAATCAGAAATACGTCCGCATCAGGTCAGCCCTTCTGGCAAAGATATCCAAGGATAGTTCAGATCGGGGATTCGATCCGAACCTTTATGCCGTAGCGGTTTCCATGCACAGAGGTATTTTTGCCGATAGCCAGTTTGGAGAAATGGTAATGGAATTCTTTGCGGCTATGGGCGCGTTTAATGAGTCGAAAGTAAGATTGCAGGATGCCTGGAAAAAGACAAAAGAATCAAAAAACAGGATTGCTACAGCGATAGCAGGCACCCGGAATGCATTTGTAATCGTCAATAAATTAGCAGGAGTAGATGATGTAAGCGATAAGGCAATCATATGGAGCCTATTTTATAAGATCTCCGGCAGCGTGATGGGAAGGGTCCATAGCAGTCATCTGGATAATATTTACGCAGCTGCTGACAGAATGGAGAAGAGGGTTGAGCGGCTTTATGGGCTGATGAGGGAATTTTTCATTTGGAGAATGAAGTTACCAGCCGATCTTATAGATCTGGGAGTTGCCCCGGTATATAAATCAAGATTCCAGCGGATGGTAAATATTTCATGCCTCAAGATCAATAAGTATCCTACTCCTAAAGTTGTAAGGAATATGCCTGTGGCTGATTTGGATTCGGGCAACAGAGTTAATATCGTGAGGTGCTCGGTGTGGGGACATAACACCCTCTTTATGTTATTGCCGGGTAGAAACGGTAAGGGATTAAATTTTATTTCATCTCACCCGGGAAGGAATTTCATTGAGGTCAGTCCTTGGGAGCAGCCTTTCATCAGGGATGGGGTTTCGTTGAAGTTTAGATGCGGTCTTTTTGTGGATAAAACCGGGGAACTTACCTTGGCGGAGTTTTCCGAACCGCTTACCATTCATTATATCTCAACAGGCTATAAATTGAAACAGACAAGAGAGATTGAAAAACTAGGTATACCTTATCAGTGCGCTACTCCGATACATGTTGTGGCAAGGGATAAGCGTATCGCTACAGACGCAGCAAGATCCGTGAGCGGCCTGCGCATTCCGAGGGAGTTAGATATAGAAGGCAACGTAAGCCCGGAAGAAATCCGCGCCCGGATAAGGGGGTTTGCCTCTTTGGCAGATATGGACGAAATCTTCATAAAGCCGCCTAAAGGTATGGGGGGGAGAGGTATTCTGTCCTTTAATACACGAACCGAGTTGGAAGAAGCCGTAAAACACGCGGTCAGGATATGCAAGGATGAAGGGGTTATTATTCAAGAGAGCGTTGTTTGTCCCTTGGTTGAATTCAGGGGAGCGCCTGCTTACTGGAATTTACGCGTATTCATTTCCAGGGATGAAAATGCGAGAATAGTTGTAGGTGAAACCGCGGTAAGGATCGGACATGGCAAGGTGGTGAATATATGCAAGGGGGCTGGGGTAATAACCTTGGAAGCCCTGCTTGCACTTTTAGGGATAACCGGAGAAGCCAAGAGAGCATTTTTAGAGGAGTTTAACCGTGTTTGCGTGCTTTGTTTTGAAGCCGTAGAAAGAAAAGCCGATAGTATCTTTGACGGAGGTTACCATCGGGAGATCCTCGGAGGCCTTTCATACGCAGATGCCGATCATATCGGGTTGGACCTTATGTGGGATGGTAAAGATTTCTGCTTTATCGAGGCCAACGATTATTCCGGAGGCTTGTCCGGCCTGGCAAATGCCATAGAGGATGAAGATGGGGATGCGCCAGTGCACGGTTCCATCGACGCCTTCTACGTAACCGCGGAGAGAAAGGCCAGGGTATATAAACAAGCCCTGGAGGGTTTAAGGCAGAGGAAAGAATTCAGGGAATATGGGGCCAGGCTTTTTGATTTAGCGGGAGCAAAGGGCCTAAGGTTTATTTTTGAAGCATTAGATCATCTTGAGCCCGGGGCAAGAGAGAGATTCTTCTTCGATGCGCTGGAAAAGTTATCGGCATTGGAAGGAGAGATAACAGCTGTTGCGAATCCTGCTGCGCCTGTTAAGTTATGCGAAATGCTAAGAGACGCCGCACTAAAAGGCGCAGGAGATGGGCTGTCTTCGGCAACAGGTAATGAGGTTTCGCAGACAAGCGGGGTTAAGACTGATTCTGAAAAAAGCTATACCACTATTTTTGAAGGGACACCGGCTGAAGTTACGACATTCGCGCTCGCCAGCGGAATACCCGGAGCTGCTAATTTGTGTAATGTCTTGAACCGCGCGCTTGTTAGGGCCAGAGCGAGATTTGAGCAATTAAGGCACAAGGAAACGCGGATTCGCCTTACTCAGGGGGATTATGTTTGGGCCCGCGTTGATGATTATGAAATTTTGTGCATCGCCGTTAATGCATTAAACCATCCTTCTGTATTAGAGCTGGAAATGGAAGAAGAGCTTACCCATATCGCGACTAACCCTGCTATAGCGAGATTGCCGTGCCATCAACGCGCGCTGGCCATAGGTATTATTGAGTTTCTTACCGATATGTACAAGACCAGGTTATTCCATCGGATGTCAATTACCGAGCAGGCTGATATTTTACGCGTACTACTTTCACCAGGCTTAGACATTTATAGATTCCACGATGTTCTTATTAGAACCTATAGCGATCAAGTAAAGTTCAGGGAGCTTTTGCTTTTACTTAAGAATCACCTTTCTCCCGCAATCATGTCGCGCTTAGTTCAACTACAGATGCAGCCCAAGCCGCTTTCTATGTTGGCCTATGAGTATGGCCAGAAACCAGGTACTTACGATATCCGGATTAGTACGGCCATGGCCCAGGCGCACCAGCGGGCGCTCTCCGTCCTCAAGTTAAAATTAAGGAAAGATACTCTTGATGAAGCGGATATGCTGCCGTTGTGGAGGGAAGCAGAGGCTACTGATCGGACTATTGCCCAGATTGTCTTAGGAGATGAAATACCACAAGCCAAAGATTTAGGTTTGCCCGCATCCGAAGACAGCCTCTTAAGGAGCCAGACCTCGGGGATAAAGCGCACGCCCCAGGCACTGGTTACAGCCGAGGAGTTAGGCGCAGGCAAGATAGCGTTTTTTATGACCAAGCCGGATGCGGATGAGGCAGGAGTCAGCGAGGCGATTATAAACGATTTAGAGGAAATATATAAAGACGAAGCTGGGACGCAGAAGAGATTCGAGATATTATCAGTAATCGTAAGGGAAAACGGATTGCCAGCAGACCTGGCCGCAGAATTTTACAGGCCTGACCACGGCGCAAAGCCGCTATTCCTTAAGGCGCTAGTGAATTATATGGGATCCGGGGCAGTCAGCCTGATTATCTTGAGGTGTGATCCCCCTGCTTATAAGAATGTAAGAGAAGTGGTCGGGCATTGGAAAGGCAATGTAGCAGGTACTTTAAGGGCTAAATATGGAGTAGGATATAAGAAATTCCCAGCGAGAAAGAGAGACGGTACAGTCGTAATGAAATCAATCGGGATGAACAAGATACATGCCTCTAATAAAAGGGACAATGAGCCAGATGAATGTGGCTCACAAGCAGCAATGAGGGAGATATACGTTACCCATACCATAGAGGAATTAAAGGGTATATTTACAGAGGAAGCGATCGCCATGTTAAGCCAGGCCAAAGTTGCTCCAGCGGAAGCTGCGGAAGACGAAGCGGCTGATACCGCTAGGCCCTGCGATTCAACCTCTCCGGTATCAGCAGCCCCGGTCACATCTGTGTCTCATTCTCCAG
>JAPLLV010000057.1 GCA_026387405.1 Candidatus Omnitrophota bacterium
CGGTTTAAACGGCATCGAAACCATAAAGGAGATCCGTAAGATCAATAGCAAGCATAACCGTAAGCCTGTGCCGGAGATCATCATTACCGGCTATATGGACCCTGCCGCAGAGAAAGAAGCTCAAGACCTAGGGGTCAGCGATTACCTATATAAGCCGTTTGTTATCAGCGAATTCATTAAGACAGTTCAGGAAAAGCTGGATTCTACTCGCCCGGATTAAGGGCCATTAAAAATAAGCCACGGACAAGCCAAAGGAACGGTATGTCCCAGCAAGACCGGATCAAGCCAAACAAGAAACTAATCTTAGGAGGCCTGGTTCTATTCTTTTGCCTGTTTACCAGAGTTGCTGCAACGGCTTATGCCGCGCCTAATGCCCCATCCAACCTCACCGCCGCCGTACTTTCAACTACCGAGATACGCCTCTACTGGCAGGATAATTCCAGTGATGAGAGCGGTTTTAAGATTGAACGCAGCTCATCCCTATCTGGCCCATTTAGTCAGATAGGTGCCATGGTCGCCAATTCTACTACCTGCAGGAACTACGGCCTTACTCCTGGCACCACCTACTATTATCGCGTAAGGGCCTATAACTCAGCAGGAAACTCTGGATATACCAATGTGGTAAACGCAACCACTGCCAGCCTGAATCTTCCGGCCACGCCTTCAAACCTTACCGCCACTACGCTCTCAACCACCGAGATACGCCTTTACTGGCAGGATAACTCTAGTAATGAAACCGGATTTAAGATCGAAAACAGTTCATCCGCATCCGGCCCCTTTAGTCAGATAGGTGCCATGGTCGCCAATTCTACTACCTGCAGGAACTACGGCCTTACTCCCAATACCACCTACTACTACCGCATCTGCGCCTACAATGCCTATGGTAATTCTGGCTATTCCAATGTGGTAAGTGGAACGACCATTGTTGTTAGCAATCAACCTCCTACCATAACAACTCAACCCGTTAGCCAGATAGTGAATATAGGTATAAGCGTAAGCTTTAGCCTAACTGCCACCGGCACCGCTCCCTTAACCTACCAGTGGCAGAAGAAAGCCTCAGCAGTAGGAGCTTTTACAAACATTAGCGGAGCAATTAATTACATTTACACCTTTACTCCTATTGCAAGCGATAACGGAACGCAGTTCAGGTGCATAGTCACCAATAGCGTAGGTTCAGCAACCAGTAATTCCGCAGGCTTAACCGTAAATGTTACCCTGACTGTCAATGCCCAAAACGGCACAGTAACCAGGTCTCCTTTAGGTACACAGGTAACCGGCGGTTATCTGTATCCTGCGAGTACGGTAGTAACGCTTACCGCAACACCCAACGTAGGATATTTATTTACTACCTGGTCCGGAGGGGTAACCGGAAGCACTAACCCTGTGAATATTACCCTGGATGGGAATAAGACTGTAACGGCTAATTTTAGTTTGCAGGTGCAGATTCCAGCTGCACCCTCAAACCTTACCGCTACGGTCTCCAACACTAAAATAACCCTTTCTTGGCAGGATAACTCTAATAATGAGACTGGTTTTATTATTGAGCGCGGTATAGGATCTTCATCCCAATTCTTTTTTAAGATAGGCACCACATCCGCCAATGTTACTACCTACGTAGACTCTGGTGGTATCAACAGTACCTACTACTATCGTATCCGCGCCCAAAATACTTACGGATACTCCAGCTATTCCAATATAGTAAGCGCAAAGACTGCTAGTGCGTCAAACTCGCCCCCCACAGTCGGCTCAGTTTCTCCTTCAAGTAGTTCTTGCACGGTCAATGGCTCCATTAATTTAACTACTACTTATTCCGATGCAGATGGCTGGCAGGATATTCAATCTGCCTATCTTCTTGTAAATACCTCGACCAATGGCTCAAACTGTTTTTACGGATATTACAATCGTAATACAAATCAGCTTTACTTGGGGAATGACGCTAATTCTACGTGGTTAGGAGGTTTTATCCCCGGTTCGGCAAATTCAATCGAAAATTCTTATGCCAAGTTAGACTGTTCGCAGACAACCGTTTCAGGTTCTGGTACAACACTGACCATTAAGTGGAGTTTAATCTTAAAGGATGCATTTTTCGGCATTAGAAATATATATTTATATGTAGCCGATAATTCGGGCGCTACCAATACCGGCGGTTTGGCCCAAAAAGGGGATGTGTGTATTTTTAAAACACCTATTGCGCCACCAAACTAATATGAAACGTAGACTCTTTAAGATACTTTCTATAGTTTTGATTTTTCTCCACTTGTGGATAGTGTGCTTGAGGGATTATAGTTTCGCTGCCAGCCAACAGGATTCTTCTCAGAATAGTTCGAATACAAACTCTACCAAATCGGAGAAGGCGCCGGCTGTTGACAAAGCAGTGTCTGCGAATTCTGCCAGTACGTCTGCGGTCAGTATGAGTAGTTCTTCAGATTCAAGTATAGTTTTCCCACCAACTCCTTTTCAGGCCTCAAATTTCAATCATGTCCTTGATTCAGTTTCTCCGGACATATTCACTGGCAGGGCGCAATTGAGCATTCCAATATCTATTCCTCGCGGGAAAAGAGATATCTCTCCCCAGTTAACAATAGCTTATCAAAGCGGCAATGGTACTGGCGTTGTAGGGGTAGGATGGTCCCTCGACTTAGGATCAATTGCCCGTTCGACAAAAAAAGGCGTTCCCAAATATGATTCATCCGATATTTTTATTGCGCAAGGCCAGGAATTAACGTCCATTGGTAATAGCGAATACAGAAGCCAGATAGAAGGCAGCTTTGTTAAATACGTATTTGACGGGACAACATGGCTTGCAGTAGATAAAACAGGAACTAAATATTATTTCGGTTCTACAGATGCCTCGCATGTTACAATTTCGAAAGGAACCTATTCCTGGGCATTGGATAAGATAATGGATTTAAAAGGCAATTACCTTACGGTTACATATGACAAAAATGGGAATGAACTTTATCCTTCCAATATCTCCTATACAGCAAACGACTCCACCGGATTACCGGCAGAATACCATATTACTTTTACCTATGAGAACAGGTTGGATACTTCAACTACTTATATTATCGGTGATTTAGTACAGTTGCTACGGAGGCTAACAAAGATAGAAATCTCCTTTGGCAGCAATCTTATACACAAGTACGTATTCGAATATATACAAAGCCCATCTACCCAGAGAAGTCTTCTGAATAAAATTACCGAATATGGCGCAGATGGTACAACAGCGTCTCCGCCAATAATCTTTACTTACCGAACAAATACCGGCAGTTGGTCAACTGATCAGCAGAAGTGGCATGCTCCAGACGGAGATTTTATAACTTCTGGCATGGATCAAGGCAGGAGGCTGTACGATTTGAACGGTGATGGTATGGCTGATTTCGTTGTTGCATGCCACGATTGGACTCTAGCTTCCAACCGGCAACAACTGATTGAAACCTTTCTTGGTTCAAAGAACGGTTTTAGTGCTACGTCTAACTGGTTGACGGTTCCTGGGGGGTATTTTACGTTTTATAATAGGAGTATGGGAGGTACAGGGTATTGGGATAATGGCCGGAGATTGGTAGATTTAACCGGAGATGGGATTCCCGAGCTGCTGGTGGCAAGTCCCCAGGAATGGGTAAAAGGCGGCCCCTATAAGGATACGTATGAATTTAAATATCCGACTAACTTAAATCCCCAATGGTCTGAGAGTACAAACTGGAATCTTCCTGAAGGATACTTTGTTTATAGAAATGTGGTTGATGATCCTAATAATCCTAATCCTCCTCCTTTCCCAATTGGTTGGGGGATACTCATCATTTACCAATTTGACGGTGGGATACGTTTCGCTGATTTAAACGGAGACGGTTTAAATGATTTATCTATCGCCTTAGATACACAACGCTCAGTTCCGCGCGATGTAAACACTTATATTAATACCGGAAGCGGATGGCAGCAGGATACTCGCTGGAATATTCCTGATGGTAACTACTATAGTACGGGATCAGGAGATGGCGGCGTACGCCTGGTAGATGTTAATGGCGATGGGCTGGCCGATGTTTTAATTGCCCGCGATGGCAATAAAGCTACTTATTTAAATAATGGCTCCGGTTGGACAAGAAACGATGCCTACAATATACCAGATGGAGATTTTTGTGATGGGGGGAGAGACCAGGGAAGGATGCTCGTGGATATTAACGGCGACGGATTGCCAGATCTGGTTATTGCCCAAAATGGATACCATGCAGTTTATATAAATACGGGTTCCGGCTGGAAGCGAGACGATTCTTTTAACCTTCCTGATGGTGACTTTGTAGATGCAAATGGGAGTGATCAAGGCAGATACCTGGGAGATTTAGATGGTGACGGGGTAATTGATTCATTGGTAGCAAAAGACGGCTATAAAAAAGCCTACCTTAACTTAACAGGTGTTCCAGATTTTCTCATCGGCGTTTCTAATGGTTTAGGCGGAAGTACTAATATCGAATATACCCCTTCAACAGCATACAATAATTACGGTGCTAATCAGACGGGAAGACTTCCTTTTGCGGTTCAGGCCGTTTCCAGGATAACAAGCAATGACGGACAGGGGAATTCATACGTAACGGCATATTCCTATAGCGGTGGTTATTATTACGCACCTGACCGGGATTACCGCGGCTTTAACTATGTTAAGGTTACCGATGCTACTGGTAATTACAAAGAAAGCTACTTTAAGCAGGATGACATCCTTAAAGGGAAACCTTATGAACAGGACACAAGCGATTCATCGGGAAAGCTTCTGGCGAAGACTGTAAATGTATGGCAAGCAACCCAGCTTTATCAGGGCGTGAATTTCCCGTTTTTGGCAAAAACCGATAGTTTTATCTATGATGGCTCTAGCTATAAGCAGACCGAGACGCAATACCAATATGATAATTATGGTAATACCACGACAGTTACTTCCTGCGGTGATATGAGTTTAACCGGTGATGAGAAATCACAAGTTACTGAATTCGTTTATGATGTTTCGGATTGGATAGTTGCTCTGCCAAAACACGCTAGTCTGTTAGATGCCCAGGGAAACAAGGTTTCGGAAAAATGGTTTTATTATGATTACCATGCTAATGTGGATGATTTACCCACTCTGGGCTTATTAACCAAAGAAGAGAACTTGCTCTACAATCCCTTAACTATTCAATCGGCTAGAGTCTCTACTCAGTATACTTATGACCAGTACGGAAATCCTCTTTCGGTAACCGATGCTTTAGGCAGACAGGTTACTACAATGTACGATACGGTCTGTTACAGTTATCCGGTGAACCTGGCCAATGCTTTAACGCAGAACGTGGCTACGGTTTACTACGGAATAAATGAGCCTAATAATGACAGCGTTTCTGGTTTTGGTCTTGTAGGTCAGGTGAAATCCGTTCAGGATGTCAATAATCAAAAAACTTACAACGTTTATGACGCCTTAGGCAGGCTTGTCAAGGTTATCGGGCCAAACGATACTGAAGTTAGTCCCGGTATAGTGTACGAATATAATCTTACTCTTTCTCCCGTAAAAGTTACTAAGCGGGTTAAGATTAATTATGACGCACCTCTGCAGTATCTTTCTTCATTTCAATTCTCGGATGGCTTGAGCAGGATTGTAGAGGTTAAATCTCCCGCTCAAAGCGACATCCAAGGCCAAGCACGCCAGGTTGTCTCCGGCTTAGTAAAGTATGACTCTCGCGGCCAAGTAAAAGAAAAATATCTCCCTTATTTTGTTTCCGCTTCAGAAGATTTCGAGATTCCGGCATATGATACCCCCCACAATTCTTATGACTATGACGCCCTTGGCCGCTTAATCAAATCTACCAATCCGGACCTTTCCTATTCAACAATAAGCTATTCGCTTTGGAAAAGGACTGCAACCGATGAAAACGGCCATTCCATAACCGGGTATAGCGATGCCTATGGAAGAGTCATAAAGGTCCAGGAGCAAAACAACACGCAGATTTACAATACGAATTATCAATACGATACATTGGGTAACCTCACGCAAGTTACCGATAACAAAAATAATATTACTCAGATGTGGTATGATTCGTTAGGCAGGAAATTAAAAATGAATGACCCTGATATGGGCATCTGTCTTTATGCATATGATGATGTCGGCAACCTAGTTCAGCAGACAGATGCCAAGATCCAGGTTTTATCCTTTAATTATGATTCTTTGAATCGACTGACCACTAAGCTGGTTAACGGACAAACAATCGTTACTTATTCTTATGATGATTCTAGCAAGACATACTGCATGGGAAGGCTTTCCAATGTTTCTGACCAATCGGGTTCAACTGGTTTTTATTATGATAACTTAGGGAGGGAAATCAAGTCTGTTAAAACCGTTGATGGAGCTTCTTATGCCGTTGAGCGCACCTACGATGCCCTAGGCAGGATCGTTACGTTAAAGTATCCCGACAATTCCATGGTTCAATATAGCTATAACCCTCAAGGGCTGTCCAGGGTTACCGATCTAACATCATCAGCCGATTACGTCTCTAACATTGATTATTCTGCAACAGGTCAGATAACTAGAATCCAATACGGTAATGGCACAGAAATCGACTATGCCTATGATCCGAATACCTTAAGGCTTTCTAATCTAATCACCCAATCTCCTTTCGGTAAGGTTCAGGATTTAAGCTATCAGTTTGATAAAATAGGCAACATAAGACAATTAAGCGATTACGTTAATACCGCTACCCAATCTTTTTCCTATGATGATTTAAGTCGGCTTATCCAGGCAAGCGGATCGTACGGAACTTTTAGTTATACTTATGATTCAATCGGAAACATGCTTAGCAAAGAAGGCGTTAATTTAACTTACGGGAAAAACGGGGTATTGCCTCATGCGGTAACTAGATATGGTTCCACAGCTATTGATTATGACGCAAACGGTAACATGATCGCAAAAGGTAATTTGCAATTAACGTATGATGCTGAAAACCGCCTTATTAAGGCAGAAACTAAACCTAATGGGCAACAGACAGCAAGCGTTAATTTAACCTTAAATCCCGGGTGGAATTTCTTTTCTTTCCCGGTGGTGCCGGCTAATACGGCGGCATCTTCGGTTCTATCTTCTATAACAGGTAAATTTGTACAGGTTTCAAGGTATAATCCTTCTACTAAGAATTTCGAACATTATGTAGGGAACTCTAAATATGATCAATTTAGTACATTCGAATATGGCCGGGGTTATCAGATTTTTATTTCTAGTTCTTCTCCGGTTACCTTAAGCGTTACCGGTACGCTTCCTTTAAGCCAATCATTAACGCTTAATTCAGGAGTTAATTTAATTTTTGCGCCAAGCAATACAGAGTTGCCCGTTGAAAATGCTCTAAGTGGGCTAAAATTAGGAATCCACTATTCCAAAGTTTTATTCTATGATACGGCGCAAGGGGTATTCCAGGAGTATTCAGGAGTTAAGAAAGACTTTACCACCTTAAAACCGGGAGCAGCGTATTATCTTTACTGTTTAACTTCTTCTACCTGGACAATTACTAATTCTTCACTATCATCAGATACCACGACTTTTGTCTACGATGGAGATGGGGAAAGGGTAAAGAAGACGAACACTTCTGGTTCGACCACTTACATCGGATCTCTCTTTGAAAAAGACTATTCAGGCAAGACTACCAAATACATCTTTGCGGGCGCTAACCGTATCTGCACAGTGGATTCGACAGGGGAGAAATCTTTCTACCATTCGGATCATTTGGGTTCCTCTAACGTTATTACCGATTCCACGGGCAGGCAAACCGGCCTCACTGAGTTTACCCCATACGGTTCTGTTTCCAAGCAAACTGGATCCCATGGTCCCAAGTATAAGTTCACTGGCAAGGAGTTGGATAATACAGGGTTGTATTTCTACGGGGCAAGATATTACGACCCTACCATAGGGCGTTTTATCACCGCGGATACGATAGTTCAAAGTCCTTACGACCCGCAAGCCCTGAATCGTTATTCGTATTGTCGAAATAACCCTATTAACTATACGGATCCTACCGGACATTCGTGGTGGAAAAAGTTTTGGGGGAAAGTGTCGGGATTCCTTGGTGCCGCTGTTGGAGTTGCTTTAGGGTTTATTAACCCATTCCTTGGAATGTTCGCTTATAGCGCTATTTCAGCCAGCGGGCAAGGTGGTAATTTTGGTCAAAACCTTGGAATCAATTTTGCTAGTAGTTTAGCAGGGTTTGTCGTAGGTACCGCAGCTTCGGGAATAGCTTCTAATATTTTTGGTGGGACTTTTTGGCCTGGCTTGGCAGGAGCTGCCTTAGGTGGCTCAGCGGGAGGCGCAGCCACCTCTGCGATGTTGGGAGGCAATGTCGGGATGGGAGCTTTGTCGGGATTGGCAGGCGGGACAATCGGATATATAGGCGGTTTTGTTTGGCCATTAGGAGGCGATGCGGTTGCAGGAGGTGTATCTTCTGTGGTTATGGGTGGAGATTTTGGGGAAGGTGCAGCACAAGGAGCTTACTATAATATGGCAGATACAGTTGGCGGAATACTTGGACCTATGCCAACATTAGGCGAACAAGATCCACAACCAGGCGATATCGCTTTTTTAAAGGCAAACAGTTCTCCTGGATGGGGTATTTCTTTGTTTGAAGGAGGACCGTTTTCGCATGTGGGGACGGTGACCGATAAAGGGTTAGCAAGTACTAACTTTGGGGAAGATTCTGGATATGTAGATCTGGGCAAATATAGTAATCGTGGTGCTTATGTTTCAACACGTTATCGTGGTAACCAATCAGTTATCAATGCTGCAATGGCTTTATCCAACCAATCTCCTAAAATCCGATATGGATTCTTCTTCGGACAAAAAGTTTGTTCTACTATTACTGTCTCTGCCTTGAATAAAGGTGATAGGGGATGGTGGGGGATTGGACCTAATAGTCAATTTAATGTAATGAAAACCTATGGTGAGGAATAAAATAATGGCTCTAAAGGTAATAATTCCGATGATTATATCGTTGTCTTTACTGCTCTGTGGCTGCGTAACAACTAGTCAAGCTAAAATGCCAAATTATGAAGCTCGCAAATCTTATGTCGAGACGCATTCTGAGCTAGCGGTGGAAATAAAACAAGCCATACTTAAAGGTAAAGTGATAGAGGGCATGACTAAACAAGATGTATTAGTAGCTTGGGGTGAGCCAAGTAAAATACATAGATATAGCGAGCATAAAAGGCTTGTCGATGAAACTGATGAGAATACTCATGATGAGAGCTGGCTTTACGATCAGCCTTTTTATTCCTTTGCGCCAAGGAAATTTGTTAGATTTGGTACCGATGGTATTGTCAATTATGTAAGCGTATATTATAATTAGCCAGTAACCTTTAATAAAGTCAAAATGAGAAAAACTGAACTTTTGGTCTTTATAATTTTAATTCCTCTTTTGATTATCGGTTGTGCAACTACTCCTGAAGAAAAAGAATACCGAAAGAATAAAGAAATAGTGAATTCAGCAATTCAAGGAAGTAAACCAAAACCAGTTATTAATTCAACAACAGCCGTTATATCCGAAACGATTCGAAGACAACACTGATAAGAAAATTAAGAATATAGTCTGTACAGCCTTTTACATGCTGATTATTTATGCAAAAAGCACATCCCTTATTAACACGTATAAAATTCCTTGCAAATTTCCCTCAAATTTCTACCAAAACTGCCACCATGGTTAAGCTCTGAGTCATTCTGTTCGGTGGTGTAAAACGGCTCAAAGAGATGCGGAAGGTTCTTTGCCGGAAAACCGCAGCCAGCATCAGCTAAGTTTACTGGGGACGGGTTTACTGGAGACGCGTCCTAAGGGGACAGGTTAGGCAAGAATAGCCTATTGAAAATAAAGAATTTAGAAGAGGAGTTGCGATAACAGGTTTGTAAGAAGTTATCGCAATTTTTTTTACAGCAGAGAGGCAGATTGACATTGACAACGCGGAGTTTTAAGTTATAATACAATGAACTTTAAGCAAGTGGCGTCAGTGAGGTTTAAGGCAGGGAGTGCTAAGAAAACCCGGACGGCTATAAGCTTATACAATTAATTAACGCCGTCAGGCAGGGTTGTCTGCCGACAGGCAGAGAGGGAGGAAAAGATGGGTCGGAGGTTGCTGGTTTGTGGGGTTCTTTGTTTTTTAGTTTTAGTTGCCGGTTGCGCTACGTCTAAAAAAGGAAATCTGTCTGGCCAGGAGCAGAATCTAAGTTCGGCTAATGCTACCGGTATAGACGCGACTGTTCCGGCTGGTCCAGCTGGTGCGGAGAGTCAAAATATTTCAACAGAGTCAAAAGCTACTGAAATGCCTAATGTTAGCCCAACCAAGAACGCAGGCGCTTTGACTAAAAAGGACATCCAGACCGCTTTAAAAAACGCCGGGTTTTATAACGGCCTCATTGATGGTAAGATGGGTCATCACACCAGGAAAGCGATCAGAGAATTTCAGAAGGCGAACGGGTTAAAAGCGGATGGCGTTGCCGGCAAAAAGACCAAGTCTTTACTGGCAAAATATCTGTCTAAATAGACCGCATACATCCGTAGGCTTATTTTAATTCAAAGCTAAATGGTCATACCGTTTACTCGCCAGCTTTATATTCTCATCAAATCCGGGATCCCGCTTTTAAGAGCCCTCCAGGTTAATTCTGTTCAGCTGCCCAAAGGAAAATTCAAGGACGCCATCGATGGCGTTATCCAGGAGATCCAGGAAGGCAAAAATCTTTCCGAGGCCCTCTTGTCCAACAGGAAGTTCTTCTCCTTGTTCTATATCAATATGGTCAAGGCCGGAGAGGTCACCGGTAATTTGACCGCGGTACTCAAAGAACTTTCTGAGCATCTCGTCCAGCACGACCGCATACGCCAACAGGTGCGCGCTGCTTTTATGTACCCGATTTTTATCTTAGTCGTGGCGGTCATCATCTTGACGGTGCTTTTGATGTTCGTCCTGCCGATTTTCACCCGCATATTCGCGGACCTCGGAGGGACTCTTCCCCCGGCTACTTTATTTTTAATCTGGCTGAGCAAGGTCACGATCCGCTGGGGGTGGTTGGTGTTTTTAATTGTTGGGTCGGCTGTTATGGGCTTAGTGATCCTAGTGCGCAAATCTCCCAGAGGCAGCTACGTGGTCAATGACCTGGTATGGAAGATCCCTCTTTTCGGCATGCTGGTAAAGACTATGGAGTTGGGCAGGTACTGTCGTACCCTGGGGACGCTATTATCTTCGGGGGTAACCCTGGTAAAGGCGCTGGAGGTTTTATTTGATACGACTGAATCTTCGGTCCTGCATAAGGCCATCGAAGACATCCGTTTCAATATCGAACAGGGCAAAAGCCTTTCTGCGGCTATGGACGAGACAAAGGTTTTCCCCCTGACACTGGTGAGCTTGACCCAGATCGGAGAGGAGAGCGGCAAACTCGCGGATATATTCGTTGAGGCGGCAAAGGACTACGAGGATGAAGTCGAGTATTCTATCAAAGGGCTGCTGTCGCTTCTTGAGCCGGCGCTGATATTGATCATGGGGGCAATAGTCGGATTTATCGTGATCGCCCTATTTTTCCCGATCTTTACCATGAGCGTAATGGTGAAGTGAGGCAGGAGCGTAATATTAATATAATGAAGAAGATACGGATCCCCGCGCTAAAATCTTTAGTGCGGGGTTTTACTTTAATAGAGATACTGATATCACTTTCTATCTTAGCTCTGGGGATCGTGATTATGTTCAGCCTTTTTCCTTTATCTCTGCGTTCCCTGACCTATAGCCGGAAGCTCACCGAGGTTTATTTCCTGGCAGAGAAAAAGATGGAGGAGTATAAGTCCGTAGAAAATAAAACGACGATAGAAGCGGCGAGCGGCATTGACGGGGATTTACGCTGGAACGCAAATCCCAAAAGTTTGCAGCTTGGGGAGGGACTGGACGTGATTTATCTTGAGCTTGATATCAACTATGATTTTATGGGGCATGCTGAAAAGCAGAGGTTCGGCACCTACTTTTTTAAGGAGTGCAATTGTTAAGGATGGGTAAGTCCGGTCAGGCTGTAGTGGTTGTCATAGCCATACTTTCGATTATTTTTATCGCGGGGATCGCATTTTATGTGCTCTCTCAGGCGGAGAGGACCGCGAGCATGCGGCACCTGGACAGCCTGCGCTCCAGATACATAGCTGAGGCAGGCGTGGTCTATGCCCAAAAAGTTTTGGAATTGGACAGAAAAGAAAATCTCATTGATTCAGCCAAGGACAGATGGTTTACAAATTTTGCCGGCAGCGATGTGGATATAGACGGCGATAATATCCCCGAGAGCCGCTGGATAGAGATGCCCGACAGCGAAGGAAAGTCTTTTGGGCGTTTCCCGCCGCCCGTTGAACGCGATTGAGCAGGTGGGAGCGGTCCTGGGGACAAAGGATTTTAACCTGGTCAAGGATTCTATCACCGTATATTCTAAAGACCCGGAAATAGACGTGAGCCGCAAAAGGAGGGTCTACTTAAACAGTTTATGGCCTCAAAAAGCCCTGGAATCGTTTTTAATCAAGGGTGTCAAAGATGCATTTCAGAAAGCCGCGAACTTAAAAGACGCCATCGATACTGATCTAAGCCAAACGCAGCTGATAAAATTTTCTTTATCTAATCTTGGGCCGTCTGCTCTTGTCGAGGGAGGCGGATGGTCCAGGGTGGGGAACTATTATCAGGCCTTGCGGGGGACAGCGGAAGGTAAATTCTCCTGGAGCGGGTTAGCGGTTGATGACGGGGAGTATTATTGTTTTTTCAATGCCCCGGATAACGAAGATACCGTGGGAGAGGTAATTGTCGATGATAGCGATACGGGCGCCTTGATCCTTTCCGGAGAAGGCCCGGGTAAAAAGGTTAAGGTATCCGGCGGGGCCTTTACCGTGCGCATCAGGCCTTCTAAAGACACGGATTGCCGGTTTTTGAATATTGAGCTGTCCGACATGATCCCGCGTAATGGCTTACAGAGAAAAGTGGTCAGCGGGACCGAGGCATTAGTGATCAATGAACTAATGGTAAAGCTTGCAGCGGAATTTACGTCAGGGACAATTTCAATTACGCCGGGGCAGGATTATAAACATGTATTTTCCGGTGTAAGGGTGGGATCATTTCATTTACAAATAAAGGCAGGTACCGCCGGCGCGACAGTGGGCGATGTCACGGTAAACGGACAGACCGCAAGTAATATGCACGACGGAGATTATTTTCCGTCTGTGGTGCATGTGGATTGCGATGACCCAAAAAATAATACAGGGCCGCTAACGCTTGAGATAAGGAATAATTCTGTTTCGAACACCTCTTTCGGCGGCATCAAGGTCCTGCAGGAACCCGACGCGGAATACGTCGAGATACTTAATCTTTCCGGAGACACTATTGATTTGAGCAATTTTGTCCTGGTAGTTTATAACAGTTCAGGGGATCTCGTGCCGGGGTGGCCTGCTACTATACCCAAGGGCGCCAAGATCGATCCCTACCAAGAGCTGGTGTTGGCGGTAGATAGTAATGACGGTTCTCCCGCTCCGGTTAATCTTAGGAGTAATGGGATCTCGTTTCAATCGGTATGGGGCACGACTGCCACAGGCCTTATCTTTGAAGAGCAGGGTATTATCGATAAGCGTTTTGATGCGCTTCCCGATGCCGGAGGAATGGTTATGTTGTGCAACGCGCAGGGAGAGCGTATCGATGCGGTTAAATACGCGGCTCAGTCGCCCGGATTCACAAGCCTGGAACGCGGTGATCCCAGCGCCGCCGGTGATTCCGACGGCGACGGCCTGTTTGACTTATGGTATATCGGTTCGCAAAAAGAACTGCACGCTACGCCCGGGAGCGTGAATGAGAATGCCGGGACATACACCATTGATAAGACTACAGGCGAGGCGATTAAACATTATCCCACCGAGGTCAAGGTCTTTAACCATCCGCTTTCGAACCTTACCGACGTGTTGCAGTTATCATCCGGGCAGGCCTGGAAGAAATTTACTATTTCCGACCTGGCCCAGATGGTGGACCATTTTGCCTATGAGGCGCTTAATTTCGATCTTGTCGGCCATTATAAAGAGGGAGATTTCCTGGAGCGCAGCGGGGCATTCGAATCGCGCCACCAGGGTGAAAGCGGAACTTGGGAGTTTACCGATATCGCGCGCGGAGATTATCTATTGACTATTCTCGGGGATGAGAGCACGCAGTTCTCGGGAAACGAGAAAGTGCAGGTTTCATTAAAGACCGGCAGCCAGCAGGACTTTACACCCGCCGCAACGATCTTCTTTACCACGCAGGGGATTATATTTTACGGCAAAATAGAATTCTTGAAAAACCCTTCGCAGCTGACTTTAAAGATTGTCAATAACACCGAAACAAGGATAGCTATAAAATCAATACAGCTTGAGCCGATTTATGTGACACCCGGCCGTATCAATGTGAATACCGCCAGGGCCGAAGTCTTACGCGGCATCTTGGGATCGGATTCGCTGGTGCAGACGGTGATAAAAAACCGGCCTATCGGCGCTAAGGATAGCAGGAAACTGGGGGTGGGGGACCTGTTTTTGCTGGATTCAAGTTTCCTGGCTTTTCACAACTACCTTACCGTAAAATCCGATGTCTATGAAATAAGATGTCGGGGTGAATACCATCCCATAGATAAGATTTTGGCCACCCTGAATATCCGTTCTGTAGTAGAGCGGGGGGAATAGTAATTTCCATCCGATTCATAACTCCTTGTAAATAAAGAAGTTTAGGTCCTCTTCAAACAAAGCCTACCATTTCTTCCGATGCATTTTTTATAGCATTAGCGTGTGCCGAATCATATTCTTCACATCACCTGTTGCTTTTCGTTCGCGTCGGGACATTGTTCGCGCACGAATTTTTTCGCCGTGCACTACGGCTTATGGCTCGATTCTGAGTTCTAGACCCGCGGTGGAAAGATGCTTCCACCGCGGGTCTGGAACTGGTCCATATTGTTCGAGCGAGCCCTGAGCGAAGCGAAGGGCGAGTCGAGAACAGGCTCTGTTACTTCTCGACTCCGGCCTCGCTTACGCTCGGCCTTCGCTCGAAGAATAAAAAAGCCGCCGAGTCCCTACCGGAATGACTGTTTCAAAGAAAGGAAAAACCCGCCGAAAAAAAAGCTTGACAAATCGTAAAAAAATACATAAGATAGTGTCACTTCGTATCAAATATGTTCAAAGTATATCAAATAGGTTAAGAGAGGTTCAAAGCATGCAAGACATTAACGATTATTTCCTAAAGGAGGTTGAGATGCAAAAGGCATACCTGTCTACACAGGAGGTCGCTAAGGTCCTGGGGATATCCAAGCAGACCCTCCTGCGCTACGAAAAGAGGAAGATCTTCCCTAAGCCGAAACGTAACCTCATCAACAAACGCAGGGAATATTCCATCCAGGATATCGAAAAGTTAAAGACGATCATAGGGAGGAGATAATTACGCCGATGGGATTCCTCCAGCAGAAGAGGATAATGAGCCTGGACATCGATGAGTCTTTCGTCGTGGCTAGAGAATTGACAAAGAGAGGCGCTCGTATATCACTGGGGCGCCACAGCACCCTATCCAGCCTAAGCGAACTTATAAAAGACCCCTCGCTTAAGTTTAAAGATGAAGGCGTAGTCATTAACGCCCCGACCCAGATCGTATACTTTCGCAGCTTCGCTATTAACCCTGGGTTATCGAAATTATTGAAATTGAAAAACAGAAAGTCCCGGGAAAAAGAAATATCGACTTTTATTGCCCGGCAGAATCTTCCCATAAAATTAGAGGAGTGCTACTGGACCATATTCATTCTAAATGACAACTTGAATCTTGTCGCTGCCAGAAAAGAGATCATAGAGAGGCATATCGCAATAGTGGAAAACCTGGGATTGAGGGTAGTAGGGGTTATACCTTCGATCGTGTCGCTGTACAATGTCTTTATATATAATTATCCAAAGAATAAGAACCGGTTTGCCCTTTTGAATATAAAGAGTTCCGCGAGCGATATGATCATCTATGAGGCCAGGCATTTATGGATATGCCCTATTTCTGTAGGGTCTCATACGCTAAGACAGGATGAATCTGCGGGGGAGAAATTCTCTCTGGAGATCCAGCGCACTCTCAATTCTTACTATATACAGAATAACGCCAGGGAAAAGAGTATTCTTCCGTTTTACCTAAGCGGCCAGGATCTGTTTTCGAGCCTGGCATTCTCCCTGAAAAAGGCCCTGGGAGAGGTCGAGCTTATAGAATTCGAGCCTTTTAAAAATGTCGTCTTCCCGAAAGATTCCAAGGTTAACCGCCAGGTAAGCACCTTGAGCCTGGGGTTAGGCATTACGTATTTCCGGATGCCGCAAACGATAAATGTCAATCTCCTCCGGGAGAAGATGCTTAAGGCGCAGCATCTTAACCAGGTTAAATTATTTAAAAAGATATCCATACCGCTTATGATAATCAGTGTTTTGATCCTGGGGCTGGTGAATATCAACCTTATAAAAGATGTTAAGGATCAGATTTCATTATATAAGCAAAGTAATTTATATGTTTCTAAGATTTTGCCTGAATTGAAATTGCTAAAGTCTCAGAAGGATAAGTATCAGAAACCCCTGGATTTCCTGCGCGGCAGGCTCAACCGCCAGATACTTTTCCTCAAGGCGCTGGCTGCTATTTCTGAAGGCAGGCCTAAGACCGCGGAGATAAGGGAATTTTCTGCCGAGGTGAAGGACGCAAAATTGCAGGTCCTTCTTTCCGGTACCGGGCCGTCATACGCCGAGATCAACGAGTTCCTGAATAATATCAGGAAAAACGAAGAGATCAAAGAGACTAAGATCATTGCTTCAAGCGCTGCGGGAGGCGAGAGTTCCGGAGGGCAGATTAATTTTAAATTACGTTTTGAAATGCCGGTTCCGGAACCAGTCTCGGTTAAGGCGCAGGCTGAGAATACCACAGCTGTCAAGAATGTGCAAGGAACGGCTAAGAAATGAACCCCGCACCTTCTAAGGCATTCATCGGAGGGCTCGGAGGGATGAGTAAACTGCTGAATAAAAAAGAAGGTGCGGGGTGAAAGTTAAGGACGTAAGGCAGACGTTGATCATGGGGCTGGGGACGCTGAACATAGTCCTGCTGGTTGCGGCGATTTTTTTGGCCGTTCAGATAGGTCTTATGAAGAATAATATTATTAGGAATGACGAGGTTTTAAAGCAGACGTATCCCGGTTTTAATCCCCGGATTATTCCGCAGCTAAGAGGGGAGATCGATTATGTCAAGGCAGAGCTGTCCGAGGCGTGTGATTTGTTTGACCCTCAGGATAATTCGCTGCGCAAAGATTATGATCTGAGCATCTATTTTGTGGAAGAGCTGAGTAAGGCCAATCGGGCATTAAAGCAAAAGGCCTCTGACAAGCAGCTTAATTTCAGCGAGTTGAATTTCAAGGAAAAAGTGCCTTCCGATAGGGAGGCTTCTTCCATGATCAATCAATTGCACGGTTTAGAAAAGGCGGTGGACTTAGGGCTTGATTACGGAGTAAATTTTAAGTCTGTTGAACCGGGTGTAACGGAGAACCTGGATGCGATACCCGGGATAAGGCAGCAGAAGAGCCAGATGAAGATAATGTGTCCCGGCTCTTCCATAATGGATTTTATCACCGGAGTAAACCAGGCGGCGCCGTATCTTTCTTTTGATTCGTTTATTTTTTCACTCAAAGGAAGTTATTTCGAAGCGGATCTAAATGTCGGCCATACTATTTGCGACCGCAAGGCCTTGGACATCGCGCAACCCGCAGAACAACCTAAAAATAAGACGTCTTCTCCCAGCCAGGCGATGAAAGAGCTTAATGCGAAACAAGAAGACCTGGCTAGGATATTGAAGATCAATAATCCTTTTATGCATGAGGGAGAGCAGAAGAATGAGTCTAAAGAGCAGCCGCAGCCTTCCGCGCAGCAAAAGAAAGAGAAAACGGATGAAGAGCGTTTTTTCTATCACGGCAAGGCGATATTAAGGTCTAAAGAAGTTGCGGTAATAGAAGATACGGAAAATCAGGAGACCATTTTTGTCGCGCGGGGAGATAATGTCGGAAATTTTACCCTGAAGGATTTTTCTGAAGATCAGGCGGTGTTAGGGGCATCCAGTCCCGGCGCTAAGGATGTAGTTATAAAACGGGCAGAAGAATGAGATATAAAAGCTATCTAAATTTTCGTCATTGCGAGCCCCGAAGGGGCGAAGCAATCAAATCTGAGATTGCTTCGTTTCGCTCGCAACCTTCGGGATTGCTTCGTCGCCTGCGGCTCCTCGCAATGACGATACCGATAATTTTCTCCCTGTTGTTAGGCCATTCTGCGGCAGTTGAGAATGTGGCGACTGGTGATAATGTGACAGAGCTTAAGTTGGCCAAGGAGTTGGCCAGGCAGGAAACTCAAACCAAGAAAGAAGATCTGCGCCGCCAAAAAGAGGACGAGAAGAGGCGTAAGCTCCAGGCGCAGGCCAAAGAAAAACAAGAATTGCGTAGACAAAAGATATCGCAAAAGAAACGGCAGCAGGAAGAATTGCAGGCTAAAAAAGAACAGCAGAAAAGGCAATTAGAAGAGTCTAAGGAAGAGGAGTTGGCGCGGGAACGCGAGCGCCAGTGGCAATTGGCCGAGGAGCAACGGCAGCTGCAGGAGGATCTCGAAGAGAGAGGCCTGCAGGAAAAGAGGCACAAAGATGCGCAGGAGCAGCTAAAAGAAGATGTCCGGCAGGCAGACAAGCAAAAAGCAGAGGAGCTCCGGCAGCAGTTGGCTGATCAAAAGAAATATGAGCAGTATGAATTAATGCAACAAAAAGATGAAGAGGCGAAGAGGCTGGAGGAGCTCAGGGAACAGATAAAGGTCAGGGACGAAAGGCATATCTGGCAATTGGCCCAGGATAGAAAAGAATTAGAGCACCAGTTAGCCGCCGCGGATCTGGAGCGGCAGTTAAAACAGGAGGCGGCGCAAAAGGCAAAGGAACAGGCCAGGTTAGAAGCCCGGGTCAGGGAAGAAGACCGCCGGAAGCAAGAGGAGATCCAAAGACAGCAAAGGATAGATCAGCTGGCCGGGCAGAAGAAGCTGCAAGAGAAGAAGCAGCAGGAATTAAAGGCCGAGGTCGGCCTTAAAGAAGAGGTGCGCCGCAGCAGGGAGATGGAAGAGAGGCAACATACTTATGATGAGCTGGCCCAACGGCGCGTAGCGCAGTTAAATAGATTGGAATTCGCCCGGCTGAGCAGGGAAGAGGCCGAAGCCGAATTAAAGATCAAACATGAAGAGAAGTTAAAAGCGGAGGTTTTAGAGAAGCTGCGCAGGGAAGAAGGACAGGGACAGATAGTCCAGGAGCGCTTGCAAAAAGAAGAAACGGCGAGGCAGAAGAGGGAGATTGGGCTGTCTGTTACCAAAGAAGAAGCCGCTAAAACTATTAAAGAGGCAAAGGCCGGGGAAGAAGAACGCTTGAAAAATATAACAGAAGAAAAAAAGCGCCGGTCGGAAGAAGCTGTCCAGAAGAAACAAGAAGAGCTAAAAATTTTGGCTGCCGCCAGAGAGCGCCGGGAGCGGGAATTGAAGGCAAAACAAGGGGGGTTGGCCGCGAAAGAGAAAGAACTACAGGAGAAACTCAAAGCCTCTGCCCTTGAAGCAGTGCAGGGCAAGGCCATGACCGAGGTGATGCTGGCCAAACAACGCGAGGACAACGCCAAGATAAATAAAATCGAGCATCTCTGGCGTAAATCCAGGAAACTCTACGCCGAAGCGAAATACGAAGAGGCCATAAAAATGTTCCAGGAGATCATAGTCCTTGAAGGAAACCCGCGCGTAAAATACACCCCTTACGCCAAGATGTATTTAGAGAAGGCCCAGCAGAAGATCGAAGAACAAAAGAAATACGCGGCCGAACAGAATATAGCGCTGATGGATAATGAAATGAGCCGCCAGGTGCTCACCAAACAGATGCCTCCATACCTCGAACCTCCGCAGAAGACCGAGATCAAGGGTTTCACGGACGAGGAGCGCCTGATCGAGATGTCGCCTGTCAGGAAGACACTGCAGAAGAAGATCACCTTGGATTTCGACAAGTTAGATTTAAAAACGGTGATTGCCTTTTTATCGCAGGAGTCCGGGGTAAATATTATCGCCTCGCAGAAAGTTCTGGAGATGGGGCTTAAGGTGACCGCGCGTTTCAAGGATACCGCCGCCGAGGAGGCGGTAAAATATATAACCAAGAGTTTAGGCCTTATCTACCGTATTGATAAAGACCTGATTTGGATCGCCCACCCGGAGGAGATCGCCAAGGAACCCCTTGAGACCCGGGTATATTATCTGAATAAGGGGGCGGGTTTATTTACGGAATTTTCCCCTATCTCGTCAGGTTCTTCAAGCGGCGAAACAAGCCTTGGAGGCAGTTCCGCGCAGATCACCAAAGTCCGCACCCTGGAAGATACCCTGAAGGACGCGATCCCCTGGCCTTCGGATTCCAAGCTTGTTTATGACAAGCGCGTGAACGCGCTCCTGGCGCGTAATACCCCGCAGAATTTGCAGATGCTGGAAGATATACTTTTCAGCGTAGATGTCACGCCCTACCAGATCCTTATCGAGGCCAGGTTCATTGAAGTCGAAGTCGACGATACCAAGGAGTTTGGTTTGGAATGGCAATTCAACAACGATTTCGCGCTCACGTCCGCGTCTAATAAAGGCGGCAAAGCCAAAACCGTTATTACGAAGAATAGCGGTGTTGATTTCTCTACTTTCGCCCGCGCCGCAGAAGGATTAAACTTTACTTATCAGGGGTTGTTGACTAACCCGCAATTCCAGACCGTCTTACACGCGCTTTCAGAATCAAAGAAGATCAAGACCCTTTCTTGTCCGCGCATAACTACCTTGAACAATCAGCTGGCTACGATGAAGGTGGTTGACGAATGGATCTATCCCACGCGGTATGAGTATGAAATTGTCCAGGTGGATTTAAACGGCGACGGGCTTTTTACCGGGGCGGGTGAGACGACATACAAAAACGTGCCCAAGGATTTCTTGCGGCGCGATGTGGGTATCCTGCTTAAGGTGGTTCCTTCCATGGGCTCGGATAGAAAGACCATCAGCCTTTCCTTGATCCCGGAAGTAAGCGAAGGTACTGCCGATGGGTTCACTTATGCCGGAGACGTAACGCTTCCAAAATTCACCTCGCGCAACCTTTCAACGACGGTTGTGGTCCAGAGCGGGGATACGGTAGTTTTGGGAGGACTAATTAAAGAGAGCCGCACGAAGACAACGACCAAGGTTCCGCTCTTGGGAGACGTGCCCTTTCTGGGTAATTTTTTTAGGAAGAACACCGACAGCATTGCGCGCAAGAACCTGATAATTTTTGTGACCGCGAAAGTCCTTTCTCCCTCCGGGGAAGAAGTGGTAATGGCGCAGAAGAGATGAAATTGTCATTGCGAACCCCCAAAGGGGGTGAAGCAATCACGTTTGAGATTGCCGCGTCGCCTGCGGCTCCTCGCTCGAACAATATAGTTTATTCTTCGAGCGGAGCGAACGAAGTGAGCGTAGTCGAGAAGATAAAATTGTCGGTTCGCTCGAACAGTATTCTTGGGGTTAAGCAACAAATTCTATGATTAGGAGATTTCATAACGATGCCGGAATTAAGCCTTGAAGAAAGCATTATAAAAGAAGGAATACTGTCGGCCCCGCAGCTGCAGACTGTAAAGATAGAATTGCAGCGCAGCTCTATCACTTTGGTAGAAGCGATACGCCGCCTGCGGTTTGTCCCGGAAGACACGCTGATAAATTTTTTGAGCAGCAAGCTGCATCTGAAAGTATTCAGCGCCGCAGGCTATTCGCCTTCTCAGGATATACTTGCCCTTTTGCCGGTTGAATTTCTGTGGGAGAAAAAGGTTGCGCCGCTATTGAAAGAAAACGATGAACTTACGGTAGGGGTGCTGGATCCTTTGAATACCGCGCTATTGGAAGAGGTGCGTTTTCGCACCGGCTTCTTTATTCGTCCCTGTTTGATCAAAGAAGAGGATTTAAACAGCGTTTTAGCCAAATATTATAACCGTAGAAGCGGCTTGCGTGCCGCGGCTAAGGAAGAGAAAGTAATAGAGCAAATAAGAGAAGAGGGCGCCGAGCCTTCGGCAATTGAGGCAGCCAATCTTTTACTCATCCAGGCTATTAAATTCAATGCCTCGGACGTGCATATTGAACCGCAAAGCAAGGATAAGATGTCTTTGCGTTTACGCATAGACGGCGTACTCAAAGAGATCAGCCCTCCCGATCCCAAGATATTCAATGCTTTTATTTCCCGTATCAAAATAATGTCTAACCTGGATATTGCCGAGAGGCGCCTGCCGCAAGACGGAAGGTTTAGTTTCACTACAGAAGACAGCGCTCTGGATGTGCGCGTCTCGGTAATCCCCACCATACAGGGAGAGAGTATTGTTTTAAGGCTTTTGAAACAAAACAAGAAATTACTCTCTCTCCAGGAGTTGGGCATGTCTAAAGATAACTTCGAGAAGTATAGAAAATTCATTCAGAGGCCCTCCGGGATCATCCTTGTTACAGGTCCCACCGGAAGCGGAAAAAGCACCACTCTCTACGCGTCATTATTATCCTTGCAGAGCGTGGAAAAGAATATTATTACCATTGAGGATCCCGTAGAGTATCAATTGGATTTTTGCCGCCAGATCCAGGTTAATCACAAAATAAATCTCGTATTTGCCACGGGCCTGCGCTCGATATTAAGGCATGACCCGGATATAATAATGGTGGGCGAAATAAGGGACCTTGAGACCGCCACTATCGCTATCCAGGCCGCGCTTACCGGGCACCTGGTGCTTTCTACCTTGCATACCAATGACGCCGCCTCGGCAGTCACGCGCTTGATCGATATGGGGATTGAACCTTTTTTGATCGCTTCTTGTTTGAACGGCGTGGTGGCCCAGCGATTGATCAGGGTCCTCTGCCCAAAATGTAAAAAGCCGAAAGTCTATACTTCCAATGACCCTGCGTTCTCCGCGATTTCTTCTGAAGCCACGGCTGCGGGGTATGAGACAGTGGGCTGCCAGGATTGCCTGAACACCGGCTTTTCAGGACGCCTGGGCATATTCGAAGTCATGGAGATGAGTCCCGAGATCGGGCGCAAGAGCGTTGATAAGGCCTCTTCCGATGTGATCAATGATTTGTGCCGCAAGGAAGGTATGAAATTCTTGCATGACGACGGACTCCAGAAGGTTCTTGCCGGATTGACAACACCGCAGGAATTATTACGCGTGATCGGCACAAAGTTGAAGAGTTAACATCGTCATTCAGACTATGTCAGAATACCATTTTTCGTCATTGCGAGCGACCAACGGGAGCGAAGCAATCTCAAAAACGTGATTGCTTCTCCGCCTTCGGCGGATCGCAATGACAACATGTTTGTGTCTCGCAATGACAAGTTGAAAAAGTGATCAGAACTAATCAATTACCCACAATGATTTTTGGCAGAAGATGGCTGTACGGAATACTGGCAGTGATCTGTATCATAATTTATGCCAATTCTCTGGGGGGCGCTTTTGTTTCCGATGATATCCCGGGCATAGTAAAAAATCCCGGCCTTTCCCGGCCGGGGGATTTTATCCTTAATCCCCCGGTATTCCTGGCTTCTTTAAATTATATATCGGCAAAGTTCAACCCCCTGTCGTATCACTTAACCAATCTTTTCCTGCACATCCTTAATTCCATCCTGGCCTTCATATTCTTGGGACTGTTTTTTAAAACCGAACCCGCATTCCTGGGGGCTTGTTTATTTGCCGCTCATCCCGTTCATGCCGAGGCAGTGTCCTGGATCTCAGGCAGGCCGTATCTTACGCTGGGGCTCTTTATATTCGCCGCTTATCTTTTTTATCATCGCGCAGTGCGGGATGACCGAAAGGTCTCAATCAAGTTTTATGTTTTAAGCCTGGTTACGTTCTCATACTACCTGGTTGATTCTTACTCATTCTACGCTATGTTCGTTTTTTTTCTGGTATTGTGCGATCTGACGTTGGAGAGGTGCAGAAGGACATGGAGATTATGGCTCCCGTTCTTTTTTATCCTGCTGGCAAGGTTGGTATTGGCCAAATCCGCCATAGGCGCAAGGCTGCATTTTGTGACAAAAGAAATGGGCCTTAACCATGCAGAATGGACAAATCCCATCAATAATATGGCTTATTCACTCTTTTCACATTTTAGCCTGCTTGTAGTGCCGGCTAAATTAAGTCTTTACCATGAGCCGGCGGTCATCTCTTCATTAATACTTAAAATATTGCTCTGCATTTTATTACTCCTCTTGATTATTTCACCTTTTATATATAAAAGGGCCAGGAGGATCTTCCTGGCTATGGGTATTTTTGTCCTTTTCCTTGTTCCTACGTATAGCCCTTTTCCTTTTAGTTGGTTGGTTGCGGAAAGGTATGTTTATTTTTCAGCTATCTCTTTATGCATGATCTTAGCCTTTTTATATGAAAAATACGCACAGAAATGTCCAAACAGGATACATTATGCCCTGGTAGTTTTTCTCCTTATAGTGGCCGCATACGCGGCAAGGACCGTGGCCAGAAATGAAGACTGGCAGTCTCCCGGAAGGTTATGGAGGCAGACAGTAGCGGTATCGGATCTATCTCCGCGGGCGCACAACAATATGGGCGACGCCTATGGGCAGGAGGGCAATACCGACGGGGCGATCAGAGAATTCAAGCGGGCAATCGCATTAAAGCCCGACTATGCCGACGCGTATCACAATCTGGCTAATACTTACGAGGGGCAAGGCTCGTCGGAAGAGGCGATAAAATACTATCTCCAGGCGGTAAATTTTAACCCCGGGCTTTTTGAGTCCCAGTATAACCTGGGGGTGATTTATTTGAATAAGGGACAGAATATTGAGGCCATAAAGTATCTTACCAGGGCAAAAGAGCTTCGTCCCGACGATGCCGGGGTAAACGCAGCCTTAAATATAGCTTACAAAAGGTAAAATAAAGCTCGTCGGGTCATTGCGAACCCCCGAAGGGGGTGAAGCAATCACGTTTGAGATTGCGTCGTCGCCCGCCTGCGGCGGGCTCCTCGCAATGACGGGGAGATAAGGAAGTGTAAATAAACGGCATTTTTTTTGCATTGGCTTGTTTTATCGGCTATAGTTTATATAGAGGTTCATATTATATATAGGAAGGAATTTTAATTAACGTCATTGCGAGCGAAGCGAAGCAATCCCATTTTAGATTGCCTGCCTGCCGGACAGGCAGGCTTCGGCACTTCGTGCCTCGCAATGACAAGATGTTCATGGTTCTCAATGACCGTTTGGAAATAGAAAATTTAATTATGAAGAAAAATTTAACAAGGGGTTTCACATTGATTGAAGTGATGATCGCAGTTTCCATTTTTACGGTGCTTATGGCCATTATGGCCGGCATTATTTTCGGGCTCTTTAAGACCATGCGCCAGGGAGAAGATATATTGAATAAGGAACAGAGACAGAGGATGTGTTTTTCGCGTATAAGCAGAGACATCTCCAGCTTATCTAAGGCAGCGCCGCCAAATTTATCTTTTAAGGGCGAACAAAACAGTTTTTTTTTATCTCGGCGCGGGAGGATAGCGTGGTGGAAGCCAGGTATAGCTTTATTCCCGGCGTTTCAAGTATTATGCGTTATTATGACACGGCGGTGGACTATGATGAAACCACATACCAGTCAAGCGACGTCTGCCTGGACAAGCTGGCGGACTGTAAATTTAGCTACAATGACGGCACTGCCTGGAGGGATACCTGGGATAAGGATGCAGGGAGCCATCCGAGCATGGTAAAGATAACTTTCAGGTTCAATGATGAGGAAAAAGAGAGAGATTTTGAGGTTAATATACCGGTGAGCCCATGAAAAAATATAAACGCCGCAGCCGCATAGGGGGCCAATCGCCCGCCATTCTGAAAAGGATGGCGGGCTTTTTATTTGCCTGTTTAAACAGGAATAAAACATTAATTATATTAATAAGTTATGTATTTTTAACGAGTTATCTGGTTTACATTGTTGATTCCGGTTTTACCGCCGAGACAAGCAGCGCTTCGTACACAGTAGGCCTGCTTACCTTTGTCAACGGCTCGGGGAGCGCCTCTTCGACTAATATCCTGCTGGAACATTCGATCCTCGGGGATATTGTGGCTACGACTCAGATGTCCAGCGATAAATACGGAGTGGATACCGGCCAGGTTTCTTTGATGCAGCCATTAGGCAAGGAGAAAATAGAGCTGATTTCCGATTTGAGGGCGCTCACAGGTGTCGCGGGGGTCACCATAAAAGAAGCGGCTTGGCAGAAGCATAATGCCCCTTATTTTTACTGGCACATAGATACCGCGCGTTCGAGCCTGCTTAAAGGCGTTTCTGTGGCTTTAGACAGGACGCCCGATGAGACCATTGATACCGATAATGATTTTTATCAATTTGCCGATAATAGTATTTCTTCCGGCAAGCACACCTTTTATGTTATGCCGATTATCGCAAGCGGCCCATACACGGATAATACGCTTAAGTTCGATATCTGGGTGGATACCGAACCGCCGGTAATACGCAACGCCTTACCGGTGGCCGGTTCTCTTACATCTAACGGAAAAATCCCGATAAGCTGTTTATTGTCCGACCCTGATTCCGGATTGGATATGAATCTGACCAGACTAAGCTTAAACGGGTCCAACGCCGCGTTCACTTATGACGACAAAAAACAAACCCTTAGCTACGCGCCTGATTCCGGTTATCCGGAAGGGAGGAACGCGGTCCTTTTGACCGCTTATGATCTAGTAGGGAATTATATTACGAAGGGTTGGGATTTTATTGTGGATACGCAGCCGCCGTCAGGAAGCATTTTGATTAATAACGGCGAAGCAGTGACTTCTTCACCTCATGTCTTTTTAAACCTTGACACGCAAGATGTGGTTTCGGGAGTAAGAAATGTTTATATTTCCAATGACGGAGTGTTCGATACGGAACTAAACCATCCGTATCCTTATAGCGCGATAATTTCTGATTGGCTCCTCAACGAGCCGGCTGTTGACGGCCCCAAGACCGTATATGTGAAATTTGATGATCAGGCCGGTAATCTCTCCGAGACTTATAGCGCCGGAATTGAGCTTAAGCTTCTCGTTCCGCGCACCAGGATCATTTCCGGTCCGGCGAGCGTTACTAATGAGACAACCGCAGAATTTAGATATGAGGCCACAAAGCAAAATTGTAAATTCAGCTATAAGCTGGATAACGGCGAATGGTCTGTCTGGTCGACCGAGCAGGCAATCGATTTTACGGGCCTGCCCCTGGGTAACCACTATTTTTACGTTAAGAGCGGACTGGACCTAAACGGCAACGGTGAGATAGGCCTTGATGAAGAGGATCCTACGCCCGCGCAGTGGGTGTGGACCATTACCAACGAAGACGAATTAGGAAAACAAAAACGTAAGACGTTATTCTGGCGTCGTTAAGCGTGTAATTCCAGACCCGCGGTGGATGCATGCTTCCACCGCGGGTCTGGAAAACGGAGGCTTAAAATGAAAAACATATTCACGAAACCCAGCGGTTTCAAATCGGTAATGACCTTCTGTTTTTTTATCATCGCGCTCTTATTTTTCTGGGATACCGTTTTCGGCGAAATGGCCCGGCAGATATCCTTCCAGGCCAGGATCACCAATAAGGATAAGACGGTACTATCCGGCAGTTTGAGCGTAACCTTCCGTCTTTACTCCGCGGAAACCGACGGGACTGCCCTCTGGACAGAAACCCAGACTGTTACCGCGGATAGCTCGGGTATAATTTCCTGTTACCTGGGCAGCGTAACGCCGTTTCCCGATTCCGTAGATTTCAATACTACATATTACATCTCGCTGGAAGTTAGCGGCGATGGAGAGATGTCTCCGCGTATTAAAGTGGTGCCGACTCCCGCGGCTTTAAACTCAAGGCTCTTCGACGGCTTGTTATCTTCTCAATTCTTACAGGCAGGAGTACTGACAGTATCCGGATATTTCGCTCAAGATTACACTGGAATTGACCACAACGCCATGACTATAAGCTATAGTCCCGCATCAGGCAGTTACAACGCGGTGGATATTTCCTATGGTTCCGCGGGAGGGACCGGCGTTGCCCTTCAGGTTACCCAGAACGGCACCGGCAATATTATGCAATTGAATTACGACGGCACTCCGCGCATGGTCGTGGAGATGAATGGTAATGTCGGTATCGGCACAACCAGCCCTTCCCAGGCATTGGAAGTTAACGGGACTGTAAAAGCAACCACTTTCCTGGGAGATGGGAGCAGTTTGAGCGGCCTTTCAGGCGTGATCAGCGGTCTGACTACGGGAAAGATTCCTAAGGCAGCCAGCACCACCTCGATAGCTGATTCCGTGATTTACGAAACAAGCAGCAATATAGGCATAGGAACTACGAATCCAGGTTCAAAGTTAGATGTTTTAGGAACGTTACGTTTATCCGGCTCAACATCGGGATATGTCGGCCTTGCGCCGGCGGCGGCAGCCGGAGCAGCCACATATACCTTACCGTCTTCATCAGCGAATGGCTTATTGAAAAATACAGATGGAGCTTTATCCTGGGATACCACAAATTATCTTACCTCAGGCACTATCGCTTCGGGCATTACTAATTATTTAGCCAAATATACAGGGACCAGCGCTATCGGCGCTTCCACAATGATCTATGATGACGGCTCAAACATCGGCATTGGCACCACTAATCCTTTGCAGAAATTACAGGTAGGGGGCGATATTAATATTGAAGGTGGTTCCGGCCTTATGATAAATAATACCGCCGCTTCCGGGCAGTATTTGCGCGGAAATGGCACAAGGTTCGTAGATGCGAGCATAGCGGCAGGCGATCTACCAACCGCTATTGATGCGGCAAAGATAGCCGATGGTTCGGTATCAAATGGGGCATTCCAATATTTGTCCGGCGTGACTTCTGCTGTGCAGACACAGCTTGATAGTAAGGCGCCTAAGGCCGGCCCGATTTTTAGCGGGACCGTTACGGTAGGCAGTATGTCCAGCGCCGGTTTTGTAAAAAATGATGCAGCAGGAGTTTTATCCGGAGGCAATACCCTTACCCCCGGCACGGATTTTACCACTGCGAATCTAGTCAATGGGACCGGCATTAATATGGGCGGCACTCTGACCAACAGGATCGTTGGTTCAGCAGGTAATGTGACCGTAAATGTATCATCGGGCGTTCCTACATCAGTAACAAGCGATACTAATGTCACAGGCTCCATTGCCGACAATGCCTTAACCTTGGGTTGGTCAGGGCAACTTCCTGTATCCAGAGGAGGCACCGGCGCTTATACCCTTACCGGCATCCTTAAAGGTAATGGCACCGACGCTTTCACGGCCGCGGTTTCCGGGACAGATTATCTTACTCCCGCAGGGACCCTCACCGGATTAGTGCAATCTATCGTATCAGGGACTTCTTATATAACCGGCGGTAATTTAGGAATTGGGACTACCGCTCCTTCCGCAAAATTAGAGATCAAGGCCGCAGGCACAGGCCCGGATGGTTTTGCCTTGCGCGTAACCGATGCGGAGGGCACAGACAAATTAGCTCTTTTAGATAACGGCAATCTCGGTATTGGCACCACCGCGCCCGGAGCAGCTTTAGAGATCGGCGGGCAAATTAAAATTACCGGAGGCGCTCCCGGGGAAAATAAGGTTTTGATTTCTAATGCCTTAGGGCTTGCCAGCTGGTCGAGCGCGGCTTCTATTATTGACGCTAATTCTTTGGACTATGATAAATTCAAGGATGCCATGACCCTGGATGCCTCTACCACTGTGAGTTTTGGGAATTATGATTATATCTTTGATCTTACCGGTACCGGAAATTTCCGCGCGCAAGATAACGGCAGCGATGTATTTACCGTGAAGAACACCGGCAACGTCGGCATCGGCACTACTAATCCCATATCTAAACTCGCGGTTACCGGAAAGATCACGGTTGCCGATGATGCTAATGCCAATGATTCCAACGGCAAGATCTATATCGGCAAAGACAGCGGCGGTTCCACCGAAGGCGCCCCGGAAAACGGCTCGCAGTATATTATGTGGAATGACTCTTTTAACGCCGGCGGCAAGACCGGCTGGATGTATGTCTCAGGCGGTCTGTCCGCGACCAGCATTAATATCCGCAATACCAACACTCTGGTATTCGGCGATACCAACGATACTCCTCAAACGGTGAGTTACAGCCCTACCGGCGGCGTAGGCGGTGTAGGCGCGTTTACCTTTTCCAAGGAAATTGTTACTCAGGCGTCAAGCCCTTCCTATCTGACTTTTTCCAAAGCCAATAACAACACTTTGTATTCATTGGAGTTCAATCCGGATTCCTCCCCACAGACTTTGCGTTTAGTCAAGAAAGTCAGCGGGGGTTCCATTATTCCTTTGTTTGAATTTGATACAGCCGGCAGTTTCGGCGTTTTTGATGAGTCCGGCAATAAGAGCACTATTATCAGCCAGGGCCGCCAGTGGCAGCAGGAGTTTAACAACCTGATTTTTAACGGTTCCTTTGAGTCCTTTAGCGGCGGCATCTCAGAAGCTCCGACAGGTATGGGGGCTACGCAATACCAAAGCAGTGTTATTGACGGCTGGTTCAATTTGGGTGGAGCAAGTATTAGCCGTATCTACGCGCCTTCATTCGGTTACGCGGCCTCCGGCAATGTTAAATTCGGCTATGCCGCAGTCAATGTGTCGGACGTATCTTCTTCAGCGGCGCAGGCAATCCAGCAGGAGATCCAGCCGTTTGCTTTACGTGATATTCTTGGTAAACAGATTACCCTTTCAGTTTTTGCCAGGAATGGAAATACAGGTTCGGCCACCACGACAATAGGTTTTGAGGCCCAGGATTCCGCAGGCAATAGTATCACTACTAATTTCATCGGTCTTAAGAACAGCCTGAGCATACTTGATTCAGGTTTTACTTTGTTGAGTTACACCGTTACTGTGCCCACCAATACTTCCAGGTTATTTGTCCGCTTATTCGGCGCTGATGCCTCCAACGTCACGAACACCGGGGTAGTCATTTATGACGGCGTTAGTCTTGTGTCAGGATCCTTGGTTTCGCCCTTCAGGCCCACGCCGATCGTGGACAGCGGGACCCAGACCCAGAAGATCTACGGCGATATGGAAATAGATATGAGCGGCCCCTCAGGCGACATGGCAAATTACGGTGTATCCTCCGGCGGTAACTTGGGTATTCAGGGCCAGTTGGCGGTAGGCGGAGGAATTCAAGTCTTCGGCGGTTCAATGACCTTAGGCCGCGGCGGCGCTAATAGCGGTATCTGGGCCTATCCTATGGGAAACACAAGCGGAACTACTGCCTATAAATACGTAGTTACCTCGGTGAATTCCGGTACTATAGAATCTATGCCCCATCAGGTATATCTTTCTAATGGCCCGTCAGCACTTACTACGTCTAACTCTATAAATATAGGTTGGAATGTTGATTCCAACGCCTCCAGCTATAAACTGTATGGTCGTTCTCCCAGCAGCTTGGGATTAATTGCTTCTGGTTTGACCTCAACCTACTATAATGATAATGGCAGCGTTTCGCCTAATACCGGTGTCCAGCCGCCTACTTTTTATCAAAATGCCTGGACCCCACCGGGTTCTTTGACTATGGAAGGCGGCCTGCGCGTCGGAACCGGCGGCAATCCTAGTTATGTCGGCAGCGGCTCCGCCGTATCTTTCGGCAATGCCTATATCGTCGGCAACCTTGAGGTGGGCGGCACCATCTATGGCGACATTTCCGGAGCGGTAGCCGGCTGGAACAAAGTTGGGACAAATGTCCAATTGAAAAACATAGGAGATAACGTCGGCATCGGGACGACGGATCCCGGAGCGAAACTGGAAGTTGCGGGGCAGATCAAGATGACCGGCAGTACGCCCGGCGCTGGAAAAGTTTTGACCTCCGATGCTAATGGTCTTGCGAGTTGGCAGAATGCGACCGGGAATGTGGCATCTGTTTTTGGACGCGCCGGCGCAGTGACCGCTCAGGCCAATGATTACACCTGGGCGCAGATCGATAAAACGACATCGAGCCTTGCGGATATCACCACGCGGTCTGCCGGAGATTTGAGTTCCGGGAATCTCGCGATCGCACGTATGCCCACAGGCGGCGACTGGGGCCTTTCTTCGAATTTGAGCATCAGCGGAGGCAACGTCGGCATCGGGACGACGAGTCCGAGCGCGAAGTTAGAAATCAGGAGTGATAACAACGGCGGTATCGGTCCTACCTTGATTTTGAGTAATAAAACCGGCGGCGCATTTGGGACATTGGGAAATGCAGCTCAGATTAATTTTGGGCTGGATATCTCAGAAGCGCTTACCGAGCCAAATGCGGCTATCCAGGCAATTCTAGAAGATGATTCTAATGCTGCCTCTGGTCTAAGGTTTTTCACCTTTAATGGTACTGCCAGCGGCGAAAGGGTTAGGATAGCAAATAGCGGCAATGTCGGCATTGGGACGACGGCGCCGGGGAGCAAGCTACATTTACATGCCACAGCGATTTCTGGAAGAGAATCGTTGATGAAAGCGACGGTTTCAGATGCTGGGACAGACGCCTTTTACATTGGGAATATTACGAGTGCCGATAATTGGTTTGTTCCTGCTTTTGCAGGCATGGTTAATTCAACTAACGCAAGGCAAAGTTTGACATTTGCTGGTTTTGTAACTGCGGCTAACGATGCTTCTAATACATCGCCAGTCGTGGATTTCTTAGCTGCAAGAAGCACCTCTACGACTGACCCGCTCAATGGAACTCTTACGGGAATAGCGAACAGAGATTTGTTTGCATTCAGGACTCTTGATGGTTCTGGTAACAGCGTTTACAAAATGGTTATGAATAGCTCAGGCAACGTCGGCATCGGGACGACCAGCCCTGCCTACAAATTAGACGTCAACGGCACCCTTAATGCCACTAATATAAATCAAGGGGGAACTGGGCTTATAGATGGGACAGGGACAACAAACTACCTGCCGAAATGGAGTGACAGTAATACTCTGACAGGGACCAGCCTTGTTTATGACACCGGCACCAACGTAGGCATCGGGACGACGAGCCCCTCGGCAAACCTCCAGGTTTCTGACGGAAGTTTAGTCAACTCAGCTCTTATCTCAACGGATAAAATACTTTTAACTTATCAGAATACCGCTCCAGGATTGAGCATTATTTCTGCCGATAATACAACGGCGTCCAACAGGGCAGTGTTTAAGGGTGTTCGGTCACGAGGGACATTAGTTTCTCCTCTAGCTCCGTCTACAGATGACGACGTGCTGTCCTTTTTAGGTGCTATATACGATGGAACAGCTACGCAAGCAACGGCAATGGTGGGGTTTAAGGTTGATGGGGCGGTTTCTTCGGGCGTGGCTCCGCAAAGAATAAGCTTTATCACATCGGAAACGACAGGGGCAGCAAGACAGGAAAGGTTAACAATAAAAGCAAACGGCAACGTCGGCATCGGCACTACCAATCCCACTGCCACCCTGCATATAGCTACTGGAGGGATCAGATTTCCTGATAATTCCTATCAGACTAGCGCTACAGCAGGAGGGAGCGTTACTAACATAGCCACTACAGCTCCCATCACCGGCGGCACTATCACCAACACCGGCACCATCGGCTTAAGTTATGCCAATGGCCTGAAACTCTCAGGTAACGACCTTGTCCCTGACTATGGCTCAAGCGCAAATACCGTTGCCCAGGGTAATACTGCCGTCAATGTCAATACTACCGGCAACCTCTCAGGTGGAGCTACCGGCACTGCCGGAGGCGGCCTGAATGTTACCTTAAATACGGTAAACAATCCCACATTCTCTACTTCTGTTACCACACCCATACTCCAGAATGCCTCTAGCGACTTAACCTTACAGACTACTACTTCTGGGAATATACTCTTATCCCCTTCAGGTAATATAGGTATAGGAACTACTTTGCCTCAGGCTAAGCTGGAAATCAAAGCCGCAGGCACCTCAACCGGCTTTGCCTTAAAGGTGCAGGATTCAACCGGAGCCGATAAGCTTGCCTTCCTTGATAACGGTTCTCTTGGTATAGGCACTACCTCACCCGGTTCCTACAAACTCTATGTGGCAGGGGATGCCTACTTAGGCGGCCTGACTTTATCCAACGGCAGTATTAACTTCGGCAATGACTTAGATATGCAGAACCATCTGCTCCTAAATATCGGCAATGCCGCAACAGACTTTACCACCGGCGGCGGCCTGAACTTAGCCGGCAACCTCGCAGTAAATTCCACCAAGCTCTTTGTAGATGCCACTAACGGCAACGTCGGCATCGGAACAACCTCACCAACGGCAGCACTTACCTTTCCAGCAGCATCAACAGGAATTGTGCTCCACAATGCGGCAGACCAAACAACAAATACAGAAACAGGATTTGCGAGGTGGTCAGGCAATAGCTTTCAAATTGGAACAAATAAAACTGGAACGGGGACGGCTCGCAGTTTAGAGTTCTTTACTGGCGGTGTATCACGATTTACTCTCACCGGTGCGGGAGATTATTCTCCAACGTCAGATAATACTTTGTTTATGGGGCTATCCAACAAAAGATTTTATACTGCATATTTTTCAAATTCCATAAATATCGGCACTGGCACCAGCCCGCAAGTATATCTTGCCGCTTCGGGTAATAGTTGGCTAACAGGCGGCAACGTCGGCATCGGGACGACAGGGCCGATATATAAGATAGATATGTTGTTTTCAAATAATCTTGCCGTTGGTGATGGGATTAGAATCGTAAACTCAAACACAGGAAATTTAGCGGCTGCTATGATTAGAGTGGAAAACAATACTGGTTCTGACGGTAGGCTTTTCAAACTCGGTTCTGGTTATAGTGCGTATAAGACAATCGTGGGAAATGATTTGGGTTTTTACAACTATACTTCTGGCAACATATCTATTTTGAATGATGTCGCCACTGGCAAAATACTTTTTGCCGCAGGTGCGGCTAATACGGCACAAATGTTAATCGATACGAACGGCAACGTCGGCATCGGCACAACTGCTCCATTAGGCCTGCTGCAGGTAGGTACTTCGCCTAATGCGCCTTTGGTGGTCTTGGCAAGCGGCAACGTCGGCATCGGGACTACGAGTCCTGGGGCAAAACTAGATATTGGCACAGGAACAAGTGCCGATATTATATTTGGGGCTAATACGACCTACACTACTTACAACATTATTTCTACCAACGGAGTTATGACAGATGCAGGCTTTCAAGGTTTTGGCGGAGGCGGAAGTGCAGAATTTTATATGCAAGCTCCAGCTACTGGAGGATTACACTTTAGAACAAATGGGAATAGTGAAAAAGTAACAATATTAAGCGGCGGCAACGTGGGCATCGGGACGGCGGCACCTTTAGGTCTCCTGCAGGTAGGCACTTCTCCTAATGCTCCTCTGGTAGTCCTGGCTAACGGTAACGTAGGAGTAGGTACTACTTCTCCTGCTCAAACCTTAGATGTTACCGGCACCGCCCGCATCACCGGCAATGTCGGTATAGGCACTACAGCCTCTTCCACCTACGGCCTCTATGTGGTGGGCAATGCCTACTTAGGCGGCCTCACCCTTGCCAACGGCGGTATTAACTTCGGCAATGACTTAGATATGCAGAACCATATGATCCTGAATATCGGCGATGCCGCAACAGACTTTACCACCGGAGGCGGCCTGAACTTAGTCGGTAACCTCGCAGTAAATGCCACTAAGCTCTTTGTAGATGCCACTAACGGCAACGTAGGCATAGGCACTTCCACTCCAGGCACAGCAGCCTTAGCAATAATGAATGGCAACGTCGGCATCGGGACGACGAGTCCGGGGAGTATTTTCTATGTTAATGGCTCAAGTGGCGCACCGTCAACCCTTAATTCTTTGATGACTCTAAGGGATAATAATACAAATATAGGTTTTCAAATGGGTGCTACAACGGGTTATGGATGGATACGTTCGGCAGATATTTTAAGCACAGCATATAGTGGAATTAAGGTAGGCAATGGTTATGTTTCCGTAATGGATGGGTCAACGAATGACAAAGTCTATGTAAATACAACAACTGGCAACGTGGGCATCGGCACGACGAACCCGGGGGCAAAGTTTCAAATTTCTGGAACAGGTGTATATGATGCAAGTGGTGCTGCAAGATTTGATTTGCTCAATACAACTTACGGGACATCTTGGTTTACTCACGTTGGAGATACTGGAAATTGGCAAGTTGCGAATGGGGCGGCAACAAAATTACGTATATCTCCGACTACGAATGGGAATATGGATTTTTTTAATGGAACGGGTAATGTCATTGTCAATGGCACAGGCAACGTCGGCATCGGCACGACCAGCCCTGTCTACAAATTAGACGTCAACGGCACCCTTAATGCCACTGCTATAACTCAAGGGGGGGTTGGGCTTATAGATGGGGCAGGGACAGCAAACTACCTGCCGAAATGGAGTGACAGTAATACCCTGACAGGGACCAGCCTTGTTTATGACAACGGCACCAACGTCGGCATCGGGACGACGAGTCCGGTTCAGGCTTTACAGGTTGCGAATGATTTTGCTATTGATACGGTTAATCATCGCGTGGGTTTGGGATTAACTAATCCAGCTTATCAATTTACCATTGGCAGTAACTTGAGTAATGAAGCGACAAGGGGAATTACTGTCTTGCAGGGTTCTGACTCTGCAAGTGCGGCTAATTTGAATTTCAGAAAATCCAGAGGGACATTTGCTTCTCCAGAGACAGTTTCGAATCATGACTATCTAAACCTTACAACTTTTTATGCTTATACCAACCAATGGCAATCGCCAGCCGCCTTTGGTACTTTTGTTGATGGTACAGTAAGCTCGGGAGTGAATCCTGTCAGCATGTTATTTTCGACGGGTTCAGCTAATGAAGCATATAATCCTTTTACGAATAATTCAGTAAGAATGTATTTAAAGCCCGATGGCTCTGTTGGTTTGGGTGGTTCAATGGGCACAATGGGAAGTTTTGCAGGATCAAAAATGGTTATAGATACTGCCGGCAACGTCGGCATCGGCACGACAAACCCAACGAGTCTTTTATATGTAGCAGGCGACGCTAATATCACCGGCACGTTCAACGCGGGGATATTTTCGCCATTTACGCTCTCGGTTCCAGGGGCAGCGTACCTGGCTTATAGCTCCGGCAACGTCGGCATCGGAACGACGAATCCGGGGACGAAACTTACCGTTTCAGGTTCAGGATTTAACGGCGGCTACGGCACATTTATTTCAACCGATAGCGGCAACGGGGTTTTGGTTCAAGGAGTAGATGGTGCGGGAATAAACGATACTGCGTACTATGCTTTTTCTGACGGTAATTCGGCGCATAACGCTTTCATTGGATTGGTTGGTACGGCTGGTAAAGGAAGCGGGAATGTTGGTGATTTGCGGTTTGCGGCAGGCAATAATACCGAGAGAATGAGAATATCTACCGGCGGCAACGTCGGCATCGGGACGGTGAGTCCCGCATATAGGCTGAATGTTGCAGATGTTGCCGAGAATACATTTGGCCGGGACATCGTCATACGCAACGGCGATGAGACCAATTACTGGCGTTTGAGCCAAGGTATCAATACATCAGGATCGGCTTCTGCAGGCGTTCCGAATAGCAGTAGTTACCTGCTGTGGGAGCAGGGGGGTGGTTATGGCCAAAGCGGAGGACTTGCCGTAGGTACGAACAATGCATATGCCGGACCACTCATGCTTGTTTCGGGCGGGTCTGAAGCGGTAAGAGTATTGAACAACGGCAACGTCGGCATCGGCACGACGAGTCCGAACGCGCCACTTTCAATTGTTAATGCCGTTGGAAGAAGATTCATACTAAATGACTCTGCTACCAGTTATGCCATGGGATTAGGGATAAACCTTGGACAGGCAGCAAATTCTATGGGTGCATTTATAGGATATGGGGATGGTACTGCCGGGTCATCTAATTTTGAGATTGTTTCAGCAGACCAGGCGTGGCCATATACTTCTTACACAACTCGATTTGTCGTTCAGCGCGGCGGAAATGTCGGCATCGGGACTACGGGGCCGGGGGCTAAACTTGAAGTTGCGGGAACCGGCGTGGGATCTGGCTGGGGGACCAACTTATCTACTGCTCTAGTTGTTGACGGCGGGGGTTTGGGTACTACGGCAGGAAGTTATGTCTATCCTGCCGAAATCCAAAATACCGCGGGCAACCGGTTGCGGCTCCAATTTGCTCCATACCGCAGAGTAGCAGGCGCGTCTTGGCAAGGTTCTGCATACCGGATGCAATACGCGGTAGATAATTCGTTTACTGACGGAGGCAAGGCATACATTGAACTTGGAGGCGACGATTCTACGTCTTCAGGCGGCGGCTTCGTCTCTCTCGGCACCAACGGTACGGACCGTTTGTCCATTCTGGACAACGGCGCCGTCGGCATCGGCATAATCACTCCGTATAGTTCACTGCATATTTCGAACACGAACCCGTCAAATGCTATTTTGACTCTGGGAGGAGGTTTTGCCGGCACGGTTGATACCGGAGGTCAGATAGTATTCAGGACTGATTTCGGCTCAACCGATACTGTCGGCGGAGCCTCGATCAGAGGTTTGAACCAATGGGGCGGTGAGAGCAGCGGACAAGCTATGGATCTCGCCTTTTATACGAATCAGAGGACCGGAGCCAACGCATACACAGGATTAACCGAACGGATGAAGATCACTCAGGCAGGCTACGTCGGCATCGGGACGACCGCACCCCAAGGCAGGTTAGATGTGTCTGGTATTACGGATGCAGGTTCGGTCTATTTCCGCAGTACGGGGCGGCCTTTCCTGGATATAAAAGGTGGGGCGAACAGCTATAGTACTCTTAGATTCTCTGATGGTTCTGATGGGACATATCGCTGGGACATAAATGTTAATCCTGGCAATGATGCTCAACCGAATGCCCTTGGCTTTTGGAGTACGACGCTTAGCGCGCCGGCACTCACGATTCTGCAGAGTGGCTACGTCGGCATCGGGACGACAAGCCCAACGAGCCTTTTAGATGTAGCAGGCAATCTTAACGTCACCGGCACGTTCAGTATGGGGGCATTCTCGCCATCTACGCTCTCGGTTCCAGGGGCAGCGTACCTGGCTTATAGTTCCGGCAACGTCGGCATCGGGTTAACAAATCCTGGAGCAAAATTGGATATCCAAACATCAGTGTTAACTGCCCCAGTACTTCGAGTTATGAATTATGGTAATACTGGTAATTCTAACTTTACAATGACTATTCACACCGATCAACCCGCTAATGTAGGAGGTGCCTATCCGCAATATACCGGGGCTGCTTTGAAAGTGACTGCGTTTCCAAACGCTTCCGCAGATAATGCCGGGTATGTTTTGAAGGTTGGGAGTGATGATTCTTCGGGTTCTAGTTTTTCTCCGTATTTGGTTGTAAAGGCAGCTAACGGCAACGTCGGCATCGGGACGGCGAGCCCGGATGCAAAATTAACAATCAATTCTAATACGGTCGCTTCTCCAGGTATTTTATCTAGTGGTACCGTTAGCCACATTGTCGGAGCAGACGCCGCAGTTAGTCGGATGCTTATTGATGTGTTTGCTAATACCGCATCTGTTACATTGCGCAAGGCAGACGGGACTGCCGCTAGCCCAACCGCGTTGGCAGCTAATGACCTCATAGGGCAATTTGCTTTTCAGGGATATGGCACAACTGCTTATTCTACGGCAGCCAAGGCGGCAATGAACGGCTTTGCATCCGAAAATTGGACTGATACAGCACAAGGAACTTATTTAACATTTAATACTACACTAAACGGGGCAGCGGGGGCTTCCGAGAGAGTAAGGATAGATAATGCCGGCAACGTCGGCATCGGGACGACAAGTCCAGGATATCCGCTTCAAGTCGGTAACTATGCATATTTAACAAACGATGGTACTAACGAGTTTGCTATTTTAGGGGCAAAGACAGCAAGTGGTGGTTTAGAACGATTGTTCTTAGATGCAAATTGGGTTCGTATCGGGACAAATTATTCAAGCCCCGATATAGAGATAAAATCAGGCTACGTCGGTATCGGGACGACGAGCCCGGGATATCTTCTTGAACTTTACAATGCAGCTAATCCTATCATAAATCTAAAAACGGCCAATTATAGCACTGGTTTTTCTCAATATGAAGGAAGCTGGTACGGTGTTTCAAATCCAACGATCATTCAACCGTTGGCTCCAGCGACCTCGCACGATGTTGTAATCACGGGAGTTCAAAATGGCCCGTTATCAGGGATTGTAATTAAATCGACCGGCAACGTGGGCATCGGGACGACGAGTCCCCAAACCAGCCTTGAGATTGGCTATAAAACACAACGCTATTTGATGTTCTCCGATTCAAGGCTGGCGCATGGCGTCACCAATTTCGTTCCGACCAATGTCTTTGGTTCATTTGAGCAGTACACCTCCGACGGCCTCGGCGGGTTCATCTTCCGCGGCGTGACCGGCGACGTTGACCGAACGGCGCTCTATTTCGTCGGCGTCAGCGGCAACGCGGCTCCCACCAACGCTCCGATTGTCTTCCGCGGGGCAAAAAAGAGCGGGGCCGGATACACCGACATGGCGAACAATGAACCGGTGATCCAGTTCCAGTCCGGTTCCACGCCGTTGAACATTATGACGTTCATGGGGAGCGGCAACGTCGGCATCGGGACGACGGGTCCTCTGCAGATGTTACAAGTAGGGCAGTTAAGCGGTTCGGCGGTCAGCGATGGACAGTTAGTATTGGCAAAATCCAACGGCGGTCCTAATCGCGCTTTCAAGATCGGCCTAGACAGCAATTATGCGCTTTCCATCGGTGATTACGGATACCATGCAGGTATTGCATATACTCCGTATTTGACCATGTCCTATGCGACCGGCAACGTCGGCATCGGGACGACGGACCCGCAGTATAAATTAGACGTTAATGGAACCGCCAGAATTAGCGGCGTGACTCTGCTATCAGGCGGTTTATCAGACCTTTCCACCTTGACTGTGACAGGAAATACGAACCTTGCGACAACTTCCGGCAACGTCGGCATCGGGACGACGGCACCCGGAACAAAACTTCAGGTATCCGGGGATGGAAATGCTAATACATATAGAGGGGTTATAAGAATAGATGATACGGGTACTTCAAAATGGGGAGGAATCGCATTTCCAGATAGCGTAGGCGCTGCTGATAGTGCCGCGAATAATTATTATTTTATAGGGCGTGGAGATGCTATAGCTAATAGAACTTTCACTATCCATATACCTACAGCAGCTAATTATGGCAGTGGCGGGCAGCCGATTTTTGGAGTCTATTCCACAGGGTCGGACCAATTATTTAGAGTTCAGGCTTCTACGGGCGAAACATATATAAAGGGCAGCCTTGGCATCGGGACGACGAGCCCCGGCTTTACATTGGATGTCAACGGCACGGTTGCTCGTGTGGGTCCGACTGGCAGCGGAGTTGCCTATACTCAATATGGAAATAGTGCGACTGATGCTAATAATTATTTAGTAGGTGACGAAAATGGTGATTTTGAATTCTATCAAGGTAAATATGGAGGAACAGGTAACGATCGTATGCGTATCAAAGCTGGCGTCAACGTCGGCATAGGGACTGCGAGCCCAAGTGCTAAATTGCATGTAAAAGGAGATGCATATGTCGGCGTTCCTTATTTAGATAGCGATACATCCGATAAGACCTTGACTATCGCGACTATGACTACCGGCAAGCCCTATTTATCATTCCAGCAAGGCGGCAATAGCGGTTCTGAAATTTACCACGATAATACGTATTTAAACTTCGGAGAAAATAGCGGAGGTTCCCGTTCTGGTCCTTATATGGTAATTAAAACCGCAGGTGCCGGCCAGGGCAGTGTCGGCATCGGGACGACGACGCCAGTGGCTCCTCTGCAAGTCGTTGGTCGGGCTACCGCCGATTATCTGGACCAGGGACACAGCGATCTTGGAACGAGCGCTTCACAATCGGCGCTTTCAACATGGGTCGCGATGGCAAGCGCGACGGTTTCTTACGGCACGGTGGAGGCGAACACGCGCATATATAAAAATGGCGATCTGGTCGCGGAAAAAGCAACGGCCGGGGCCGGCACATTCAACGTTGTCGCGGGCGACATCATTACCACCAACAATAAACCGGTGGGTCTTGTAGCAGAAGGCGCGCAGTACAGTATCGTGCCGCTGACCCTTTCCGGCACGCAGTTCGGTTTCTACAGCAGTCGCGACGACCCGCAGATAGTATACGTGTATGCGCCCTACGGTACAGCGTATGTTGAGTTCTATCAGGACGCTTATAAAGGCGGCACACCGGCCGCCACGGCCACTGTGGCGCAAGGCCAGATAGCAACACTGACAGGAACAGCAACCGTAGCTGCCCATTACAACCGCGTTTATGCTTCATCGCCTGTTATTATGACCAAAGCAGGCACCGGCGGCGACTACGATATCGTATCGCCGGCAAGCCACGAGTTAATTACAGCCCGAGGTTTTTCGAGCTATAGCGGGATGACGGCGGCTACGACAATGACATTGTCGTCCAGTGGCTTATATCTGCACTCCGACAACGGGCTTGTCTTTGGCAATGCTATTGGCGACGGCGCGGGTGGAGATACAGATATGGCATTGCCATGGAAAGCTGCGGGCGATACCTATATTATCCCTCACGCGGTGTCCGATTTCGGTCTTATATCCCTTGAACCAACGACTGTGCGCGTGTATTACTTAAGTTCCGGTGTATGGACGCTCTATAACTCATATGACCTTACTTCCGCTTCGCGCACTACCCCCGCTTATATCACAGTGGGTACGCAGTCGGGTGCTGACGCATACATCATTGCAAGCGGTCCCGTTCTTGTGGTTGGCGACAGGCCGTTTTACATACGCCTTAATGACACTGCTGATGATGAATATGCGGCTTTGGGTTATATGTCAGGTTCTCGCTCTCTATTCGGGGGTGTTGACGATTGGAATGCGACAGGCGCCAATATGTATTACAACGGCACAGGCAACGTCGGCATCGGGACGACGAATCCGCAGTATAAATTAGACGTTAATGGAACCGCCAGAATTAGCGGCGTGACTCTGCTATCAGGCGGTTTATCAGACCTTTCCACCTTGACTGTGACAGGAAATACGTACCTTGCGACAACTTCCGGCAGCGTCGGCATCGGGACGGCGAGCCCGGGAGGTAAGCTTGAAGTTCAAGGCGGGAGAAGTTTCTTCTCGGCATCTAATGAACAGTATGGGGTAGGTGTGAAATATTCTTCATCTGGCGGTGCCGTCTACTTCGGCGCTACCAGCAGTTCCGGTACTCCTGACGCTGCAATTTCTAATGCTGGTGGCGGTACACTTATGACTTTACAGAATGGCGGCAACGTCGGCATCGGGACGGCGACACCTCTGCAGTCTCTATCTTTGGGTATTTTTGCATCACCGAGCGGTGCTTTATTAGGATATGCCAATTCCGACCAAGCCGGATTAAGTTATTATTCAGCTCAAAACTTTCCAACTGCTGGACAATATGATCGTGTTCTAGACATCAATGCCGGAGGCGGTAATGCCGGGAGTCATATCAATTTTTTAACGCAGCCGGTTAATGGTTCTTCGGTCATACGAATGAGTATAGATGACACCGGCAACGTCGGCATCGGGACGACAGCGCCGGGGGCAAAATTGGATATTGAATCGACTACAGCAGATAATCAGATTTATGTCGGAAGTGTCGCACCGAGCATTAGGCTTTCAAACAATGCGGTATTAGCATCAAGAACCAATGAAGGCGTCATCGCTCTAACGACGACCGCAAACCAGTATATTCCTGGGAGTGTTGTAGGGGATTTGAATATCTATTCAGCAGCCCCAAATTCTGGAACCGTCGGAGGAATTTTATTTGGTACTGGCGCTTCACAAGTGGCACGGATGTATATTAAATCAGACGGCAATGTCGGCATCGGGACAACAGGACCAATATTCACACTTCAAACTGCAGGTGCTGCTAATGCGGGCGATGGAACATTTATATTAAATGGGGGGGCACAATCGACAACCTTCTTCGACGCATATGTCGATGGGACCAGCGCTTATCAGCATACGCCAGGTATGATGGTGCGCAAGGATAGTAGTGGCACGCGCATTGACCAAGCGCCGGCCGCGCTCACGCTATTTAATAATAACGGTACGAATAATACCTGGGTAAAGTTGGTATTAGCGAACAGGGAAGCTTCAGGGACAGGAAATCCCGTGAGCATTGCAGGCATCGCAGCGCAAAAGACCTCAGGAGCTGCTGCTGCATGGGCATCGGGTGATCTCGTTCTCTGGGCAAAAAACGTTGGATCGCAGGTTGAAGTTTTGAGGGCAACAAGCGGCGGCAACGTGGGCATGGGGACGACGGCGCCAGGAGCTAAATTGGAAATAAATCTAGGAGGGATTGATCTCTTGCCGGGCGGGAATCCAGCAACTGCAAATATGGTACGTTTCTTCGGCGGCCAAAGTGGTACGATTTGGGGACAACAATGGGATATGAATATTGCAGGAATAAATGTTAATAATAGTAGATTAACGTTTGCGGGGGGTAATAATTCAGGTAGTTTGCCACAGGCTAATATTCTAACTCTTGTGAATAATGGCAACGTCGGCATCGGCACCACCGCGCCCAATGACCCTCTGCATATTTATAAGAGCAGCGGCAATGCATATCTTCGTACTGAAGCAAATAATGGAGCGGGGTCGGTTAGGGCTTATACATTCGGCCCGAATACTACTGACTGGAATCTTCACGTCAGGGATGCGACTGGGAATTACGATATCATTACAGCCCTATGGTCAAACGGCAACGTGGGCATCGGGACGACAAACCCGGGAGCAAAATTGGAGGTCAATGGCACGATCACCGCAACCAGTTTCTCCGGAACCTCATCCAATGTTTCACCATACTATTATGTCACTGCTGGTAATGGATATGGAATCGGATATTGGTCTGCTGCTCCATCAACCTATGGGACATTTATGAGTAATTCCGCAACATATCAGTATGGAGATGTAAATGACTACTATATTGCCAATGTGATGAGTTCGGGCACAGGCAGGGGTTTTACTTGGTCATATGAGACAACTCCCAGCATGGCGTTAAATGCCAGTAGCGGTAATCTTGCTATTAAAGGCATTTTTAAAGCTAATGGAACAGGAAATAACTATTTCGCCGGTAACGTCGGCATCGGCACGGCGGCGCCGGGTCAAAAACTCACTATTTATGATACTGCTGTTGCTGGTGTTGCGCTAAGATTGGGGTATTCGGATACTGCTTATTTCGATTTTGCAAGAAATTATTCTACGGGAACGTTATCAATTCAAGGTAATCAAACTGGTACTAACAATATTGTGTTAGCACCAACTAGCGGCAACGTCGGCATGGGGATAGCCGCTCCACTTACGGGAGCAAAGCTTGACGTTAGTAATTTACCCGCGGCATGGACGGCGCTGGCCAATACCTATGGCGCGACTGCCTTTACGTACCCCTATAGTTCCGATGAAACGACAGCGGCAGATTACGCCGCATTCTTAGGAAGGGTTGGTTGGTATGGGGGAGCGAACGGTAATACAAGCGTCTATGCCTTCAAAGCGGATGTTGGCAATGGGTCAGCGTCGTGGGGGCACCCTAAAGCTATGTATTCATTCTACGGAAAGTTGAATACAAACGTTGTAACCCAGGCATATCAGAAGTACTACGGCCTGTATCTTGATTCTGTGACAAAGGATGCCACTACTTCTCTTGCAGAGAACTGGGGGATCTATCAGGCTGATACGACTGCCAAGAGCTATTTTGCAGGCAACATTGGCATCGGGACGACTGCGCCGGAGGCAAAATTAGATATTCATGCCGGAGATTCCGGAGCTGACGTTGAAAATATAAGGTTTAGTCGGGGAGACCCTTGGAGGTATAACTCCATTCACAGTTGCTCTTGGACAGGAGGGAATGCTTTTATATCATTTTTAGTGCATGACGGAGTTGGAGATACTACTCAGGCAACTGTCATGACATTAAAAGGAAACGGCTACGTCGGCATCGGGACGACGGGGCCGGGGTATAAACTCGATGTGTACCAGGATTCGGATGTGTGGCATGCAAGTTTCGGTGGAAGCACGGGAAGAGTAAAAATAGGCGGGCAAACTACAGGAAACCGAGGCGTTATACAGGCGACGACCGACCTATTATTGCAACGAGACGGCGGCAACGTCGGCATCGGCACGGCGAGCCCGACACAGAAGCTCCAGGTCCATGGCAATGTGTACATTGATACGTACGGCCAAATAAAGATGCTTACTGGTAATGCTTGGGGCAGATTTATCGGTCAGTATGCGCAAACCGGAGCGAACGACGCGCTCTTTATTTCTGATAACTACGATAGAGTTGCGGGAACGATAGACCACACATCGCTTGGCACCGCGGAAATAGAGTTACGCGGAGCCAATGCCGGCCCGGGAGCGATCTATCTGCGCAGCGGTGCCGTAAATACCGCTCCGACTGATACGCTCACTGTTACCGGCGGCAACGTCGGCATCGGGACGGCGGCACCGCGGACATCTTTGGACATTCTGACTTCTGGTACTGCGAATGTAAATGGAGATGTACCTCATGGCCTTGTGCTGCAAGGTCCGTCCTATGGTCTCGGAACATACACTGGCCAGCTGGTCGTGCAATCCAACGATGCTCAAGCCGCAAATATGGGCGGGTCCATTGCATTGGGCGGCAGGTATGTTGATTCGAATTCTACGGGCGCTTATTTTGCAGGCATTCAAGGCGCAAAAGAGAATAGCACTTCCGGAAATCTAGCCGGATATTTGGCGTTCAGAACGCGCACTACCGGTAATGCAGACACGGAAAAAATGCGAATCGACAGCGCTGGTAATATCGGCATCGGGATGGCGGCGCCCGTTGAGCCCCTTCAGGTACATCTTGCCACCGGTAAGAATGTGGGTTTTTTCAACAGTACACTTCCTGCAGTCGGGTCATTCAATGATAACTTCAGTAGTTGGGGAGATTTACAAGTTGGTCTCAATCTGTACTCTATGGCCAGCGGCAACGTCGGAATCGGGACGACGGCGCCCGGGGCAAAACTGGAAATTGTGGGCACGAATTCACTGATCAGCAACAATTCCGGGAATATCACAATTACGCCCAATACCAATTTAAAAGTGACAACGCAGTATTATTCCGCGAAATATTCGTGCACCACCACATTGAGTTGGGATAACGGCAACGTGCAGTACATCCAGCTTGCCGGCGGGGGCAATACGTTTACTTTTGCCAATCCTCAAGGGGGGGGGCGATATCTCCTTATCTTAAAACAGCCGTCCTCTGGTTCTGCCGGCACCGTGACCTGGCCTGCGGCGGTTTTGTGGTCGGCCGGAACAGCGCCGACGTTAACAGCGACGAACAGTAAAGTAGACATCATTACTTTTGTTTATGACGACACGAACAGTAAGTATTACGGCGGCTCGAGTTTGAATTATTAGGCGTCAAGTTTTTTAGCAGCGCTTTCGCGAGGTTCTTATTATGAAAAAACTGTGCGCGTTCATAGTTTTATTTTGCGCAATGTGTTGTGCCTGTCGGCTTGGCTATGCCGAGACACCCCTTCAGACCTGCCCTCCGGCTGGTTATACAACTAATAATGCCTGGGACTATTCAATGGGATATAGATTTACGCCGAATGTGAATGGCCAGATCACGAAACTCGGCGGTTACTTCTCCGGCACAAAATGGGTCAGGCTTTACGATGCTTCATACACACTGCTTGCCAGTGCGCAGGTCATGAGTGCCTATAACTGGGTATACACCTCGATCACTCCGGTCAGCGTGACCAGTGGCGCAACATATTATGTCGTGGTTGAAGTAGCCAGTAGCGGCGGTGTCTTTAATACCTACACAACGCCTAATACCTGCGGTAATGTTACGATGAATGCCTCTACATATCAGACTCCCAGTGGTACGTTTAATTCCGGCCATGCCGAAACCCCAAGTTATATGTATGGTCTGGTCGATGTGGAATTTACTGTTGGAGGGGGAGCCAGCGCTTTTTTGTTGGGGGGAGATTAAGCGGATTTATACGTGCGCAACAAGAAAACCCCGCCATTTATGGCGGGGATGAACAAAGGTTGCGCAGTATCAACCATAGCAAACCTCGGGTTTTAGCCCGAGGTAGCCGTAGGTTGATTTAAATGATGTGATGACTATGAACAGGACAAATAAATTCATTCGCTCATTATTTTTTTGCAGCGCGGTGTTTTACGCGTCTGTTCAGACGGCTTATGCTGTCACAGATAACTATTCTTATATCGGAGGACAGCAGTCTTGGACTGTTCCAGTTACTGTCAGTTCTATCACTGTTGATGTTCAGGGAGCACAGGGAAGTGATAACCTGTACGCCGGCGGTAGTGTCGGAGCCATTGGTGGGAATGGCGGCCGGGTTCAGGCGACGGTAGCTGTCACTTCCGGAACCACTATTTATATCTATGTCGGCGGAAGAGCCGGCTATAACGGCGGCGGTCCAGCCACAGGGTATGTTATTGCGGGAGGAGGAGCATCTGATATCAGGATCGGCGGAACAACGTTGACTGATAGAAAGGTTGTTGCCGGCGGCGGCGGCGGTTCAGGAGCGTATTATGGTCTTGGTTTGCAGGGCGGCGCCGGAGGAGACACAACCGGAGGTACATATACTAATAGCGGCGGCGGCGGGACACAATCTGCCGGAGGAGGGGGTCCGACTTCGGGAAGTTGGGGGCAAGGAGCAACAGGAACCGGCGATGGTACTTGCGGCTGGGGCGGTAGTGGCGGCGGTGGTTACTATGGCGGTGGCAGCGGGTATTATAACTGTTATTACTCAGGTTCCGGCGGCGGCGGCGGCGGTTCCTCCTGGACTGACAGTGGGATTGTTTCAGGCGTTACCCATACACAAGGATATCGAGCGGGAGATGGATTGATAAGCATTACTTATTCCCTGTCAGCACCGTCGGCGCCAACTTTATCTTCGCCTTCAAACGGGGCAACCAATGTGGCTATAAGCTCGAGCCTGAGTTGGAGTGATTCCAGCGGAGCGACGTCCTACAATTTACAGGTAGCCACGGATTCGGGTTTTTCAAATAAGATATACGATCTTACCGGTATCGTGCCTGCTTCCTATCTTGTAAGTTTAGTGATTAATACGACTTATTACTGGCGTGTGAGCGCAACAAACGCAGCGGGCACGAGCAGTTGGACTTCAGCATGGAGTTTTACGACCTCGACTGTCAAAATTCAGTTTGAAGGAGTAAAAATGGAAGGGGTGAAGGTAGACTAGCTCATTTTAATTAGGGACAGCGACTATTTTTCCCGGCATTCTTTGGTAATTACTGAAATATTTCCGTTAGATTTTCCTTCCTTTTGCGTCTGTTAATAGTAGAAGGGAGGGATATACCATGCCTCGGATTGGCAGAGTAGTAGCTGTGGGTTTACCCCATCACATTACGCAAAGAGGAAACTATCAGCAAGATGTATTTCTTGAGCCAGATGACAGGAGGCAATACCTTAGCTGGATTAGAGAATATAGTCTAAAGTACAGCCTTTCCATTTTGGTCTATTGCCTGATGCAGAATCACGTGCACTTTATCGCTATCCCAAATGAAATTGATTCCCTGGCTAAGACATTCAATGCCGCTCATATGCGTTATTCGCAGTACTTTAACAAGAAGCTGAAGCAGCGAGGGCATCTCTGGCAAGGGCGTTTCTATTCTTGCGTATTAGACGAACCTCATCTTTTGCTTGCCGCCCGCTACATTGAAAGGAACCCTGTGCGCGCCGGCCTTGTAAAAAAACCGTGGCAGTGGCCTTGGTCAAGCGCGATAAGCCATGTCAATGGGAAAGAGAACGGTCTTATTGAACTTGGCGATCTTCTTGGGATTATAGGCATGTCATGTCCTTCATGGGAAAAATACATTGATTCCCCAGAAGAGAATAATTCCTTGCAGCGTATAAGAAAACATACCCTTACCGGGCATCCTTTGGGAACAATAGCATTTATAGAAAAACTGGAAGCAAAATTCGGCAGAAGGTTGTGTGCATTACCGATAGGCAGGCCGAAGAAAAACTAAGAAAATAGTCGCTGTCCCTATGTACCAATTGCAAATAAGGCTTTGGCAGAGCAGGATTAAAAAAGGTTCAATTATGCGCAAAGCGTTAATTCCGCCGTCACCGCGGGTCTGGAGCTATGATTAAAAAAATCACCGCAGAGAATTTTAAACATTATGGCAGGGTAATTGAATATGCAGGCAAGCCAAAAAGCGGCCGGCATAGCCTTTTTCGCATTATAATGAGAGAGCCGCGGGAGTCTGGCTGGAGAATAGCCTATCTGTTGGTGCGGGATAAGGCCATCAGGCGGCTGGAGCAGCACCTGCATACCTACGAGAGCTTTGAACCGGTCAAAGGCAGAGCGCTTTTGTATCTATCTGCAACTAAAGACCTCCGGAAAATAGAGTGTTTTCTCCTGGATAAACCGGTGGTGCTATATAAAGGCATCTGGCACGGCGTGGTGACGTTGGGCAGGGAATCAGAGATAAAGATAACCGAGAATGCCCGGGTGAGGTCGTCTTACTGGAGTGTCGGAACTGTTCTAGGCGGGAGAAGGTAAGATATTGTTCTCCCTGCCTGCCTGCCTGCAGGCAGGGACTCGGTAAAAAATATTCTTCGAGTGAAATCGAGAAGAAGATTTTTTACCTCGCTCGAACAATAACACCTATCGTGCTTCGTGCCCTTCCGTGCCATTTTCGTGCCCCTTTTCGTTTGCCAACCCAAAAAATTTCTGTTATACTAATTAAACATTATTTTTCGGGGAGTAGCTCAGTTTGGCTAGAGCGTTTGGTTCGGGACCAAAAGGTCGTGGGTTCAAGTCCCACCTCCCCGACCATTCTAAAACGCCGCCTTTTATAGATCCGATGAAAAGGCAATTGCATATCTTTTATTCCGGGAGGGTGCAGGGGGTGGGTTTCCGCTTTGCTGCCCGCCAGTTGGCCCGTGAAGCCGGAATCCATGGCTGGGTAAAAAATCTGCCCGACGGCCGCGTGGAACTTCTCCTTGAGTCAGAGGGAGCGGCACTAAAGGCCTTCTTTAAGAAGATCAATCAAAGCTTCTCCTATTATATACTAGATTATGAATTGGAATGGTCTGTGGCCACCGGTGCATTCAAGGATTTCAGCATAGAATTTTAATCCCCTTTCCAGACCCGCGGTGGAGGGGGAAATGAGGAAAATGAGCCCGAAAACACAAATAAAAAACAAGATACAAAAACTGCGCGACGAGATCCGCCGGCATGATTATCTGTATTATGTCATATCCCAGCCCAAGATTTCCGACCGGGAATACGATTCCCTGATAGAGAGGCTTAAAAGCCTGGAAGAGGCGCATCCCGAATTTAAGTCCGGGGATTCGCCTACGGTCCGCGTAGGAGGCGGGGTTCTGGAGGAGCTTAAGACTGTCCGGCACAGGCAGAAGATGCTTTCGCTGGATAACACTTATTCTTTTGAAGAATTAAAGGAGTGGGGCGTCAGGGTGCATAAGGGTTTGGGCGCGCAAAAGATTGAATATGTCGTGGAGCATAAGATCGACGGGATCAGCGCCAATCTTACTTATGAACGCGGCAGATTGACCATCGGCGCAACGCGGGGCGACGGAGAAACCGGAGAGGACGTAACCGCGAATATTAAAACTATACGCGCGATTCCCCTGGTATTATTAGGCAAAGACGCTACGAGCCTCATCGAGATCCGCGGTGAGGTTTACCTCGATAAAAAGGATTTTGAGGCCATAAATAAGGAAAAAGAGGCCGTCGGCGAGCCATTATTCGCCAATCCGCGCAATGCCGCAAGCGGTTCATTAAAACTTTTAGACGCCGGGATTGTAGCCAAAAGAAAGCTTGATTTCTTTGCGCATTCGCTGGGAGAATACAAGGGAGTTGATATAGACAGCCAGTGGGAGTTCTTGGAAAAATTGAAGGGTTGGGGTATGCGCGTAAATCCTGCGGCGCGGCTGTGTAAAAGTTTGGATGAAGCGATTGATTATTGCCGGAGTTGGCAGGAAAAAAGAGAGAAGCTCAGCTATGAAATAGACGGCATGGTGATCAAGGTAAACAGCCTGGCGCAGCAAAAAAGGTTAGGTTTTACCTTAAAAAGCCCGCGCTGGGCAGTGGCCTATAAGTTTCCCGCCCGCCAGGCCACTACCGAGGTTTTAAAGATTACGGTAAATGTGGGCAGGACCGGGGTCATTACGCCGGTTGCTGAATTGAGGCCCGTGGAATGTTCCGGCGTAACCATAAGCCACGCCACGCTGCATAATTTTGATGAAATGCGGCGTTTAGGGATCAGGGAAGGCGACCGCGTCTTAATTGAAAGGGCGGGAGATGTTATTCCCAAGGTAGTCAAGGTAGTCGAGAGGCGCGGTAAGAGGTCATTCAGTATTCCCAAGTCCTGCCCGGTATGTCTTGCTAAATTAGTAAAAGAAAAAGAAAAGGATGTTGCCTGGCGTTGTGTCAATCCGAATTGCCCGGCCCAGCTTGAAAGAGGACTATTGCATTTTTCCTCGCGCACGGCGATGGATATCGAAGGTATGGGTGAGGTAGTGGTGGAACAGCTGGTGCGTTTGAAAATGGTTAAGTCTATTCCGGATATTTATAAGCTGAAGGAAGAGGATTTATTGAAACTGGAATTATTTAAAGAGAAGAAAGTAGATAATCTGCTTTCGGCAATAGAGCGCAGTAAGGCCCGGCCGTTATCGCGGCTCATCTATGCTTTGGGGATACGCCATGTGGGGGAGAAGGCGGCCTATGTTCTGGCCCAGCGTTTTGGGACCATGGATAACCTCGCCCAGGCCGGCCTTTCGGACCTGGACGCGATATATGAAGTAGGAGAGGTGATGGCGCGTTCCATCGCGGATTATTTTTCCCTTCCCCAGACCAGAAAGATGATCGCGGAGCTGCGTCAACTGGGCCTGAATTTTAAAGAGGAGAAGATAGAGGCGAAAAAAACAGCCTTGAGCGGTAAGCGTGTAGTTTTTACCGGAGAGCTGTCCGGCTTTTCCCGTTCCCAGGCAGAAGACCTGGCGCGCAAATGCGGCGCCCGTCCTTCCTCAGGCGTGAGCAAAGATACGGATCTTGTCATTGCGGGGGACAATCCCGGTTCCAAATACGACAAGGCCAAGAAATTAGACGTAAAGGTTATCGATGAGGGACAATTCAAGGAGATGATTGAATGAATCCCACCAAGCCATCAAGCCATAGGGTTACCGTTCTGATTATTTTTTTCCTCATCCTTTCTTTAGCGGGCTGCGATGCATTTGTGCGTAAATTTACGCGCAAGAGAAAAACAGAAAACATTACGCCGGTAGAAATGGTCCTGGCCCCCGAGGAATACAAACCGCCGGTGATCAGCAAGGAAGACGCCTACCGGCAATATTTCCTATACTGGAAATCCTGGCACGATGAGCTGATCGACTCCTTGGGGCGCAACAGCAGCCAGAAAAAACAGCTTAGCTGCGTGGATGAGGAAATTAAAAATCTTCAGGAGGTCCGGCGGCTGCTAAACGAGACGAAACAAAAGAAACTGGATGTTTATCTAGCCAAACTAAAAGACCTCAGAGAACAGATCAAGCAGGATATCTACGGGATCAATCTGGCCAGGCACCGCTCGGGGGCTGAGAATCTAAGAAGAGGCATTATGCGGGATTTTTCCTATCAGAAGGTCAAGAACGATTTGATTTAAGAAAAATTTACGTCATTGCGAGGGCGCCTTTTGCCCGAAGCAATCCCTCCTGAAAGCGAGATTGCTTCCCGCCACGCTTCGCTCGCGGCTTCGGCTCTGACCGCTCGCAATGACAACTGTGACTATGATCCTGGAAACCCTTAGTTTAGGCGCGATAGAGACTAATTGCTATGTCCTGGCGGTTCAAGAAGGGGCCGGCGCTGTAATCATCGACCCCGGGGCAGAGGAGCGCAAAATAAGGGCAGTGCTGGCAAGGTATGATCTGCATCCGGAGCTGGTGGTAAATACCCACGGCCATTATGACCATATAGGCTGCGACGACAAATTCAATGTGCCGGTTGCGATACACAAAGACGATGTCTCTTTTTTGAAAGATCCCATGCTTAACCTGTCCGGGATGTTTTCTGTTCCTTATAAAACAGATGCCGAGATAATACCCCTGGAGGATAAACAGGTTATAGAGCAGGGCGGGATAACCTTAGAGGCCTTGCATATACCCGGACATACGCCTGGAGGCATCGCTCTTTTATTGAAGAGCCCGCAGAATAATATCGTTTTCACCGGGGATACATTATTTTGCCGGGGAATAGGCAGGTCCGATTTAGACGGGGGAGATGGGGCGCTGCTTATTCGCAAGATAAAAGAAAAATTGTTCAGCCTCCCCGACAATACGATGGTTTATCCCGGCCACGGTCCATCTACTACGATCGGCGAAGAAAAACAGCACAATCCCTATTTCCAGACCCGCGGTGGAGGTTAGAACGTGGTAAAAAAGGAAAGAATCTGAAAAAAAGGCGTTAGATTTCATCACTCCTTACGTCTTGTAATATAGGGGGTGATATATGTCTTATAGAAAAACGCCTTTGGTTGAAGGTAATGTTTATCATGTTTACACTAGAAGCATTGCAGGGTATGTAGTTTTCAGCGGCGAACGCGAGTATCATCGTGCGTTGGAGACAATAAATTTCTACGTTGCAGAACATCCGCCTAGTAAATTTTCTTCCAGACCCGCGGTGGAAGTGGATAAAGGAGAAAAGCTGGCTCGGATAATCGCCTATTGCTTGATGCCTACACACATACATTTGGTTCTGCAGCAGTTGAAAAAGAATGGAATTTCTCGGTTGATGAATTTGGCGTTTAACAGTTACAGTTCCTATTTCAATAAAAAACATAACAGGAGGGGCCCGCTTTGGGAAAGCAGGTTTAAAGTCGTGCCTGTAGAAAGCGACGAACAGTTACTACATCTGACCAGGTATATTCATTTAAACCCGGTGACTGCTTTTTTGGTAAACAGTCCTGAAGGATGGACATATTCCTCTTATCGTGAATACCTCGGTCTTGTGGAAGAAAGACAAAGAATCTGTGAATTCTCCAATTGTCTTGAGATTAATGCTCTGGAGTATCAGCGTTTTGTTTGCGATCGCATCGGTTATCAACGGGAATTGGCCAGGATAAAAAATCTACTTATTGACGAATAAACCTTTATTTTTCCTCCAGACCCGCGGTGGAAGTGGGGAAATAACCCATTTTTAACGGTATGAAAGAATTTATTGAGATGTTTCTGAACTATCTTTCCGTGGAGCGGGGCCTGGCCCGTAACACGATACTCTCTTATAAGGATGACCTTAATATCTATATGGATTTCCTGGCTAAAAAGAATATCGACGCCCTCGCCCGGACTACCCGCAGCGATATCACTAATTTCATGCTTGACCAGAAGGATAAGAGCATGGCGGCTAATTCCATTGCCCGGCGCCTGGCGGCGATAAAATCCTTCCACCGTTTTTTATTCCGGGAGAGGATTCTGCAGGCCGACCCGACCAGCCTTATTGAATCTCCCAAGCTTTGGAAAAAGATACCCGACGCGCTCTCGCTCAGCGAGGTGGAGTCGCTGCTTAGTCGGCCAAACCTGCGGCAGACACAGGGGATCCGCGATAAAGCTATCCTGGAAACTCTTTACGCCACGGGCATGCGTGTTTCCGAGGCAGTAAACTTGAGGGTCGACGGCGTTAATCTAGACATAGGTTTTTTGCGCTGTATCGGCAAAGGCAACAAAGAGCGCGTGATCCCTTTGGGGAGAAAAGCCATTATCAGTATCCAGCGTTATCTGAAAGTTTGCCGTCCTCGGCTATTAAAGCAAAGGGAGTGCGAATTTTTGTTTGTCAGCCGGCTGGGCAAGAAGATCTCGCGGCAGTCCATCTGGAAACTCATAAAAAGATATGCCAAAGACGCCAGGATAAAAAAGACGATTAAGGTGCACACCCTGAGACACTCCTTTGCCACGCATCTTTTAGAGAGAGGCGCGGACTTGCGTTCTGTCCAGGAGATGCTCGGGCATGCGAATATCTCCACTACGCAGATCTACACGCATATAAATAAGGACAGGCTTAAGGCTATACACAAGATGTTCCACCCCAGGCCGTAGATATGGAAAAACATTTAAAAAGATTACCCAAGGAAATCCTGGATTTGATCTATTTGGCGCGGGATATCTCAACCAAGGAAGGCGTCCCTGCGTATCTGGTGGGCGGCTGCGTCAGGGATTTGTTTTTGGGGACGAGCCACCTTGATTTGGATATCGTGGTTGAGGGCGATGCTATCAGTTTTGCCGATGAATTCGGCCGCAGGCTGGGAGTAAAGGTTATCCACCACCGCAGGTTCGGCACGGCTGCCGTGCCTCTGGCCGGGCATCTCAAGGTAGATTTTGCTACCAGCCGGAAGGAATATTATCCGCACCCCGCAGATCTGCCGGTGGTCAGCCCCAGCTCTTTAAAGGACGACCTTTTCCGCCGGGATTTCAGCATCAATGCCATGGCCATTAATATCACCGCGCGTAATTTCGGCAAAGTAGTGGATTTATTCGGGGGAAAAGCCGACCTGGATAAGCGTATCATCCGGGTGATGCATGTAAGAAGCTTTATTGACGACCCCACGCGTATTCTTCGGGCGATCCGTTTTGAACAACGGTTAGGTTTCCGCATTGAAGCGCATACCTTAAGATATATTAAGGAAGCCATAAAACATCATAATATCTTTGCGCACATTAAACCATCCAGAGTTGTCCGGGAATTAGAGTTGATACTTAAGGAAGATAGGGCTATTGATTGTCTGCTGCGCCTAAATCAGTTATGCGGGCTTAAAGTTGATGAATGGATAGCTAAGAGGAGTCAGCATGTCAAGACACGATAAGGTTACGAAGGCATTACAGAGAGAGATCAGCAGTATCATTCACGATGAGTTAAAAGACCCGCGTCTGGGGTTTGTTACGATAACCAAGGTCGAGCTTTCCAATGACCTGAGGTTTGCCAAGGTATTTTTCAGCGTCCTGGGCAAGGAGCAGGATTATAAGAAGACCCAGGAGGCCTTGGATTCGGCATCGGGTTTTATCAAAAAACTCATCTGCGAAAGGATCGCCTTGCGCTTTGCGCCGGAAATAATTTTTCGCGACGATCACTCCGTGGAATATAGCGTTCGGATAGAAGAGATACTCAACCAGATAAAGAAGGAAGAAACAGGGGAAAAGGAAGAGGAGCAGGATGCAACTAAAAAAATTAGCCGCCGCGCTAAGAAAAAATAAAAGATTCCTCATTACCACCCATATCAGTATGGAACCGGATGCCTTGGGTTCAGAGCTCGCCTTATATTTTTTACTGCGCAGGCTGGGCAAAGAAGCGATAATCGTGAATGACGACAAGGTTATTGGAGAATACGCATTCCTTCCCGGGTTAAGGTATGTCAAGAGGCTCGACAGCCGGATAAAGAATATCCGCTTTGATTGTTTTGCGATCTTGGATTGTTCGGACCTAAGCCGCTGCGGTGAGGTGGCAAACCTTAAGGCTAATTCCCGGCTCACGCTTAATATCGACCATCATATAAGCAATGCTCTTTTCGGCAATATAAATTGGGTGGAACCCGGCATGTCTTCGGCCTCCGAAATGATATATAAATTGTACAAAAAAATGCGCGTCCCCATCAATAAGGATGTGGCTCTGCTTTTATTTTCCGGCATTGCCACAGACACGGGATTTTTCCGTTATGCCAACACCTCAAGCGATACCCACAAGGCGGCGGCGGAATTGTTAGGGCACGGGGTAAACTCAAGCTCGGTTTACCGGCATGTCTATGAAGACGTGCCCTTTAGAGATGCCATTATTTTAGCCGGAGAGCTCTCCAAGATAAAGTCTGATTGTCAGGGCAGGGTAGTATGGTCCAGTATCAGGAAGGCGACTGTTAAAAGGACAAGCGGGGAGTTTGACCTGGGGGATCATTTTTTGAGTTTTATGCGCGCGATAAAAGGAGTAGAAGTAGCGGTATTGTTCAAGGAGAACTTCGGCAGAGACAGGAAAGAGATCAAGGTGAACTTCCGTTCGCAAGGCAAGGTTGATGTGAACAGCATCGCCAAATTTTTTGGAGGAGGAGGACACAGGACTGCCAGCGGCGCAACTATTGCCGGCAGCCTGGACGCAGTGAAGAAAAGGGTGTTGGCAAAGATAAGGGGGACACTTCTGTCATAACTCAATATACCACAGCATGTTATCTAGAAACGGTCTACTATGAAGGTAATAAGGGGAATTTCAAATATCAGGCGTTTTCCGCTGCCGGTGGTGGCATTAGGCGTATTTGACGGCGTGCACCTGGGGCACAGGAGTATTCTTTCGGCGGCGGTTGAGACTGCCAAAGAAATAAGAGGGACCAGCGTTGCCGTGACCTTCTGGCCGCACCCGCAAAATAGGAAGAGCCTTTATTCTCTTGAACATCGCCTGCGCATAATCGGCGAATTGGGGCTTCAGGCGGCGATCGTAATAAAGTTTACCGGGGCGTTCTCGCGCCTTTCGGCAGAGCGTTTTGTCAAAGACATCCTCGTGGATCGCATTTCGGCCCGTTATATCTTCATAGGAAAAAATTTCCATTTCGGTAAAGATAGAAAGGGTGATTACCGCCTTTTGCAAAGATCCTCCGCGCGAAATAATTTTAAAGTAAGGGTATTTGAGATCATACGGCGTAAAGATATGCCCATAAGCAGCACGTTGTTGCGCGAGCTGATAAGCCGAGGAGAATTATCCCGGGCAAGGCAATTATTGCTGCGGCCGGTGAGTGTTCTGGGCACAGTGATCAAGGGGGAGTCCAGAGGTTCTTCCCTGGGATTTCCCACGGCCAATATCGACCCACATCATGAGGTGCTTCCTCCTGACGGGATTTACGCGGTGCGCGTTATCCTGGGAGGGAAAAAGTTTAAAGGCGTTTGTTATATAGGTAAAAAGCCTACTTTTAGAAAGCATCTATCCAATAATCGTCATTGCGAGGAGGCTGAAGAGATTCCTCGCCTGTCATTGCGAGGCACCGCAGGTGCCGAAGCAATCTCTATAACAGGCTCGGAACAGGCTGCGCAATCTCAAAAACAGGATTGCTTCGCCCCCTGCCTTGCCGGCAGGCAGGCTTCGGGGCTCGCAATGACGGTTGCCGGGCAGTTTCCGAGGCGCCGAGAGTCAACAGGCATTGAGGTGCATATCCTGGGTTTTCACAGGAATATTTACGCTAAGACGTTAGAGATACAATTTATAAAAAAAATAAGGGAGGACAGGAAATTCAGTTCCGCATTAAAGCTCTCCGGCCAGATAAAAAAAGATATATCCCGCGCAAAAAACATTTTTTCCCACACCTGATTACCCACTATATCTTGAAGTACGGTTAATAAAATTACACTACGGATAGTGTTTAATTTATCAAGGTAAATTTTTGTCTTGACAAAAAAAGCATTTCTCCCTATACTTGGGATACTAGTGGTATAAAGTGGAGTAAAGTGGATTATGTTCTACGGAGAATACCTACATACTATCGACCGTAAAGGCCGCCTGATTTTGCCTGCCAAATTTCGCGAAGTAGCCAAGGCAAATTTTATCGAAAAGTTTTATATTACCCGAGGCCTGGATAAATGCCTCTTTATGTTTTCGGAAGAGGAGTGGCGTACGCAGGAATCCAAATTCAAGAATCTCTCTTTTACCAAACAGGAATCGCGCACCTTTAACCGGCTTTTTTTCTCCGGCGCCATGGAGCTGGCCGCGGACAGGCAGGGGAGGATATTGTTCGCGCAGTACCTGAAGGATTACGCCGAGATAAAGAGAGACGTGGTGATCGTGGGGGTATCCAATCGTATTGAGATTTGGGCAAAGGCAAAATGGCAAGAATTTTATGGCGCCTGGCGGCCTTCTTTCGAGGAGATCGCCGAGAAACTGATAGATGTTTGAGAGCGGACTTTTGCCCCGCCTGCGGCGGGATGTCGCTGGATGGGCAAGCCCGTTGGGTGCTCCATGTGTTGAAGAGATAGTGGAAACTAAATTGCACACCCCGGTAATGCTGGGGGAGATTTTAGAGTATTTAGACCTGGCCCCGGGGAAGACAGTCGTTGACGCCACAGTGGGTACTGCCGGCCATGCCCTGGAGGTGCTTAAGAAAATAACCCCTGGAGGCAGGCTCATAGGTATTGACCGGGATGAGGATGCGCTGGCGATAGCCAGACACCAGCTGGAACATTACGGGAAGAATAGCCGGTTAGTCTACGGCAGTTTCGCGGATATAGATAATATTTTAAAAGATTGCGGCATTAGAAAGGTGGACGGTATTTTATTTGACCTGGGAGTTTCCTCCCTTCAGCTGGGAGACCCGGAAAGGGGTTTTAGTTTCAATAAGGACGGGCCGCTGGATATGCGCATGGATAAGAAGAGCTATATATCCGCGTATGACCTGATGAATAACCTTAACGAACAGGAGATATCCACTATCCTCTGGAATTTCGGACAGGAGAGGTGGCACAGGCGTATTGCCCGCCTCTTGGTCCGGGAGAGAGAAAAGCATCCTATCACTACCACGTCGCAATTATCCGATATCGTCTTTCGGGCTATGCCCTACAAACATAAATACCAGCGCATACATCCCGCGACCCGGACATTTCAAGCCGTGCGCATAGCCGTAAACAGGGAATTGGAATCTTTGGAAAGCGCCATCACAAAATCCGTGGATCTACTGGCAAAAGGCGGCAGGATCTGCGTAATATCGTTCCACTCCCTGGAGGACCGTATCGTAAAATGGCGTTTCCGCGAGTTCGCCTCCAACGGGTTGGTGCGCATTATCACGCCAAAACCATTGACGCCTTCATGGGGAGAGGCCAAGGAAAACCCTTCCAGCCGTTCAAGTAAGCTGCGGGTAGCGGAGAGGCTATAGTATGAAACTATCAAGGTTCTTATTATTGGTGCTTCTTTTTACCGTCGTATCGCTTTTGTATGTGTTTCAGCAAACGGAGATCATTCGCCTGGCGTATCTGGAGCAGAAACGGTCTACGGTATTCCAGGGGCTTTTGGATAAAAATACGGTCTTGCAATACAACATTAAAAAGAGCGCTTCGCTTGTGCGTATAGGCAGCAGGATCTCCAAGGATGGGGATTTTCAGATGCCTAATAGTTACCAGCTGGTCAGGCTGGAGCGTCCCGCTTCGCAATCAAGGGCGATCGCGCGCCTGTTCAATAGGCCCAATGTCTTCTCGCGTATCTTTGCGGTAAAGAGAGAGGCAGAGGCATATACCATTAATCCCTAGCGTTCTCCCTGCCTGCCGGCAGGCAGGGACTCGGCGCCTGCGGCGCCTCGCTCGAACGATACGTTTTATTCTTCGAGCGGAGCGAACGAAGTGAGCGTAGTCGAGAAGAAAAAGCCTGGGATTTCGGATTTAATACGTTAATAAGGTTACTATAAATTAGTGCATATTAGCGACTACCACCGCCGCTTCAATGCGGTATTCTTCCTATTCTTCCTATTTTTCTTTTTCTGCATAGCCCGTCTTTTGTTCATCCAGTTTTTTCGCGGCCGCTACCTTGCCGGCGTAGCCAAAAAACAACAGAATTTATTCGTGGAATTGGAGGCGCGCCGGGGAGCTGTCTTCGATGTGAACCTCAAGCCCCAGGCCGTGAATGTTTCGGTAGATTCCCTCTACGCCTCAAGCAGCGAGATACCGGACAAGATAAAACCCGCGCTCATCAGGCAGCTTGGCGCTATCTTGGGCGTGGATCAGGGTTATCTAAAGGATAAGTTATTCCGTAATAAATCTTTTGTCTGGCTGGCGCGAAAAATACCTTCGGCCGAGAGCGAGTCCGTGAGGCGCTTAAATGTAAGGGGCCTGGATTTTATCAAAGAGAGCAAACGCTGTTATCCTAACGGCTATTTGAGCAGCCACGCTTTAGGCTTCGCGGGATTGGATAATACGGGTCTCGAGGGGCTCGAGCTGCATTATAATAAATATTTAAAGGGCGAACCCGGGTGGACCTTTATCCTGCGGGACGCGCGCCAGAAAAAACTGGATCTCTCCGACAGGGTGCTTATGCCGAAGGACGGGTATAACCTTGTCCTGACCATCGACGAAGTCATCCAGTACATAGCCGAGAGGGAACTGGACAAGGCCTTCCGCGAGCATCATGCCAAGGGTGCCAGCATCGTGGTGATGAATCCGCATACCGGGGCGATCCTCGCCATAGCAAACCGGCCTACCTATGATCTAAATGAATATTCTTCTTCAGCTAAGGATGCCCGGCGTAACCGCGCGATCTGCGATATGTTTGAGCCCGGTTCGGTATTCAAGATCGTTACCTGTTCAGCAGTGCTTGAAGAAGGCAAGGTTAAGGAGAGCGATAGATTTTTCTGCGAGAACGGGGCCTGGCAGGTGGCAGGGCATGTCCTTCACGACCACCAGCCGCATGGCTGGCTTAGCTTTGCCGAGGTGATCGAGGAGTCCAGCAATATCGGCACCGTAAAGGCAGCCCAGATCCTGGGGCAGGAATTACTTTATAAATACGCGCGGCTTTTTGGATTCGGGTCCAGGTCCGGTATCGACCTGCCGGGAGAGATCGGGGGGATGTTGAAGCCGACTAGGTTCTGGTCTAAGACATCGATCACCGCCGTGCCTATGGGGCAGGAGGTGGCGGTTACGGCGTTACAATTAGTCACGGCCATCTCGGTGATCGCCAACGGCGGACAACTGATGAAACCTTACGTGGTAGATCAGATACGGGATAAATATGAAGAGCCGATCAAAAGATTCTCTCCGCAGTTAGTGCGTAAGGTTATTTCTGTGGATACCGCAAGCCGTGTCAAGGCAATACTTACGGCGGTAGTGGAGAGCGGCACGGGAAAAATGGCGAAAGTCCCCGGTTATTCCGCGGCAGGTAAGACCGGCACGGCCCAGAAATTAGAGCCAAATGGCGCTTATTCGCACAATAAATTCACCGCCTCATTCATAGGCTTTGCTCCGGCAGAAGACCCGGTAATAGCAGTGGCTGTGGTATTGGATGAGCCGCATCCTTACTATTTCGGCGGTGTGGTGTCTGCGCCGGTGTTTAAAAACGTCTGCGCGGATGTATTACGCTATCTAAGGGTAAAAGAGACTCAAAATCCGACCCCGGCACTTGTCTTAAATGAGACTAACACATCTGATTAAAATATTAGAGGCAAATCCGAGTATCCCGGAGGCCTGTGATTTTCAGGTCAGGGGCATCGCCTGCGACTCCAAAAAGGTGGGTGAGGATTTTGTCTTTGTGGCTATAAAGGGGGCAAGGGCAGACGGCCACAAATTCATCGAGGAAGCTATACAGAGAGGCGCGCGCTTTATCGTGGTCCAGAATTCCAGACCCGCGGTGGAAGAAAAAAGGGGGATATTTTCGTATAAAGATAATAAAAAAGTAATATTCATAGAAGTTAGCGATACAAGAAAGGCGCTTGCGGACCTGGCAGCGCGTTTTTATGATCAGCCTTCGCAAAAACTTAAGGTCATCGGCATTACCGGCACCAATGGCAAGACTACGATCTCGTATTTATTGGAAGCCATATTGAAAAAAGCGTCCTTCAGTTCCGCGGTAGTCGGGACTATCAATTATCATTTTAAGGATAAGATCATTGCTGCCAAAAACACCACTCCCGGGCCGCTTGAACTTCAGGCGCTGCTTGCCGAGATGCTTAAAGAGAAAACGGAGTACGTGGCTATGGAGGTTTCTTCGCACGCGCTGGACCAGAGGCGCGTTGAAGGCATAAATTTTCATGCCGCGGTGTTTACCAACCTGACCCAGGATCACCTTGATTACCATCTGACTTTAGAGGAATATTTTTTGGCCAAGGCAAAATTATTTCAGGGTCTTAGTCCCGGGGCATTGGCCATAGTGAATAATGATGATCCTTATGGCCGCAGGATAAGAGATCTCACCCCCGCCAGATTTATCGGTTACGGCATAGATAGTCCGGCAGAGGTCATGGCCGTTGATCTGGAATGCGATATTAACAGGACGCGGTTTAAGATCAGGACGGATAAACAAACCATAACTTTAGAAAGCCGCCTGATCGGCAAACACAATGTCTACAATATATTAGCAGCGGCAGCCTTTAGTCTGGAAGAGGGCATAGAAGTAAAAAACATAAAAGCGGCAATTGAGGATTTCGTTCTTGTCCCGGGCAGGCTGGAGAGGATAGAAACTCCTGCGGGATTTTCGGTGTTTGTGGATTACGCGCATACTCCGGACGCGCTTTTTAACGTGCTTACGGCATTGCGCAATGTATCTTCAGGCAGGTTGATCCTGGTCTTTGGCTGCGGCGGCGACCGCGATAAGACCAAAAGAGCGAAAATGGGTCAGGTGGCCTCTGAGCTCGCAGATCACGTTTTTATTACCAGCGATAACCCGCGCTCAGAGGCCCCGGAGGCTATTATCTCTGATATTATAAAAGGGGTGAAAAAAGAGAACTATGCGGCAGTCGTGGACCGCCGTCAGGCCATAGAGAAGGCCCTGGGGACAGCCAGGGAAGGGGATATTGTGCTTCTGGCAGGTAAAGGCCATGAGGATTATCAGATATTTAAAGACAAGACCATTCATTTTAGCGACCAGGAAGTAGTGCGTGAATGCTTAAGGGCGCTTAATAAATAATACCAAATATCATCGTCATTGCGAGGGAGCGAAGCTACCGAAGCAATCTCAAAGACGGGATTGCTTCGCCCCTTCGGGGCTCGCAATGACGTTAACTCGGACAGCAATGTTTACCATATCAGAACTATTACAGGCTACAAAAGGTAAATTAATCCGCGGGCGCGCCGATATCAGCGTTAGGGGTATCTCTATTGACTCACGCACTATCGAGCCTTCTTATGCCTTTATCGCCATAAAAGGGGATAATTTCGACGGCCATGATTTTATTGCCCGGGCAATAGCTAAAGGAGCTAAGGCCATAGTCTACCAATCGTCATTGCGAGGGAGATGTTCTCCTGTCATTGCGAGGAGCGATTTTTGCGACGAAGCAATCTCTAAAAGCGTGATTGCTTCAGCGCCTGCGGCGCTTCGCAATGACGGCGGGGCTCGCAATGACAGTAGAAAAGTAGCATTTATTGAAGTCAGGGATACGGTAAAGGCGCTGGGAGATATTGCTAATTTTCACCGTATGCGGTTTGATATTCCGGTGATCGCGGTTAGCGGTTCTTCGGGCAAGACCACCGCCAAAGAGATGATCGCCCACGTTTTGGCGTTTAAGTTTAAGGTGCTAAAGTCAGAGGGCACAAAAAACAATAATATCGGCCTGCCGCTTACCTTACTGCGGCTAACCCCCAAGCATGAGGCGGTAGTCCTAGAGATAGGCACTAACCATTTCGGCGAGGTAAGGAACCTGGTTTCTATTGCCCGGCCCAATATGGGCATAATCACTAATATAGGCCCGGCGCATCTCGGGCATTTCAGAAGTTTGGCCGGCGTATATATTGAAAAGGCCACGCTTTTAGACTGTCTGGATAGGCCGCGCATTGCCCTGTTGAACGCGGATGATCTTTTCCTGGGATCGTCATTGCGAGGGAGACGTCTCCCCGTCATTGCGAGGCGCGGTCTTTGCGACGAAGCAATCTCAAGAAACGTGATTGCTTCAGCGCCTGCGGCGCTTCGCAATGACGTGTTTTCTTTAGGGTTTGGCGTGCGTAAAAAATGCGATTTCTTTGCCTCAAAGATAAGGCTTAAAGAAAGGACTGCGGAGTTTCTCTTGAACGGAAGGCACCGCTATGTCCTTTCTAATCCGGGTATGCATAATATATATAACGCGCTTCCCGCAATAGCAACGGCCAGGCTCTTTGGCCTGGGGCATAATGATATTGCCAGGCGCCTGTCGGATTTCATCTTTCTTCGGGGCAGGGGAGAGATGATCGATAAGGGCGGGATAAAATTCATTGACGATACCTATAATTCCAACCCGCTCTCTTTATCCAGCGCGCTTTTGACCTTAAAGGCACTTAAGGCTCAGGGAAGAAAGATACTGGTAATGGGGGATATGCTGGAGCTGGGTGGTTCCGCAAGGCCTCTGCATGAGAAGTTGGGCGTTTTTATCGCGGATATCTGCGATACCCTTATCACCGTAGGGGATTTATCCAGGCTGACAGCCCGGGCCGCGCTTCGCGCGGGACTTGATAAAGGTAAAATATATACCTCTAAAACATCAGTTGATGCGCGGGATATTTTATTTAACCTGGTAATACCGCAAAAGAATGATATTATATTGGTTAAAGGTTCGCGCGCTATGCACATGGAACAAGTATTGAAATAGTCTTTAATTTGTCATTGCTAGCTACGGTTCGTCATTGCGACCACGAGGCGAAGCCGAAGTGGGAAGCAATCACGCTTTTAGAGATTGCTTCGTCGCTTCGCTCCTCGCAATGACGGTGAGGCTGCGCTCGCAATGACTGACGTTTAGGCTGCAAGGTAATTAGATGCTATACAATCTGCTTTATCCGCTACACGATAAAATATCCTTCCTGAACCTCTTTCGCTATATTACCTTCCGCGCCAGTATGGCCGCTCTCACCGCATTCTTATTGAGCCTTGTATTCGGGCCGATGATCATAAGAAAATTGAAGGCCATGAAGATAGGCGAGAAGGTGATCAAGGAGGATAGCAAAAGATTAGACGATCTCCATAATACAAAATGCGGCACTCCCACTATGGGCGGGATATTTGTGATCATCGCTATCGTCCTGTCAACGGTATTGTGGGCGGATATCTCCAATCATTTTATCATCCTCGCGCTATTAAGCACCGTGTGGTTAGGGGTGACCGGGTTCATCGATGATTACCTCAAGCAGGTCAAAAAGAAATCCAAGGGCCTGACCGTGGCGTCAAAATTGACCAGCCAGATAATCCTGGGGTTGATATTAGGGGTAGTCCTTTATATAAGCCCGGAACATTCAACCAGGCTGGATCTGCCGTTTTTTAAAGGCGTCTCCTGGGACATAGGTATTCTTTACATACTTTTTGTGATACTGGTTCTCACCGGGACATCGAATGCGGTAAATCTCACAGACGGGCTTGACGGCCTGGCTGTCGGATGCGTCATCATCGTGGCTTTTACTTTCAGCATTCTAAGCTATGTCACAGGCAATATAAAATTCGCCGGCTACCTTTTGATACCTTATATAAGGGGGAGTGGGGAATTGACGGTGTTTTGTTCCAGTATCCTGGGGGCGGGCCTGGGATTCCTCTGGTTTAATTGTTATCCCGCCGCGATATTTATGGGGGATGTGGGGTCGCTGGCCCTGGGCGGGGCCCTGGGGATAGTCGCGCTTTTAATCAAAAAGGAGTTATTACTGGTCATCGTGGGCGGGATATTTGTGATCGAGGCATTATCGGTTATCCTGCAGGTAGGGACCTTCCGTTTGTTCAAGAAGCGCATCTTCAAGATCGCGCCCCTTCACCACCACTTCCAATTCATGGGGGTGCCGGAGAGCAAGGTGATCACCAGGTTTTGGATCGTGGCCATCCTCCTGGGGCTCCTGACCTTGGTTACGCTCAAGTTAAGGTAGTTTCTGATTCCAGACCCGCGGTGGAAAAATGCTTCCACCGCGGGTCTGGAAGTGCTAATATGCGAAATATCGATTATTTTAAAGGTAAAAAGGTAACGGTGGTGGGTTTGGCCCGTTCGGGACTGGCCTGCGCCAATCTACTTTATGATTTAGGCGCTCAGGTAAGTGTGAGCGAAACGCAGGATACTCCCGCTACGCGCGCGAGCGCCTCTAGCCTTAGATCTCCCCGGATCAAGCTGGAATTAGGCAAACACAGCCGGGAATATATTGAAGGGAGAGACCTGATAGTGGTCTCTCCGGGAGTGGGCAATTCCAGCTTACCTGTTGTCTGGGCGCAGGAGTCAGGTGTGCCGGTGGTAAGCGAGATAGAGATAGGATGGATGCTCTGCCCGGCAAGCATCATCGCGGTCACCGGCTCAAGCGGTAAGACCACGGTAACTACTTTGATCGCCAGGGTCCTGGAGGCCGCGGGTAAAAAGGCCTTTGTCCTGGGTAATATAGGTAATCCTTTTTGCCGGGAGGTAGCAAAAATCTCTCCCGCGGATTTCGTTTCTTTGGAGGTGAGCTCTTTTCAACTGGAAAGAATCGGGGATTTTAAACCCGGGATAGCGGTGATGCTCAATATCCTGCGCAACCACCTGGATAGGCATAAGGATATGCGGGAATATCTGGAGGCAAAAAAACGTATTTTCATGAACCAGGATAAGAATGATTATCTTGTGGTGAATAGAGAAGACGAAACATTGGTTGAGATAGTCAAGGATGCGAAGCCTCGCGTAGAATACTTTTCCCAGTCTCCTTTGCGCAACCCTAACCAGGCGGCGGTAGAAACAGTAGCCGGGATCCTGGGGATAAAAGAAGAGGTATGTAATAAGGTATTTGCGGATTTCAAAGGACTGCCGCACCGCATGGAATTTGTGGCCGCGATAGATAATGTGAGATTTATCAATGATTCCAAGGCTACCCTGGTTGAGTCGACTGTCTGGGCGATCAACAATATCGATTCGCCGATCTTACTGATTGCCGGAGGCAAGGATAAGGGGGTGGATTATAAAGGTCTCCTGCCGGCGGCAAAAGGGAGGGTCAGGGAGGTGATCTTGATCGGCCAGGCAAAAGATAAGATCAGGGAGGCGTTTTCCGGCAAGCTCCCTTTGAGCGAAGCCGGGGATTTAAGGCAGGCCGTGGAGATGGCTTATAAAAAGGCCTCATCAGGAGATTGCGTGTTATTGTCTCCCATGTGTTCGAGCTTTGATATGTTTTCCGATTACGAAGAACGGGGAGAGGTATTTAAGCAGGCGGTGTTAGATTTAGCAAAAACCGTCATTGCGAGGGAATCGTCTAACCGTCATTGCGAGGAGCGATTTTTGCGACGAAGCAATCTCTAAAAACATGATTGCCTGCCTGCCGGCAGGCAGGCTTCGTCCCTTCGGGGCTCGCAATGACTATAATTAGTTTAAGCTATGGTCCGTAATATACGTATCAACCTTTTTATGGTCACGGTGATCTTGATCTGCATCGGTATGGTGATGATCTACAGCGCCTCGAGTATCTATGCCCAGGATAGATACAAGGACGGG
>JAPLLV010000020.1 GCA_026387405.1 Candidatus Omnitrophota bacterium
ATCGATGTTCTCTTCTTTTTGGGCAAGCCTTTTTTCCAGATTGGTTATCTCCTGCCTGCGGTCCTGGGTGGAACGCTCGAAATCCTGCCGCATCTTATAAAGCTGATCCTTGGCCTCCAGCTCTGCCTCGCGGCGCACCCCTTGTGAATCTTTTTTTGCCTGCTCTAGAATCTGTTTTGCCTTTGCCTCGGCATCCTGGACTTTTTTCTCGGCAACGTATCTCCTCAATAAGTATCCTGCACATGCCGATACCAAAGCAGCCACTATGATTATCACTGTATTTAACATATGGCTATTAACCTCCCTGTCTTAAAAGGTATTTTGGGTGGGCAAAAAATAGACTCGCCCTAAACAAAATATCCCCACTTAACCTGATTAGTAAAAAATAAACGGGGCTTAAGCGAAAAGGACTCTCTTGACGGGTTTATCCTCTCTTGTGGCGGGAACAAACGGTAAGATTTGAAAATCATATGCCAGACCGAGGGAAGCGGCCTTCTTAGGCAGTTTCTTTAAAAACACGTCGTAACAACCTTTTCCCCGGCCCAGACGGTTGCCTTTTTTATCAAAGGCCAACCCTGGCACGATCACCAAGTCTATGTTTCGTAGGCTGATAAACTCTTTCGCCGCCGGTTCCTTGGCCCCATATGGACCGCGCACAAGCCTCATCCCTTTTCGTAAGAGAGACGGCCTGATCGCGCCGTTACCTTTGGTCCAGGGAACCGCGACAATCTTACCTAAGTTATAAGTTTGTTCGATCATACCTTTAGTATTGACCTCGCCGCCAAACGAGAGGTAAAACATCACCGTTTTCGCTTTATTAAACACAAGAGTCCTAAGCAGCTTTTTCTTGATAATACCGGACTTCCTGTTTCGGTCTTCCTCCTTCTGTGTTTTTAGTCTTGCTAAGATTTTACTACGCATTATCTTCTTTGTCAATCTCACAACCCTGTCTTTGCTTAGCTGACGCATAATGGTTAATGCCCGTGCTCTTCTTCGCTATGGACCTTGGGTTCAAAGCTGGAGGGATCTTTGCCGATCTTCCTATAATAGTCGGCTAGCGCTGCCCTTAGAGCCTGTTCGGCCAACACCGAACAGTGCAGCTTGATCGCCGGCAACCCTCCCAAGGCCTCGGCCACTGCCTTGTTAGAGATCTTTAAGGCTTCGTCGATTCTCTTACCCTTGACCATCTCGGTAACCATAGAGCTGGTAGAGATAGCCGCGCCGCATCCGAACGTCTTGAATTTTGCGTCGACGATCACGTCGTTCTCCACTTTAATATACATCCTCATCACGTCCCCGCACACGGGATTTCCCACATTGCCGATACCGCTGGCGTCGGGGATCTCTCCGACATTCCTGGGATGGGTAAAATGGTCCATGACTTTATCGCTATAATTCAAATCACCCATTTTTAGCGTTTAGCGGATAGCGTTTAGCGGATAGCGAATAGTTTTTTCTAAACGCTATACGCTCTACGCTATACGCTGATTTTATGCGGCTTAAGCGCCTTTTTATAATCCTTGGGCGCGCGTATATTCTTTAATTCGCCTAATTTATTTTTCTTTTCCAGCTCTTGATAGATCAAAACCCAGGCGCAGTCGCGCTGGTTATCCACCTCGCATTTTCCTTTATTCATCCCGCCGCAGGGACCGTTTAAAAGTCCCTTGGCGCAGAGCGTGATCGGGCAGATACCTGCGAAAAGGCCTAGGACGCATTCGCCGCACATGGAACACTTCTCCAGAAAGTTACCCTGGGCGTCCATGACCGCACCGCAAAGCGTATTGCAAGCCGGCATAACCACCTGCCCCATCCTATTATTGTCTTTTACCGACTGCACGCCTAAACCGCAGGCCAATACCAAAACCGCCTCGGACTGACGTAAGGCCTGCGTGTTTTTAGCCAACTCAACTTTTATCTGCGCGGCTACGCAAGGGGCGCTGGGGATGCAGCTTCCCAATACGGACTTATGGTCTTCCTCCAGGACTTTCTGTAACTTTGCTATCTCATCCTTACCGCCGGTCTTGCAGGTCGTAGCGCACTCACCGCAACCGACAAGAAATATCTTACTGTACCCCTTCAGGCTCTCCAGTATCTCGACAAGGGGTTTCTGTTCCGTGATGATCATATCTGTTGCTCCTTGATATAAGATTTTATCACGCTTTATCTTTTAGCTCAAGCAAAAAACAGCCGCGTTCTATTTCTTACGCAACTTATCCAAGCGCTGTTTTATCTTGGCCTCAAACCCCATCTCGGTAGGCTCATAATACCTTACGGATTTTCTGGTATATTTCTGCTCCACGTAATGGCCGGGGAATTCATGGGCATATTTGTAATCTTTCCCATGGCCTAATTTTTCTGCCCCGCTATAGTTTGAGTCTTTTAAGTCATCCGGAACTTCCTGTACCCTCTTCTGCTCCATATCGCCGAGGGCCTTGTCAATAGCTAGATAGGAGGCATTGGACTTGGGCGCGCAGGCCACATATATCACCGCCTGCGCCAGGGGTATGCGCGCCTCCGGCATCCCTACAAATTCGGCAATCTGCATGGCGGCATTGGCCAAAACCAGCGCCAAGGGGTCGGCATTACCCACGTCCTCCGCGGCCAGGATACAGACCCTGCGGGCAATAAAACGCGGGTCTTCTCCGGCATAGAGCATCTTGGCCATCCAATAGATAGCGGCATCCGGGTCTGAGCCGCGCATGGATTTAATAAAAGCCGAGGCAGTGTCATAATGGCCGTCCTCATCTTTATCGTAGATAACCGCTTTTTTCTGAATAGACTCTGCCGCCTGTGTCAGGGTAAAATTAATAACCCCTTCCTTGCTCTTTTCCGTGGTGAGCACACCCAGCTCGAGGGCGTTGAGCGCCCGGCGGGCATCCCCTTCCGAGGCCCTGGCCAAAAACTCCAAGGTCTTTTTCTCGATCTTTATTTTGTAGCCTCCCAATCCCCGCTGCTTATCCTTGATGGCCATATTCAATATAGCCACGATATCCGATTCGCTTAAGGCCTTTAACTCGCAGACGATGGAGCGTGACAATAGCGGAGAAACGATGGAGAAATAGGGATTATGGATGGTGGCGCCGATCAGAACGGGGTTCCCCTCTTCTATGTCGGGCAATAAAACATCCTGCTGGGCTTTATTAAAACGGTGAATCTCGTCGATGAAAAGGATGGTCTTTTTGTTTGAGTTCTTAAATTGCAGTTTTGCCTGGGAGATGACTTTTCTTAATTCTTCGACGTTGGAGGTAGTGGCGTTGATGGCCGCGTAGTAAGACTTGGTGACATTGGCTATGCACCAGGCCAGGGAGGTCTTGCCGGTGCCGGGAGGCCCGTAAAGGATAAGCGAGGCTAAGCGGTCGGCAAGGATCGCCCGGCGCAGGAGTTTTCCCTCTCCGATAATATGGGCCTGGCCTACGAATTCATCGAGATTATTCGGCCGCATGCGCACGGCAAGAGGCAGGGATCTCGGGTCAGTGGCGGGTTTTTCGGTTTGGAAAAAGTCCATGGGAAAGTATGCTCATCCCGCCCGGCGTGTTTGTAAAAACAAAACACGCCGAGACGGCGGGATAAATTCGGCCTTATAACTTACGTTCGCTTACGCTCCGTAAGTTATGGCCTCATTTAATAAAAATCCCCGCACTGTGCCGTCGGACTTGAAGGGCTGTGAACCGTTTTGGTTACACGTGGGAGCGTCTCTTTCAGGCCAAGGCCTAAAAAGAAGTATAGCTCCCTTTACCATTTTGTTGGCTCACCAACTTCAAGTATCCCAACGAGCACGGCAGGGATATATTTCAATGATCCTTGATTGCAGATAAAGTATAGCACATCTAATGCTCAAAGTCAACACTGCCCCCTTAGGAATATACTCTTTTACCTGATCTTGGCGCCAAATCTATCCTGCAATATCCCGCAGATAGAGGCGTGTAAAGGAGCGATCTCTTCTTCGGTTAAGGTGCGCTCTGCGGAGCGATAGGCGCAAGATACGGTCAGGCCTTTATATCCCGGAGGTATCTGCCTGCCTTTATAAAAGTCGGCGATTTTGACCTCGGCTAAAAGCGAAGGCGCATTCAGGCGCACTGCCGTCAATATATCGCCCGCAAGGAGGTCTTCCTTTATCACCAGGCTGATGTCTCTGGTGATCGCCGGATAAAGTGGTAAAGGCTTAAACTTTTTCTCCGTACGGGCGGATGCAAAGACTTTTTCCAGCGAGATCTCCAGGATAAAGACTTCTTTATTTTTTATATCCCATCTTTCCAGGATATCCTTTTTTGCCTCAAATATGGCGCCGATATCCTCTCCTTTGATCTTAACTGTCACGGCGCCGGCAGGGCCTATCTGCAGCAGATGATCGCTGATCCCCAGGCGTTCAAACAAGACCTCGGTGATCCCCTTTAGGTGCAAGATGCTCATTTTATCTTTTATCAGCCCATCGGCGACAAACCTCGGGCGCGCGCCGCAAAGGGCGATACCCAACATCAATTCTTCTCCGGGGACATTCTTGTCTGTAAGGACGAACCTCTTGGCAGTCTCAAATATGGCGACATAAAGTTCTTGTTGATTAAGGTTCCGGCTGACGCAGGTAAGCAATCCCGGGGCGAGCGTAGTGCGCAATACCTCCTGGTCCTTACTTAAAGGATTGAGCACTTCCGGCGCCCTATCCGCGCAAAGACCCCGAAGGCTCTCCCGGTCAACCAGGCTATAGGTAATCACCTCCTGCAGGCCTAAACCGACGAGGATATCTTTGGTAAATGCCAATAGGTCTTTCTTGTGATCGGCTGCCTTCAGGCAGGTCTTCGGCAGCGTCGGAGGTATGTTTTCATAACCTCTTATGCGCGCCAGCTCCTCGATCAGATCCACCTCCTGGGCTACGTCTATGCGGAACGACGGGACGACGACCTGCATTTTACGTTTCTCCTTAACTTGCACCGTGAAACCAAGCCGCGTTAATATGCTCTTTATCTGAGTGGGTCCGATAGTGATACCTAAATTCTTTTGTGCGCTTTCGGCATCCAATAAAATTTGTCTTTTTTTTATCGCAGCTGTTCCCGAAGAAAAAAAGGCAAAGCATTCAGCCGAGGCGTGCTCTAAGATAAGTTCCGAGGCGCTTTCTGAAGCAACCTGGACCATCCCGGGATCGACCCCTCTTTCGAACCTGTAAGAAGATTCTGTCTGTACGCCCAGCGCCTGCCTGGCGCGACGGGTAAGCAAGGGATTAAATATGGCGGCTTCTAAAAGTACGTTCCTGGTATTTTCATCTACCTCTGTATCTTTCCCGCCGATGATTCCGGCTATAGCTATTGGTTTACCTGTCCCCTGTCGCCTGTCTGCCTGTCTGCCGGTAATCTCATCTGCCGCGATGACCAAGATGTCTTCGCTTAGTGTTCTTTTTTCACCATCAATGGTAACAAGCTCTTCTCCCTTTTTAGCCCTTCTTATGATTATGTCTAACTGGCGACCGGCGACCGGCGACCGGCGGACTATTTTATCCAGGTCAAAGGCGTGCAAAGGTTCCCCCAAACTAAACAAGATATAATTGGTGATGTCTACTATATTATTGATACTGCGGCATCCCACCGACTCCAGGCGCTGCCTCATCCAATCCGGGGCCTGTTTCACCTTTGTGCCCTGGATAAGGTTCGCCGTGTATAGAGGACAATCTTTTCTATCTTCGATGCTTATTTTGATTGTTTTAGCGGATAGCGGATAGCGGATAGCGGATAGTTTTTTTCTATACGCTATACGCTCTACGCTATACGCTCGAAGTTTTGACTTTGTAATCGCCGCTATCTCCCTGGCTATGCCAGCAACGCTTAGCCAGTCAGGCCGGTTAGAGGTGATCTCGATCTCAAAAACAGGATCTCCCCCGTGATTATCTAAACCGGTTACCTCAAGTCCCGCCATAGTCAGTTTATCGGCGAGCTCCTGCGGGCTAAGCGTAATCTCTACAAAATCCTTAAGCCAGTTATAAGTTACTTTCATATTATTAAATTATGAAGAAGCGCAGGTATTCCATTGCTTCTACGTTTTTCATTAAAACTGCCTCAAGAACCTCAGGTCGTTTTCGAAAAACAGCCTGATGTCATTAATGCCGTACTTAAGCATGGCGATCCTCTCCACCCCCATACCAAAGGCAAAACCGGTATACTCCCTGGCATTGTAACCCACATGTTTGAATACGTTGGGATGGATCATCCCCGCGCCCAATACCTCAAGCCAGCCTTTTCTGCCGCAGACCGAACAGCCTTTTCCTTTACAGATGATGCAAGAGATATCCACCTCTGCGGATGGCTCGGTAAAGGGGAAAAAATGAGGCCGGAAACGCATCTTAATATCCTCACCGAAGACTGCCTTGGCAAATGCCTCCAAAACGCCTTTTAAATCGGAAAACCTAATTCCCTTATCCACCATAAACCCTTCTATCTGATGGAACATAAAAGAATGAGACGCGTCTACGGCATCCGGACGATAAACCCTGCCCGGAACTACCACTGCCAGAGGCGGCTTTTGCGACTTCATTGCCCGGATCTGCACCGGCGAGGTATGACTCCTTAGCAAAAGACGGTCGCTGGTCGTTGGCCGCTGGTCGTTGGTATTATTTGACGGTTTTAAATAAAACGTGTCAAAGGCATCGCGAGAGGGATGTTCCAGCGGGATATTAAGGCCGGTAAAATTGTTATATTCAGTTTCGATCTCCGGCCCCTCCACCACGCTAAATCCCAGGCGCACAAATACCGCGCATATCTCATCGATGATTTGGGTAAGGGGGTGCAGCCGTCCCAGGTCCTGGACAATTGCGGGAAGCCCGATATCCAGGCCGGAAAATTCCTCTACGGCACTAACCTGGCCTAAAGATCTTTGTTTTTCCTCAATAAGGGAGAGCGTCTTGTTTTTTAGCGCGTTGGCCTTTTGCCCAAAGGCAGCGCGCTCTTCTTGGGGCAACCCGGGGATCATACCGGTCAACTGGGAGATGAGGCCTTTCCTGCCCAGGTATTTGATACGCAGTTCCTCGAGGCCTTGGCTAGAATTGACGGCATTGATCTCTAAGCCCAATTGATTCTTAATTGCCTCGATATCAACACTAGACATAGCGTAGGGGTAAGATTTAACCTTTTTTGGCTATTTCTATAAGCCTGAGTATAGCTTTGGCGTCATTTACTGCCAGCTCTGCCAGCATCTTACGGTTAATTGCCACCTTGGCCTTTTTTAAACCGCTCATGAAACGGCTGTAGGTTATACCGGCCTCCCGGCAGGCGGCATTGATGCGGATTATCCAGAGCTGCCTGATCTTTCTTTTCTTTACCCGCCTGTCGCGGTAGGCATAGACATCCGCGTGCATCAACGCCCTGCGGGCCTGCTGATACTGCTTGCTGCGGTCAAGCCAATAACCTTTGGCCCTTTTTAACGCCCTCTTTTTCCTTCTTCTGGTTGCAACGCTGTGTTTAACTTTTGCCATTTCTTTACGCTCCTTTATATATGCTTAACTTGTATCAGGTATCATGTACCAAAATAGAATTCCGATGTTTAACCTAACCTTGGCACCTGATACTTGACACTTTGGTACTACCCATACGGCAACATGCGTTTTAAATACTTTGTGGTTTTCCTGTCCCCGATGGTCTTGGATTTT
>JAPLLV010000001.1 GCA_026387405.1 Candidatus Omnitrophota bacterium
AATAACCGCGTTTATTCCTGCGAGATCCTCTTCAAGGACATCCCTTACATCTTTTTCTATTTGTTTTACGGCGTATCCGGGATGGAACAAAAAGCATCCGTCATAAAAACCAGTATCCAGGCCGACTACATCAAAGCCCTCTTCAAGTAGATTTTTACAGAGCACCGTGCCTATATAACCCTTATTGCCCGTGACTAAAACTTTCATATTATATTGTCTTTAACCATAAGGCTTGTGTTAGTTTAATCTTTATTTCCATAATTTCCAGAACGCTTTTTTGTTATTCCAGAGCTCATTAAGATATTCGGAGTCGCGCATCGTATCCATGCACTCCCAGGCTCCTTTATGCTCATAAACCGCGAGTTTTCCTTCTGCGGCCAATTTTTCCAAAGCCCCGTTTTCAAAATCGCATTTTTCATCTTCCGTAAGATAATCGAAGATCCCGCGATTTAAGACAAAAAAACCTCCGTTTATCAGGCCGGCGGAGGCCTGGGGTTTTTCAGTAAAGGTCAAAACCTTCCCCTTGTTCGTTACAAGGTCACCGAACCTCGAAGGAGGACGCACTCCGGTCAGGGTGGCAAGGCAGCCACTCTTTTTATGAAAGTCAATCACCGCGTTGATATCTACATCCGCTATCCCATCTCCATAAGTAAGCAGGAAGATATCCGAATCGATATACTTTTCGATCTGTTTTATTCTTGACCCTTTTAGGGTGTTTAAGCCGGTATCCACAACCGTGGCCTCCCAATCGACTTCCTCATTCCTCCTGTGGAATGTTACCTGGCGTTTTTCATCCAATTTTATGGTAAAATCATTTGAAACAAAATGATAGTGATAGAGATATTCTTTGATCATTGCCCCCTTATAACCAAGGCACAAGACGAACCGGTTAAAACCATAATGGGAATAAATTTTCATAATATGCCAAAGAATAGGCCTGCCGCCTATTTCGATCAGGGGTTTGGGCTTGATCTCTGTTTCTTCGCGCAGTCTGGTGCCCTTGCCGCCGCATAGAATAACCACCTTAATGTTCTTCATGATAAATACCTCCGATCTACTATAGGTCAAACCCCGCCTTGATATTCTCTTCTGTAGGTTCGCAAAAAAAATCTTTTTTATATCTCATGGCCATGGTCTCGATCTGCGAAGGATCATTAATCAATGCCCGCTCAAATAGGCTGATCTGGCGCTTTAATTCCTCTTCTCCGGCGCTTTCTTCCCAGATCACCCCTTTGCCATAAGCAGGCAGTGGATTGCACTCGAACCTGCCGGTATTTTTTACAGATATTACCGGGATGCCCAGGCTCGCCGCTTCCAGTAAGGTGCCGCTTGCCGCGCCGATCAAAATCTTCGTGCCTTCGAATAACTTGTATATATCATCTATGACTATTTCCGCGTTCTTGGCAACCAGGCATTTAAAGCGATCAATATCCGTGGCGGGATGGAATTTGATAAAAACCGGCTTCTGGAAATTAGCCAGAGTACGCAGTATATTGTTAATATCATCTTCAAAATAAGGTAATAGAACGAGCACTTTTTCCCTTGTATTCATTTTTTTCAGGCCGTTAAACATCTTCGCGTATCTAAGCGAAGGGCCTATTGAATAATTTAACTTTGCCTTGGAAGGCAGAAAACCGGTGCCGTTTACGATGATTTTATCCGGCACCACTCAGAAAACCTCCTCGTTTTCATCGGGTATTATATTTAATTGATTTCTGGAATAAATAAAAAGCTGGGCCCCGTAAATCGCTACTTTTTCGGAGCGTATCCTTAAGCCCTTGTATAGATTTTTGTGGATCGCCTGGTTTTCATACCAGCTTATGACCTTAATTTTTTCATAGGGCAGCCCGGCAATGCTTCTTCCCTGGCAATAACGTGAAAAAGCCCTAAAGGCGGGCTGGCTGAGAGTATCCAAAAGTTCGTATCTTACCAGCCTCCTGCCAAAGTCGTTAGTGTCTAAAGACCTGGCCAACCTTATAACTTCTATAGGATATACTAATATAAAATACAAGATCTTAAAGAGATCCCCCGATCCTAAGAGCTGGTATTCGCATAATATTTGCGCCTTATTCTTTCTCAATCCGCTTAAAATCCCATGGAATTCAAATATCTTTTTCATTCCGTCAAAAACCGGAAGGTAAGCGTAATTCATTTTGTTTTTTTCCAAAAAAGAGGCCAGTCCGGGGAAAAAGCTATCAGGCAGGACTCCGGGATTATTGAGCTTACTTACAAGAAAAGGCATATCGATCAAAACAAGTTCACTTTTATTTTCCGGATGCCGAAAGCGTAATCCGGAAAGATAATATTCCGCGAATTCCTTCACATAAGAGATAAGATCCCTTAAGCTTAATAAATAGTACTTAGCCAGCTTGGCTAAAACCATTAGACGAGAGGGCATCGCGGGATTTTCTCGGTCTAGATAACGCGCCAGAAAATTGGTGGTAAAGGGGTTTTTGCTTAAAACCTGGTTTGATAAGAGAAAAGGGTGTTTATAGGCCTCCTGGCTTATAGAAGATAAAAGCGCGTAAGCCATTGTAATCCTATTATTATATTCAGTTTCTCCGGTATAAGACATATTAAAGCCTTTTTAAGATACTCTCCAAATTTGTCAGATCTTTGATCTTGCGGATAAGCGGGATATTTTTAAATATACTCTGGTTATTATGCGACCGGCAAATAAAATTAACGCGGTTCTTAAGAGCGGCCTGATAATCGCTTAGCGCGTCTCCAACATAGGCAACTTCTCCGGGAGAAAACCCGCCCTCTTTCATTATTTTTTTGACGATACTGCTCTTATCGCGGGGAGAGCCGTAAATGCCTTTAAAAAATCCTGACATTTTCCTTCGTTTTATAATTTCCTTTATCTCCTTTTGCGGAGTGGCAGAGGCGACGAATAATTCATATCGCGAGGCGTTCCTGGTTAAAAAAGGCCTGGCGCCCGCAACAAAAGGCGTTTTTATAACCTCGTTCATAACTAATCCGGAAAATTGCGCGCACAGCCTTTTAAACATTTTTTCATCCAGCCTGCGTTTTAAAATATCCGCGTAAATATGCCTGAACTTAATGAACCGTGAGACTCCCGAGTTGGCATTATGGTAAGCTACGACCTTTCTAACGCAATCTTTACCTTCTTTTTCAAATAGAAAAGCAAATGCCCTGGTTTTTATATCCACGGACTCAGCCAGGACTCCGTCAAAATCGAAGATCACCGCTTTTATCACGCGGCCCTCCCGATAATCGTGCAGGGGGCGCTGTCAATCCCCTCCACCCTTAAGGGAAGGACAAAAACCTCTGAAAGCGGCGGTAAACCGTTCGGCAGCAGCATATCTTCAATAATGAGGATCGGCTTATTCACTCCGCGAGGGTTTAAAAAAGCTTTGTGCGCCATCCTTCCCAGGGGGCGGTTTTTAATAGAGGAAATAGATATACAATCGATACCAATGGCTTTCAAATGCGGGTGATGCCTCCTTAGATAAAAACCTACCTCCGGATGGATCCCGGGGCTTTCCTGGATATACCGGTTTTTATTTCTTGCCCTGGACCATCCGGTATCTAAAAGCAGTATATCGTTACGCGCCCTTATCTGTTTAAGCCACTCACCATTACCCAGGATTTCGCCTTTTTTTAATCTGCGGCGGATAACTAACGGTGATTTAAAAATAAAATAGCCCGCGGGATAATCCGATATCTTCATCCCCTGTTTAAAAAAATGGTTAGGGGCGTCAATATGGGTTCCCGCGTGGTTGCCCATTGCGAATTTATAGGTATTAGCGGAATCGCCTTTGGAAAGAGTTTTTACCCTGGTTATATCAACCGGGGCTCCTTTGCCATAAACCGGTGTTTTACCGGTAATAACATGGGATAAATAATAATATCGTTTCATTTTAATGTTTTTTTGCTCCTGCGTTTTTCGACTTCGTGCGGCGGCTTAACTTCCTTATATACATTATAGATAATATCAAGGATGCCCTGATTAAGGTCAAGGTAGGTCCTGCAGTTGAGCCTTTTCCCCACCCGGGGGCTAAAACAATAAGGGGTTAGTTCATAATGCGACGCCCTATCGGGCTTGACAAATTTGATCCCAATCTTATTATCCATGATCTCCCTGATCATGAACAACAGGTCTTTTATTCTCATCTGCTGATTTCCGGTAATAATTACATGCTGATTAACGAATTCATCCGATAATATCTCAACGCTCCCCTTCGCGGCATCCAATACGTGGATATATTCCCTTAATTCTTCGCCGTCACCCTCGCGGGTGATCCGGCCTTCAGTAAAAGCCTGTTTGATTATTTTATAGATAAAGTTTCCTTCGTCAGCGCGAGGGCCGTAAAGCGAACCATACCTAAGAATGGTGTAATTGAGACCGAAAACTTCATAATAATTCTCGATCAAAAGCTCACAGGCCTGCTTGGTGCTCCGATAAAAATTACCGGATTTACTATAGACGTATAACGAACTGGCAAAGACCAGTCTTTTAGCCTTATATTTCCTGCAGGCCTCCAATATGATGGAATTCCCCAAAATATTATATTTTACGCTATCCAGCGGCCGGCTGCTGGCCTCATTGATATCCGCTATCCCTGCAAAATTATATACTACATCGCTGGATTTAACCGCGCTTTCTACTTTAGCCTGGTCAAGGATATCTCCCACGATCATTTTTTGGCTATCCCGTAAATATTTCGAAGGTTTAATATCAAAGACCGTAACCTTGTGCCCGGAATCCGTAAGGGCATCGGCCACATGGCTGCCGACAAAACCCGAGCCTCCAAAAACCACTACTCTCATTGTAACTATCTCCTCTCTCTCAAGCCTTTCAAAAGATTATTTACCGCCTCCAGCTCCATCTTTACCCTTGCCTCTTTTGCGTATGAGCCTATATGGGGGGTAAGTATTACGTTGCTTAATTCTTTTAAAGAGCCGCGGTATGGCTCGTTTTCAAACACATCCAACGACGCCCCGCCCAGGTATCCATCTTTAAGCAATTCATAGAGGGACGATTCATCGACATTCCCACCCCGGGACACATTTATTAACCAGGCCCCTTTTTTCATTGAAGAGAGTTCCCCTTTTCCTAAAACCAATTCCTTTGTAGAAACATGTACAGTCAGGATGTCCGCCCATTTGATCAGATCTTCTTTTGATAAACGGTTTGACCCCGTGACGCCCGGCTCAACAAGGGGGTCATAATAAGATATCGAACAGCCAAAAGGCCCAAGCAGGGCCGCGACCTTTTTTCCGATCCGTCCGAAACCGAGTATGCCTATTTTCTTGCCATTCAGTAAATTCCCCATCATTTTTTCCCATTTACCCGCTCTAAGCAGGACATCCATGGCAATGATCTTTCTAAGTAAACTCAGGATCAAGCCCACGGTTAATTCGGCAACCGCGATAGTCGGCGCATCGGGGGTGTTAAGGACTTCTATAGAGAGTTCTTTTGCAGCCGCTAGATCAATACTATCAAGCCCTGCCCCGCAACGGGAAATTACCCGTAGATCCGGCAACTTCATAAGTGTGTCGCGGCTGATATTTTCTGTCCCCGCGATGATGCCAATAGCGCCTCTGGCTAACTCTATGATCTCTTCCTCTTTGATCTTTCTTTTGTACGGGTTAAGCACAATCTTTAATCCGTTCTGGCGCAACAATTCAAGACCAGAATCATCGTATTCTGCAAAGGATGTAGTTGTGATCAATATTTTTTCCATAGTATTTTACCAGTCCGCGTATTTAGAAGACCATGTATGGTCCCTTTTTAAAATAGCTCCATAGAAACCTTCATAATCATATTTTTTCCATAAATATTTGGTAAACTTAAGAATTCCTTTATGGGGATGCTGCGAATATATTTGTTCATAAACAATATCCCATCCGGACTGTCTCATGATCAATTTCCAATCTCCCGGGCAGAGTTCATAAATATGCGTATTCTCAGCGATGACATTTTCATAACGGTTCTCCCGGATATGGTCCAGGCCAACCCGGCTTTGACGCAAATATGGCACCGTGACGATAAGGAAGCGCGCATCTGTTTTGTTTGATAATTCATAAAGGAACCTGACCGGATCAAAAAGATGTTCCAGCGTTTCAAAACAAAGAAATAGATCCGGATGAATATTATATTTATCCAATTCCTCAGCCCTGGCTTTAATAGCCTCTAAACCCCTGGCCTTGATCCTATCTACTGCTTTCTGGTCAAGATTAACGCTTAAACATTTCAGGTCAGCTAGGTCAGAATACAGCGTTTTTAAATATTTCAAATGGGCTCCCGAAGAGTCACCTATGTCGACTATGACCCATTTTTTAAGGCCGTTAATGACTTTCTGCACAAGGGAGACCTGGAACGCATGAAGATTACGCACTTTAAGCATTAGATAAGGGTCGTCTATCTTAAAGGCAGAATAATGATCGGTTATATCTGGAACAAGGGTTTCCAGCCTTTTTCTTAACTCTGTTAATCCTTGTTCGTCCGAAGCCTTTTTAAGCGCTAAGGACCTGAGGCTGCAAAATAATTTTTCATTAATTTTTTTTATAATTCTCACAATGAAATCCCCGCGCTAATCGTAATATCGGCTATTGCCGCTTAAAATATTCCTTATAATAGACTTCTCTTAGTTCAGCCAGCATTTCATCGCCGTCTTTATTGATGGATTCCGCGATTTTTATTTTATCATAATAAGATTCGGGCATCTTTACATATAGAGAAAATGTCCTGACTAATCCTTCTATCTCTTCGGGGGTAAACTGCGGCATATCCAGTATCGAACCCCTCATAAGACTGTTTGTCTGCGCGTCCGGGCTCATAAAGCCCTTTTCTATACAATACTGTCTTAGAGGCGTGCCGCTGTAAGGGACAAAGAAAAAGGCATTTATGCTGTCCGCCGTTATGGACCTGTTCAGCCTGATAGTGTCAAAGGCCAGCTCTCTGGTTTCGTCCGGAAAACCGATTATATTATTAACGGTAACGGGTATTTTATATTTATCCAGGAGCTTAAAAGCGTTTATAACCTGTTGATTGGTGAAAAATTTGTTCAGCCTCTTTTTTCTGAATTCCTCATTTCCGTGCTCTATACCTATAGATATCCTATCGCAGTTCATCTCTTTGAGCAGCCTGATCTTGTCCTCGGAAATAGTCTCAACGTGGGTCTGGCACCAGAAAGGCAATCTGATTTTTGCCGAGTATTCTTCGGCAAATTTCGAAATATCCTCATTTTTCCTGGCGAAAAAAGTCTCGCTGTTAAAATAAATATAATCTATCTTGTATTTTTCTACCTGAAACTTTAATTCCTCGATCACCCTGGGAATGCATTTAGCCCGGAAATACTGCCCTGCGCCCGTATCTGAATATAGCTTCCTTTTTAAAGGGGCGGCGCAAAAAGAACAGCTAAAAGGGCACCCCCTATCTATGCAAACAGGCAGCATCCTGTATATCTTTCCCTGCATAGGCCTAAAAAACCTTTCTTTCTCAAAAATGGTAAAATCCTCAAAAGGAAGAGTATTTATATCCAGCAACGGCCCCAGCCCATTCTTTATGATCTTCCCTGACTTTTTGACCCAGAGATTTTTTATGCGGGAGATATCCTTGTCTGCCTTCAGGCATAGAGCAAGCTCTAATAATGCAGCCTCCCCCTCACCTATGCAGATCGAATCAATAAGCTCGTTATTAATTACTTTTTCCGGAGAAAAAGTAGGATAAACACCCCCGAAGATCACATGGCTTTTCCTGGCCTTGATCTTTGAAACCAGAGAGACCCCCAGCTCATAGGTGTCGTCCGTGGCAGAAACGGCAATAACATCCGGGGCAAATTCGCTCACCAGGTTTAGAAAATCTTCAAAGACATCGGAAGTTTTGTAATTTACGCCCTTTTCGCTAAGGTTAAAAGGCCTTAACTGCAGGTGCTCCACCCTTATCTCATCAACACTCTTTTGGGCTGTCCGGTATAGAGTAGTGTCGAATAATTTAACCCCTATTCCATTAGCCTTAAGATACGCCGATAAAGAAGCGATATTAGAAGGCAGCAGGTTCACCATCTGCAGATTAGGATAAACCAGGAGGACCTTAGAATTACTCATTTGTATTTTCTTATAAAAGGGTCATTCAGCATCAAATTCTCAACCTTTTTTAGATCCGCGGGAGTATCTACGCTGTAGGTGTTAAAATTAGTCAAAACCATCTTTACCTTATAACCATGTTCAAGTACCCTGAGCATATCTATGGATTCTATTATCTCCAGGGGAGTAGTCGTAAGTTCATTGAATTTTATTAAGAATTCTCTTCTGAAGGGGATCACGCATATCTGCTTAAGCATATTGATCTCTTTTGCCCCCCTTTTCCAGGAGGGAATGGGTTCCCGGGAAAAATATAACGCGAAATTATTCAAATCTACAACTACCTTTATTTCGTGGGGATCTTCGTGTTCCTCGCGGGTCTTTAGCGGTCCCATCAAGTTAACCACCGGGATACCGGGGTCTTCGATGAGCGGACGGACCGCCTCGCCTATCATATCAGGGTGGATCATCGGTTCATCGCCCTGGATCATGACCACGATATCAGACCTTGACCTCGTCTCTTGTTCTATTTTTATCATAGCCTCAGAAACCCTTTCGGAAGCCCTCTGGTGCGTATCTTTAGTCATAACCGGCTTTGCCCCGATCGACCCTGCATAGTCGGCTATCTCTTTATCGCATGTTGCGATATAGACCTCTTTTAACAGGGGGCACATTTTACTCCTATAATAGACATGGCCCAGCATGGGAATACCGCGGATCTTGGCCAGCGGTTTATTCGGAAAACGGCTTGACGCCATCCTGGCCGGAATAATACCTATTATATTTGTATCCATTTTACCTTTCTTCACGGCAGCCGGCGGATCACCTGAGCCGGGGTCCCCCCGGCCAAGACATTGGCAGGGATGTCCTTAACAACCACGCTGCCCGCGGCAATAACCGAATTATCCCCAATATTAACACCCTTTAGTATTATTGTTTGAGTGCCGATCCAGACATTCTTACCTATGAGAACATCCCGGTCTTCTTCAATAACAGGATTAAGTTTTCTGTTTTCCGGGGGCCAGACACCATGAAAATCAGAATCCATGATCACTACGTTGGGAGCGATCTGCGTCCCCGCTCCGACATGGATGATCCGGGAGCGCGCGGTGATGGAAGTCCCGTTTAAGCCTACCTCATCCCCTATTATTATCTTAGCTGTTTTTGACAAGGTGCTTAGCTTGACCGGGGCATAAATAGAGCTTGAGCTGCAGCGAAGCGAAGACGAAACAATGGCTACATTATTGCCAATGGTGATCTCGCTTTGTGGAAAACGTAAGATATGGATCCTCCCCCAGCATCTAACCTTACCCTTTAAATTTATTCCAAAAAGATACGCCTTGCATAAAAACTCGAGCATACCAAAAAAATGAGTCAGCCTGAATACGGAGACATAGTAAGTATCGCAAAAATAATCCTGAATGCCCATTTATCTTAGTCCTTTGAGGGTTTCGTTTATCTTTAAACCGAGGAACAGGGTATCCAGCCCTATTCCTAAAAAAGTGTAACCTTTGCGTTTTAAAACAACAGCCTTTTTATTGTCCGGAAAAACAACATGGTATCCGAATGCTTTCTTAATTTTTCTCGATACGGATTCATAATGAGCCAGGGCCTCTTTGACTATCGGCAGATCGAATCTGCCGGGATGACCGAATGACGCCGAAAGATCATAAGGCCCGATCATGGACCCGTCAACCCCGGGAACAGATAGGATCTCTTTTAGGTTCTTAATGGCATCTTTATGCTCGATCTGGACAATGACTATACTGGATTTATTCACCCATTTTTTATATTTCTCAAAGGCCAGACCATATCCCTGGGCCCTTGCCAAACCTACCCCCCTTGTGCCTAAACGCGGGTATTTTACGGCGCTTACCGCCATTAAGGCGTCCTCTTTACTATTTACCATCGGCACGATCACCCCATGGGCGCCGGCATCCATAACTCTTTTAATGATTGCGGAATTATTACTGCCGACCCGGACCAAAGGAACAACTCCGCTTAATTCAATTATCTGCACTAATTGCTGGCAATCCCCTAAGGTCAAAGCCGAATGTTCCATATCTACAACCAACCAATCAAAGCCCGCCTTGGCCATGATCTCCGCTACCGCGGGATGGCCTAGGGTAATCCATGAGCCGATAGTAAACCCCCCTGTCCTCAATTTTGACTTAAGATTGATCATTTCAAGCTCCTTTGATTAGAATGGAACCGATCTTATCCGCGCGCATATATAGCTATCTCTTTATACCTTCCGGATCCCGGTGTCAGGGCAAGCGGCCCGCTGTATTCAAATCTCTTCACCTGTTTATATCCTTTCAGAATACCCGCGTCAATCGCCCGTTTGATCTTTATATCATTTGTTAAAGCAGGGTCGAATTTGCTTGTTATAATTAATAGATCAGGAGAGATCTTATTTATTTCTGTAAATCTCTTCTCTATATTCTCATCACTATTCATACAGTAAACACTCTTAAATTTCGGAGGAACATAAAAATCCTGGCAATCCTGCCATATCCTTATGTCCGGGCCATAGGATTCATCCAGCCACTTGCCGATCAATAAACCCGTATCCGCAATATTGTTACTGCTGTTTCTTTCTATATAGTATTGGCGTTCTGCTATAATATTGTTAAGACGCTGTTTAAAACCGAAGGCCAACAAAATGGCAAAAAAGAAGATCAATGAAATCCTGGTAAGTGTGTATTTGCTCCACTTTATAATATCAAATATACCCAGGGAGATCAAAATACCCAAGAATAGGGATATCGGCAAAAGGTAGTGATGCGGCCGGTGATGCAAAAAAATAAATATAAAAAGAAAAAGAATTATCGAATATAGCCACAACATAGTTTTCTTAAGAAATAAATCATCTAAGATTTTCAGCTTTGATCGCCAGCGCCACGCCTGAAAACCCACGCCGATTATAAGCAATAAGGTAAACCAGCGATTAAGTATATCCATAAAAAGCATCCTGAACCAAACCATGCCGGCTGGATCAAAAATAGGCTTATGTATGCGTGGATCAAGATGCGTGGACATAGTTGATATCGCAACTTGTAATACCATCCTTTTAATAGTGTTCAGGGGGTAAATATAATAACTGGGATTCACCAGAACAAAAATGGCTATAGAAAAACCCAAAATATATACGGAAAACAGAAAAACCAGGTCAAGCATAAACACCCGCCTATGCCTGTCGCTTCCTTCCCCTTCATTTGCGAACCTATAGGCAAAAGAATTAGTCAGCCACCAGAAAAAAGATAACGCAAAAAACATAAAGCTCATAAAGCCTGTCAGCCTAAAGTCTCTGAAGTGAATAAAATCGTCAAAACTGTTTATTCTAAATATTAAAAATTTAGACGGGAAACGCAAATATAAAAGGATCCATATTATAGGAATAAAGAACGTGATTAACATCATAAATATTGATAAAAAAGAAATTAACTTAAATTTGTTTCTTAAATGACCTAGCATAATATTAGTTGGTAGTTTAATTATGCTGCATAAAAAAGACGCCACCGCGATCGGTACTACAAACAATCCTCCGTATTTGGTGGCCATAGCTAAACCGATAAAGATTATGGCCCCTGTTAAATATTTCAAACGATAGACTTCCATTAGCTTAAAACAAAAATAGAATGTCGCCAGGATCAGGAGTATCTCTAAGGGGTGCGGCCTGGAATTAAGCAGCCAGCATAGATAGTGCGCGCAAAGCATGAATGATAAGCCGCTTATGATCCCGACCCAGATTGACTTAAAGAATTTTCTGCAAAAGAAATAAATAAGGATTACCGTCATTATGGCAGCAAAAATATTGAGACTTCTTAGCGCAATGGCAATTATTCGATAATCAATTCCTTTTAAAAGCGTCAAAGGAAATAAAACAATTCCCGCCAGATAATAAAAAAACTGGGGATACGCTACTCCATCTTCCAATGGTATAACGCCCCTGGAGTACGTTTTTCCTGCAAATTCAACCAGATTCCCTTCATCGATGTCAAAATGCCTGATCATCCTGATGTTGTCGACCCAGTAAGAAACAGCGGGGATAGTAAACCACAGGATAGGGATGATCAATACAAGAGGTATCAAAATATTAGTTATAAAAAAATTATCGGCTATTTTTCTAAATTTAGTCATGGTGGTCATCACAAATCTTTTTCAGGCCTTTTTCCAGGGTAACCCTCGGTTTCCAGACCAACAGCCTCTTGGCTTTTGAAATATCCGCAACCACATTCATAATCTCTTCTTTTCTCTTTAAGTTCAGGCAATTGACCGGGAGCTTTTTATTTTCAATAAGCCCTATTTTCTTAATGATCTCATTTACAGAGTAGCTCTGGCCATAACC
>JAPLLV010000037.1 GCA_026387405.1 Candidatus Omnitrophota bacterium
TGATTGCTAGACGCAGCAGTAACGGTAATGGTAATGGTTTCCGAGGCAGTGCCGCCATGGCCGTCACTGACACTAAATGTACCATTGTAGCTTCCTGCCTGACCTACACTGGGAGTCCAGCTAAAGGCGTGGGTGGTAGTGATAAAGGATGCCCCATCAGGAACGCCGGTAGCGGAGTAGGTCAAGGTGTCTCCATCGGCATCTGTGGCTGAGACAGTAAAGTTAAGGGCGCTGCCTTCTACTACGGTCTTATTGCCGATAGAAGCAAGCACCGGGGAATGATTGGTAGGTGCGGGTTGGGTTACGGTAATGAAAATGGCTTCTTCTGCGGTCGCACTTCCGTCACTAACTACAAAGACCACTATATGGTCTCCTATTTGAGCCGTCTGAGGAGTCCAGCTAAAGGCGTGGGTGGTATTATTAAAAGATGCTCCATCAGGAACGCCGGTAGCGGAGTAATCCAAGGTATCCCCTACATCTTCATCTGTGGCTGAGACAGTAAAATTAAGGGCTTGACCCGCTGCTATGTTCTTACTACCTATTACATTAAGCAACGGGGGATGATTACTTAAAGAAGTAAGAATATAGGCGTCTTTCATGGTAGAGTAAGCCGGCTTAGGCTGACGGTCAGCGTTGACCAGGCCAAAATATTCTTCATTAAGCACATTATCCGGACTGCCTCCTATCGCTTCAAACCCATCAGCATTATACTGGTCATAACTATGGTCATCATCCGCTGTGCCGCTAATTCCATCAGGCCCGTTGTAATTATATATTCCTCCTAAGGATATATTGTAATTGCCTCCTCTCCAAAGTTCGTCATTAAACTCATGTATCAGCCCTCCTAAACACAGCTCTCCGCTCTTTAGCGCGGATAAATGGCCTTTGATCTCCCCCCAGAGCGAAGCATCTATTTCTGCCTGGCTTGCCTCATCAACCCTGCCGGTTACATTAAAAGCCTGAACCGGAAAAGAATTCCCTCTGGTGTATCCGGAATCACTGCTAAAGCTATCTATACCGAACTCGCTTACAAAAAATGGCTTGGCCGACTGCTTGAGATCAACGGCCCACAAATCCGCCCATTGCGTGAACAATGGTCCTAAACTGATGCCGCGATACAGATTAATCCCCCAGGTATCCACTTGCGGGCACATACGCACCACGTCGGAAATCTTCCATCCTGAATAAAATGTATCTCCTAGTATAGAAGATACGGGGTGGTGCGCATCGTGTTGCTTGACCTGAAGCGCTGCCTGGTTAACCGCGGCCGCCGCTTCATCCAGGGTCGTATAACCATAGTAGTCGTTCATGTTCCATTCATTGCCCAGTGACCACATCAAAATAGCAGGATGGTTTTTAAAGGCATCCACGACTTTAAGGTATTTTTGCGTATCCAGGTCGTTCTTAGAGATAGCTATGGTCATAATCACCATAAGCCCATTCCGGTAAGATTCATCCAGTACCCCGCTGATCCCGTCAACCACAGAGCTATAATCTTCAAGACTGCTCCCTAAACTATTGTAGATACGCACAGTATTCGCATTCATACCGCTAATCAAAGGAAGGTCGACTTGCGCATTACTCGCCAACTCATTGGTCAGCCAATATTGAAGAAGTTCATGGCCCTCAGGATTGCGTCCACTCCAATCAAAGAAAAAACCATAAGGCACTTGTTGCTGGGGATCCAAAAGATTGGACCCGTTTTGCGGCGCCCTTGTAGCCGGTGACCAGCTTACGCCTTTGATTATATAGGGACGGGGCCTATCATTGGGCCTATTTACCATAAGGAGATTCGTTGAATGATCAATATATACGTCGCAAGGAACATTAGGCACCGTAACTCCAACTCCCAAGGAGACCGAAACTGAAACCTCCTGCTCGCTTCCGGCAGGCTCACTTGACGCCGGCAACACCATCAAACCAGCTAATACAACGACTATAGTAATTATTAAATGGGTTATGCGGGTTCTTTTGGAATTCATCGACTGTTTTCTCCTTCGCTATTTTCTCTTCTCATATAAACAAAAAACCACGGACAGAGACTAGACCTCTTTCGTCCGTGGCATCCATTGCCTATAATGCTACTTAGGCAATTTATAAATTTTAACGCTATAAGTATACACTATTTTTGCCATTTTTCAAGGAGAAAAATAGAATCTATCAACGGCTTTCACTTCCACCGCGGGTCTGGAAGGCCAAGAAAATGGGCTAAAAATCGGGTTTTAGCCCATTTTTATACTGGGAATAGTGTTTAAGGATATCCCGGTGGTCAAAAGCAAGATTTATTTTATCTATTTCCGTTAATTTTACGATTTCCAGTTCCGCGGCATCATCCCCTGCCCGGGGCTTGCCTTCTGCCTTAGCCAGGAAAACCGTGGAAACGGTATGAAACCGCGGATCCCTGCCGGGTTTAGAATAGGTGTGAAATTGCTCCAGTCCCAGGACATCCAATCCGGTCTCCTCTTTGGCCTCTCTTTGCGCGGCGCGCTCCAGACTTTCTCCGTAATCAACAAAGCCTCCCGGCAGCGCCCAGCCAAACGGGGGGTTGCTTCTTTTAATCACTACCACGCCGCCGTTCCTGCCATCCGGCGATGTAGGGATTTCGATAATAATATCTACGGTAATAAAAGGACCGGAGCACATCTTTTCTCCTAAGTGCTCAAGATATCTGATTGCGCCTTTATCAAACTCTGCAAAGGCCTTCTGGTCAAAAAGGCAGAAGATTACTTCTTTAAGGCCGCTCTTTTCCTCGCGTAGATGCCGGAAGACCTCCTGGGCCATAATCTTGGCTGAGGACAACAACGGAAAACCCCCTACCCCGCAGCCAAGGGCGCAGAAAGCGATCGATCTTATCTTTTTCTCCTCGGCAAGGCGCAATGCGTTCATCGCCGAATCGCGGATCTTGGTTTCGTCTGTCTTGAAATCCATGCCCATGGTAGCGGCGTGTATGACATATTTCGCCGGCAGATTGCCGGCGCCGGTTATTACTGCCTCGCCTATCTTGATGGGGCCCAACTTTAACGCCTCTTCTTCAATAATCTTCCCGCCCTTCTTCCTTATAGCTCCGGCCACCCCGCCGCCCATGACTAATTTGTTATTCGCGGCATTCACAATTGCGTCAACTTTTAATTCCGTAATATCACCCTGCACAACCTTTATTTCCGTATCCCCGATCTTCATTTTACCGAATCTCCATTAGCATTATTCCGCCGGCTTTTCGATAATCAGTTTATTATCTTTCTGGTCCACCTTAAAATTAAATCTTTTTAAGAATGACATACCCAAGAGCCCATCCTGGAACTTGGCGCCTTCAACGTCGTCCAACATCACTGCCGCCTCGACATTATGGGCGGTGATATCCTTGACCCTGACGCTGTTTAAAACCACGTATTTGGCCTTGACCTGCCTGCCGTCGGCGACGCTTAAGTCCACCTCTTGTTTGATCCCGTCCAGATCGATACCCAGCCTGTCAGCAACGCTCTTTTTCAAAACAACGAGCGACGCCCCTGTGTCTAACATAAGCGACACTTTGACTAGATCGTTAAGTTCCGCATCCAGAATCAACCCCTGGGCCTCTATGGCAAACTCGACTTTTTTTGGGCCTTTTTCCTCTTGCGCCTTTGTTTTTTCCTGTTTCTTTTCGCTGTCGGCCTTTTCCTTTTCCCACTGCTTGCGTAAATTAGCCGCCTCTTCAGGAGAACTTTCTTCAATCTTTTCAATATCGCTCTTCTTATAACCTATTATACCGCCGACACATATCTCCAGCTCCACCGTATCATCGGTCTGGTCTTTTATTAAACCCTGGACCTGGCGGCCGTCTTTAAGATATATGGTATCCGCCCACGTCAAAGCGTAAAAACCAAAGACAAAGGTAAGGACTAAGAAAATTTTCTTCACCCCCGCACCTTCTTTCTTATTCAAGATTTTTTCTTTATCCATAATATTATTGATTTTAATTCTTAGAAGGGGGGGGGTTCATTTTCCCCTCTCCTGATAAATCCCGTCATAGCCGCGCAAGGTCTCCTGTATGCGCAGGAAAACCAATTGCGCGACGCGGGCATTCTGCTTAAGCCGTAAACCCAAAGGATTGCCAACCACTAAAAGAAATTCGCCCTTTCCTTTAAAACCCGCGTCCCATACCCCATGCTGGGTAAATGCCCCCATCCTCAATAGCGAGGTGCGCGCAAAACAAATCGCGCTTAAATCATTGGCTAAATTCACCGTTTCATTCGTCTTGACCTTATAACAGCCGTTTTTTAAATCCCACCAGCCGAATTTTTCAGCCCGGCCGTTTTTGTGAGGAAGAATTTCTTTGCCGGCGGGAACAACCCTTTCTTTATTGGAGAAATCGAGCTCACCCAAAGTATCGAATTCGTAAACGCTCGCCACGGTCAGATCAAATCCGTTAGGCGTAAGCTGCGTATCAAGGTCTATATAACCCTCCAGGAGCTTATTCTCCCTGATCAACTTCGCGATCTCTTCTCGGTTAAGCATATAATCTGTCTTTTAACGCGACCGGCTTACGCCTACGCGCTTGCAAACTTTACCAACAGCGCAGCGGCTGCAAAAAGGGGAAATCGGGACGCATATATTCTGTCCAAAAGTCACGAGTATAGTGTTTATCTCTATCCATTTCTTCCTGGGGAAGATCGACATGAGCGCCTCTTCGGTCTCCTCGGGAACCCTGGTCTTTATCCAGCCCAGGCGATTAGAAATGCGGTGCACGTGCGTATCCACGCATATGGCAGGTATATTGTATCCCAGGCCCAAGACCAGATTAGCGGTCTTTCTACCCACGCCCTTGAATTCCAATAACTCAAGAAGGGTGCGAGGCACCTTTGCGCCGAATTCATCCATAAGCTTCCTGCTTAGGCCTAAGAGGACCCTGGCTTTATTCCGGTAAAAACCCACGGGATAAATCAACCTCTCGATAATCCTAACAGGCAATCTTAACATCTTCTGCGGCGTATCCGCTGCTTTAAATAAGCGCGCGCTCGCTTCAACAGTAGTTTTATCCTTGGTCCTTAAGCTCAAAATACAGGAAACCAAGACCCTGAAAGGATCGTTCTTTTGCGAGACTACGGTGACCACGGGGACCTTAAAATGCGCGGCCTGCCTTTCTATTAATTTTAATGTTTTTACAGGCCTTTTCACGCTGCCGCTTGAAATTTACGTATCAATCCCTTGACCAACCGGAATCCCTGGGCCTTGCTCTTCATTTTTCCTATGGCCTGTAACTCTTCCAGTTCGCTTAAAAGCCTGCCGATAAGAGGAGAAGGTTTAAGTTTAAATTTTTTAATGAGATCATCGCCGTTAACCAGACGCACCATCTTAACTTGCCGGGATCTGCGGAAAGACTCAGCCATTAATGCGGCTGTCACCTTTTCGTGCCTGAGCCGCGATTCCTTGGTAGTAAGCGGGCCTCGCGTAGAACGCTGGTCGGCCAGAGACAGTATCAAGATACTCACTGCTTCGCGTCCGGCATCACGGAAATACCTGAATTTGGCGCGAGGAGTAAGATGAGCGCTATCTCCAAGATAGCCCGGCCTTAGGTGCCAGAAGACCATTTTCTTCAGGGCTTCCGATTCGTCGTTGGATAACTTTAAGCGCCGCGCGATTATATCTGTAAATTTTGCCCCTATGCGTTCATGGCCGTAGAATTTTATCTTCCCCCCCTTACGGCGGCGCGCGTCAGGCTTACCTATATCATGCAGGAGCGCGGCGAGCTTCATAAGGCTGAACCTCTTCCTTGCTCCCGAGATAACTTCCTGCAAATAATTATTTATGTCTCTCTTCTTACGGCTGTCTTCAATAAACATCTCCATCTGCCTGATAGTTTCCAGGCTGTGCCTAAAGACATCCAGATGGTGATACGGCCCTTGTTTAACCCCGCGCATAACTTCGATCTCGGGGATGACCAATTTCAATATCCCCAATTTATCTAACTCCAGGAAAAAAGCGTAGGCAGAATTACTGTGCAGTATCTTGAACAATTCATCCCTTATCCGCTCTCCGGAAACGGAGCCCAGGCGTTTACGCTTTTGTTTTATTAGAGCCAGGGTGCCTTTGTCTATCTTAAAATTTAAGACGCAGGACAAGCTAAACGCGCGCAATATCCTTAAAGGGTCTTCGTCAAATGCCCGGCGGTTTACCAGCCTAAGGCTCTTTTTATTTAAATCTTCTCTGGCCCCATAAAAATCTATCAAAAAACGCTCCGGATTATGAGCCAGAAGCGCGCTTTCTAGATCCAGGGCCAGGGTATTAATGGTGAAATCGCGGTGCAAAAGGTCATCCTTTAGGCTCTTCCCCCGGAAATCCGTGAAATCAAATGTATAAATCTTATCCCGGTCCTTCTTCACTAAACGGCAGGAGCCGAACTTCTCATCCAGGACCACGAAGCCGGCGCCTAATGCCCTGCTCAAGGCCCTGCCGAAAGGAATGGCGCCTTTTTTAATGCAAAAATCGATATCGATATCTTCCTTGCGGCGCTTAAGCAATGCGTCGCGCAGGCTTCCGCCGACCAGAAAAAGGCGCTCCCTTTTACTTGCGGCAAATCCCAGTATATCTCTAAGATAGGGAATGATTTCTGGAACAAAAAAAACAGGCATACAATTTTTGAAGGGTGAGTTTACCCCCCGCACCAATTGGCTGCTAACCGTCTTTCCTGCTTCAATTGGTGCGGGGGCTTATTGGCCGTTATTAAACACTTCGGATTTTTTTATGATGTCGTCCTCGACAAAGATGGAGGTATGGGCCCTCACTGCCAGGGCTATGCTATCCGATGGACGGGCATCGATGATCTTTGATTCTCCGGTAGCTGTCTTTAAGACGATCTTGGCATGGAAGGTGTTCTCCTCAAGCTTATCGATGATCACCCGGTCAATGGTTGCGTTAAGATTCTCAATGGCCGCGTAAAGTAGATCATGGGTCAAAGGCCTTGGCGGGGTAAAACCGCTTATCTTCAACTTTATGGCCGAGGCCTCGGCAAGACCGATCACAATGGGCAGGATCCTGGTGCCGTCTTTTTCTTTTAACACTATCAGCTGGTCGTGCCTTTTTTCGTCGATCACGATCTTGTTCAGCTCCATCTCAACCATGATGCGGTCTCCTTTGCTTTTTTCTCTTAGGCTTTTCTTTATTCAGCATGAATTTTAATTCCTCCATGAACTGCCCGACGTCTTTGAATTGCCGATATACCGAGGCAAAGCGCACGTAGGCCACATCGTCGATCTTTTTCAATCTCTCCATTATGAGTTCCCCGATGCGCGAAGCCAAAACCTCGCGGTCAGGCTTTTTCTGGATAGCGCGTTCAACCTGGATGACGAGCTCTTCCATCTTGTCGATACCGATAGGCCTCTTCTCAAAGGCCTTCATAATCCCGGAGAGGACTTTCTTGCGGTCGAAGGCTTCGCGCCGGCCGTCTTTTTTGATTACCATGAGTGAGACCTGCTCAACGTATTCATAGGTGGTAAAACGCTTTCCGCAACCAAGGCACTCGCGCCTGCGCCGCACCGCAGAACCTTCGGCTGTCGCGCGCGAATCCACCACCTTATCTTCCTTATAAGAACAAAAAGGACATTTCATCCCGCACCTTCTTTCTTATTCAATGTTTTAACCCTATACATATTGAATTTTGAATTCCTAGAAGGTGCGGGGTTCATTTTACCTTCCTTATCTTTATTCTTGCTTCCCTTAAAAAATCCACGGCCATTTTATCCGGGTAACCGTCAGATACCACGATCTCTTTTATCCCGGCATTAATAAGCATCTTGGCGCAGATAATACACGGCTGATTAGTAACATACAGGGCGCTCCCCTTAGTTCCGATTCCGTGCAGCGCCGCCTGGATCAACACGTTTTGCTCCGCATGGAGCCCACGGCATAGTTCGTGGCGCTGGCCGGAAGGAACTTTTAATTTCTCGCGCAGACAGCCGGATACCTGGCAATGAGTAATGCCTGAAGGCGGCCCGTTGTAACCGGTGGCCAAGATCCTTTTCTCTTTGACCAGCACCGCCCCCACCCTGCGGCGCAGACACGTTGCCCTTTTGGAAACCAATACCGCAACTTCCAAAAAATACTCATCCCAGCTTGGACGCTTATAAGAAGAACTAACGTCATTGCGAGCCGAAGGCGAAGCAATCCCGTATTTGAGATTGCTTCGTCGCTTCGCTCCTCGCAATGACAGTCTACGTTTCATTTCTTTCTCAATAGTTCAGGGTATAGAGGAAAACCCTTGGTCAATTTTAAGACTTCCTTCTTTATCGCCGTAAGCTTTTTGTTATCTGCCCGCCCGGCGATTGCCTGGTCTATGAATTGGGCGATCTTACGCATCTGGGGCTCTTTCATCCCGCGCGTCGTGACCGCGGGAGTCCCTAACCGGATCCCGCTGGTTACGGCCGGGCCCTGCGAATCAAAAGGTATCAGGTTCTTATTCACGGTGATATTGACTTCACCCAAGACGCATGAGGCCTCGGCGCCGCTTATCTCTTTTCTCGTTAAATCCACAAGCATAAGGTGAGTATCTGTGCCTCCGGAAACTATCCTAAACCCTTTTTGGGAGAGGCAATCAGCAAGACCCCTGGCGTTATCTACTACCTGGCGCTGGTATTTCTTAAATTCCGGGGACAGGGCCTGGCGAAAAGCCACGGCCTTTGCGGCAATTACGTGCATAAGCGGCCCCCCCTGGATACCGGGGAAAACCTGGACGTCTATTTTCCTGGCAAATTCTTTCTTACAGATGATAAAACCGCCGCGCGGGCCGCGCAGGGTTTTGTGCGTGGTGGAACTCACGAATTCCGCGTACGGCACAGGCGAGGGGTGGATCCCCGCAGCCACTAAGCCGGCGATGTGCGCCATATCCACGAACAGGTATGCGCCAACCGCATCGCAAATCGCGCGGAACTTCTTAAAATCTATCTCTCTGGGATAGGCGGAAGCCCCGGCGAGGATCATTTTTGGCCGGTGGAGTTTGGCTAAAGATAAAATGTTATCGTAATCGAGCGTCTCGCTCTTTGAATTCACTCCATACCCCACCACGTGGAAGAGTGAACCGGAAAAATTGTGCGCATGGCCGTGGGTGAGATGCCCGCCGGCAGCCAGGTCCATAGCCAATACCGTATCCCCGGGCTCAAGCGCGGCAAAGTATACCGCCATATTTGCCTGCGTGCCGGAATGCGCCTGGACATTGACATGTTCAGCCCCGAACAATTCTTTGGCCCGCTCTATAGCCATATTCTCTATATCGTCCACATACTCACATCCGCCATACCAGCGGCGCCCGGGATATCCTTCGGCATATTTATTGGTCAGGACGGACCCCTGCGCCTCAAGCACCGCGAGGGAGGTAAAATTCTCCGAGGCGATCAATTCCAGGTTATCGTTTTGTCTCTTTAATTCCTTTTGGATCGCCGCGTAAACCGGCGGATCAACTTGTTTTAATTTTTCCATGTTTATTTATACCTTGTCTACAAGGACAACACCCGCGCAAATTTCGCCGAGAGGCGAACACTGGCCCAAATTCCCCACGAGGGGACACCGGCGCAATTCAAATAAGCGCCGGGTGCCTTTATCTGGGCCAGGTGCCTTGCTTAGTGCGGGGTATCTCTCCTTATTTTCTCCTCAAGTTTTTTTATCAGTTCCAGCCGCCGCTTATGCCTGCCGCCCTGAAAATCAGTATGCAGCCAGGTGCGTAAAATAGCTACGGCTGACCTCTGGCTTACAAACCCTGAGCCCAATACCAGGATATTGCTGTCATTATGCTCGCGCGAAAGCCGGGCTGCTTTTATATTATAACACAAGGCCGCGCGCACCCCGCGGAATCTATTGGCGACTATAGAATTACCGATGCCGCTTTTGCAGATAAGGATGCCCCTCTTAAATTTTCCCGAAGAAACCCTGCCCGCCACGCCAAAAGCAAACTCGGGGTAATCGCAACGTTCTTTCGAATATGTGCCTAAGTCTGTTACGGCGTAACCGTTCTTCTTTAGATAAACCTTGAGCTTCTCCTTTAGAGAAAAACCCGCGTGGTCCGAACCGATTATTATCCTATCCATTCAACAAGTCCTTAAAGTATTTCCGCGATCCTGTTCGCCGCATCCCTAATAATGACAAAAATCTTGTTATAAACATCCAGAGAGCTGCCCATGGGATCAGGGATGTTCAAGTCGTTATCTGCTATTTTAGCAAATTCTTTCAATAAAAACACCCTATTTTTTGCTTCCGGAGCCAAGAGCATTAAGCGCTGTTCGTGCATCCTGTCCATAACCAAGATTATATCAGACCTATCGATCATCTCTTTTGTAACCTGTCTTGCCCGATGAGCGCTGACATCTATACCTTCCTGTTTCAATAATTCCCTGACCTCATTGGTTGCGCCCATACCGACTGCCGGCGCCACACCCGCAGAGATAACCTCCACCCCTGTCTTGTTCCTTATATTTAAGGCCTTCTCCAGGAGCGCCTGGGCCATGACCGAACGGCAGGAATTACCCGTGCAGATGAAAAGAACGGTCTTGGACTTTGCTGTTTCCTCGATACCATTATTCTTGAGCCAGCCTTCTCTCAATATGCGTAACGGCACACCCGTGACATCAACAATGGTTGATTCTGTCTTAAGCCTTGTATCGCCGGCGTCTATGGCAAAATCAACCAGGCCGTCTAGATCCTTGATCGCGCCCTGGAAATTGGTGGGCGGCGCCTCACACGCGATATTTGCCGAAGGGCAGGCAATGGGAACCCCGGATAACTCAATAATTTTACGCGCTATTTCATTATCCGGCAAGCGTATGCCGATAGTACCCTTATCTCTGGATTTTAAGATCAAGGTCAGCGGCCCGGGCCAATATTTATGCATAAGCTTATAGGCGATAACGGGAATGTCTTTGGCAAAATCTTCTATTCTTTCTTGTGTAGATATATGCAGCGAAAATGGCTTGTTTCTCGGCCGCTGTTTTATAGCGTATAATCTGTCGATCGCCTTGCTATCCAAAATATTGGCGGCGATCCCATAAACCGTCTCGGTGGGAATTATCACAAGGCCTCCGGTTTTTAAGATACCGGATGCCTGAAGCAGATATTGTTCCTCGGGATTATCGGGGTCGACTTTAACGACCTTGGTAGACTTCATACCTTTAGTTTTATCTTCTTGATCTTTGCGCGCATCTTGCCTTTATAAGCCAAGAGCTTGGCCTTTATATCATTATCCGTGATCCCTAAGATCTCAAGCGCAAAGATGGCGGCGTTTTTTGCCCCTGCTTTTCCGATCGCCATCGAGGCCACCGGGATCCCCCCGGGCATCTGTGCCGTAGACAATAAGGAATCCAGGCCTCTTAAGCTTTTTGTCTCAATAGGAATACCGATGACCGGCAACGTGGTATGCGCGGCGACAACCCCGGAGAGAGCCGCGGATCCGCCGGCGGCGCAGATAAAAACCTTAACGCCTCTTTTTGGCGCGGCCTCCACGTATGCCGCCAATTCCTTCGGTGTCCTGTGCGCGGACAAAACCTTCACTTCAGGCATAACCTTAAACTCTTTTAATACATTAACCGTTTCTCGAACTGTCTCTAAATCCGAGTCACTGCCCATAATGATGCTGATGGCTTTCATATTCCCTCCACGCCTACTAGTCATTGCGAGGAACCCCCGTAGCTATTTCATGTAAAGTGACGAAGCAATCTCTTTTAGATTGCTTCACCATCCCTTCGGGATGGTTCGCAATGACTAATTTTGCTATATCGCCTTTTTACCTATATCTCTGCGAAAATGCATACCCTCAAAGTTTATTTTTCCTACCGCCTGATACGTCCGGTCAATTGCTTCTTTTATAGTATTGCCCAGGCCGGTAACTCCCAGAACTCTGCCCCCATTGGTCAGAAATTTGGTCGTTAGTCGCTGGTCGTTGGTCGTTAGTTTGGTTCCAGAATGAAATACTACTATATCCTTCATTTTGGAAACTTCATCTAAACCAAATATCTCTTTGCCTTTTTGATATTCACCCGGATATCCTCCGGAGGCGCAGACCACGCATACGCAAGGCCGGGCGTCCCAAATCAACCCTCCGCTTTTTACAACCCTGTTTAACTTCCCCTCGCTTGCAGCCAGCATCACCTCTAATAAATCCGACCGCATACGCGGCAGTATTGCCTCGGTCTCCGGATCACCGAAACGCACGTTAAACTCCAGGGCCTTAGGCCCGTCCTTGGTCAGCATGACGCCCGCGTATAAAACGCCCCTGTATTCAATCCCTTCTCTTGCCAGGCCGTTGATCGTGCGATTGATAATCTTCTCTATGATCTCTTTAAATAAAGACGCGGTAACTACAGGCGCGGGCGAATAAGCCCCCATGCCGCCTGTATTCAGACCTTGGTCATTATCAAATATCCTCTTGTGGTCTTGGGCCGAGGCCAAAGGAACAACTTCTCTCGAATCCGTAAAAACCAGGATCGACGCCTCCTGCCCCTCCAGGCAATCTTCGATGATCACCGTATCTGCGGCATCACCGAAGATCCTCTGCTCCATCATCGACAAAACTGCCTGTTTTGCCTCATCGACGGTTTTGGCTACGACCACGCCTTTGCCGGCGGCTAAACCATCGGCCTTGACTACGCAAGGCGCGCCTCTTTTCTCAATATATTTATAAGCCGCGTCCATGTCTCCGCCGTACCCGCCTTCGGCGGAAAATATCTTAAAATCCGCAGTGGGAACGCTGTATTTTGCCATAAGCTCCTTGGCAAATACCTTGCTTGCCTCAAGGCGCGCCGCGTCTCTTTTAGGCCCGAATACGCGAAGCTTGGCCTTCTGGAATTCATCTACGATGCCGATGGCAAGCGACCCCTCCGGCCCGACCACGGTCAGATCGACCCTTTCTTTCCTGGCGAAATCCAACAATCCCGGTATATCGTCTGCCTTGATATCAACGCACTCGGCCTGCTGCGCTATACCGCCGTTCCCCGGAGCGCAGAAAACTTTATCCGCCAGCTTTGATTGCGCGATCTTCCAGGCTAAGGCGTGCTCCCTGCCGCCGGAACCAATAACCAAAATTCGCATCTTATTTGCAATTATAGGTCCTGCTGATCTCTTCTATGGTATTCTTATTCGCGTCTTCGGGATTAAGCACCCAATTGCCCTGCACCCCTTCGATATGCACAGTCTGATTAACCAGCTCGGGGCGCCGCTTCATTAAATCAAGAAATGCGGCGACCTTCATCTGATTTGCCTTGACTGCTTCAGGCAGGTGTTTGCAAATACACTGTGAAGCCTTGCTGAATAATTCGTTGGAATCGGCATTTTCCCGGGGAGCCTCACAGTCTTTACCGATCTCACCCATCAACGCGCTAAATTTGATCAATGCCTCTTTGGTTTGAGGATCATCAACGCTTTTTACATCCTGTCCGGGGGACTGGGGAACCTCCCCAACCGGAAGCTCGGGAATAATGGGTATATCCCCCGACTTATCTTGTTTAGTTTCACTCCCCCCTATCACCACGTCCTTGATCTCGAATCTCCGGTACATGATATTTATCCCCTTGACTTCGATTATCACGTAGTCATCTTTCTGCTCCAACACCTTACCTTCTACTGTCTTGCCAGACATAAGAATAAGCTGGTCCGCGAAAACGGAGAGCGGCATAAAAACCAAAAGCAAAAATAAGACTAAGCCCGATTGTCGTATTCTAAACATAGATAACCCTATTTCGCTTCTGTTCTCTTTAGGGGCAAGACGCCAGCCAATTCTCCTATGACATTGACCAGCTCGGTGTTTGCCGGGACGACGATCTTGGCATTATTTTCCAAAGACTTCTCCACCGTCTCAAGCTTTCTCAATACCTGGGCGTTGCCGATAAAATATTTTTCTGCCGCCTCATTCACAAGACGGATCGCCTCTGCCTCGCCTTCGGCCTGTAAGATCCGCGCCTGTTTTATGCCTTCGGCCTTTTTTATCTCGGCCCTTTTCTGTCCGTCGGCAGCGGTCTCGGTGGCAGTGGCGTAGTCGATAGCCGCGATTTTCTCATTCTCAGCCTTCACCACCTTATTCATTGTCTCCTGCACGTCTTTGGGCGGGTCGATCTCTTTAAGCTCGGTCCTCACTATCTCGATGCCCCAGCTTGCCGTCTCTTGCATTAAAGTATTATGTAATTCGGCGTTGATCTTGCCGCGCTCGCTGTTAGCGGATTTTAAGGTCAGGGTTCCGATTATATTCCTGAGTGTGGTGCGCGCCAAATTCACGATCTGGTACTGATAACTATACACATTGTAAGTGGAGCTCTTCACGCTCTCCTCGTCAGGCTTGACCTTGAAATATACCTGCGCGTCCACTTTGGCATTCAGATTGTCATTGGTAATGATCTCCTGCGGTTCGGCATCCACCATCTGCTCTGTGGTGTTAATCTGATAGATGCGCTCGACTACCGGCATGAGCCAGTTAAAGCCGGCGTTGGCAAAACGGTTATACTTGCCCAGCCTCTCGATCAGGCCGCGGTGCGTGGGCCGGACGATGCGTATACCCATCAGGAATATAACAACAGCTATTGTAATAAGTAAATACATAATGTTCATCTGCCCCTCCATATTAGTTAAACTATTTCCACCTTGCCATAGCCTTTGACAATCTCTCCGATAAACCAGGACTTGAGCTTAAGCTCTTTGAGCCTGGTAACTACCATTTTCAGAGAACCCGGATCCGCAATAAGCACCATACCTATACCCATGTTCAGGGTATGGTACATTTCCCTATCCTCGATACCGCCCTTATTCTGGATAAGGCGGAATATCTCAGGGACCGGCCAGGAATCTTTATAGATGCGCGCGTCCACATTGTCCGGAAGGATCCTGGAGATCTTATCATAGAATGCTCCGCCGGTGATGTGGGCGATCCCATGGATAGCGTTTAGCGTATAGCGTTTAGCGTATAGTAAAGACAAGACCGGCTTGACGTAAATACGCGTGGGTTTCAAGAGCTCTACGCCCATCTTTTTTAATTCGGATGGCGATAAAACTTTTCTCACCAAAGAATATCCGTTGGAATGTATCCCGCTTGACTCGAGACCGAGGATATTATTCCCGGTCTCGATCTTTGAGCCGTCAATGATATCCCGACGCTCCACCACCCCCACGCAAAAACCCGCTACGTCGTATTCCCCGCGCCTGTACATCCCCGGCATCTGCGCGGTCTCTCCGCCGATCAAAGAACACCCCGATTCGATGCAACCGCGGTTTATACCTTTTACAATATCTACCAGCACACTCTCCGGTAATCTGCTGTAAGCGATATAATCCAGAAAAAATAGTGGTCTAGCGCCCGTGCAGAGGATATCGTTTACATTCATAGCCACCGCGTCTATGCCTATAGTGTCGTGTTTATCTGCCAAGACGGCTATCTTTAATTTTGTGCCCACCCCGTCGGCGGAAGAAACCAGGACCGGATTTTTAAATTTATTATTCGCCAGAGAGAAAAAACTCCCGAAACCGCCGATATCCCTTAATACCTCGGCCTTAAAGGAACTCCTGACCAGGGATTTAATTTTTTGTTTAAAGAGACCCGCGGCTGTGATATTAACTCCTGCTCTTTTGTAAGTTATTTTTGCCATCTTCCTCCTCGACCAACGACTAACGACCAACGACTAATAACTAACTATCTCCCCCTGGCCGCAGCACCGCGATTCGAGCGAAAACTTGCCGTGCCTCTTCTCTGCCCTGACGGCGTACTTTCCCGTCCAGCAGGCAGTGCAGTAATTATTTTTCGAATGCTTCAAACAAGCGAGCATCCCCTCTAAACTAAGATACCCCAGGGTATCTACTTCCATATATCTTCGTATGTCATTGAGCGAATCGTACTTATTGGCGATCAGCTCTGATGACCTGTGAAAGTCAATTCCATAGAAACAGGGGAAGCGATGCGGGGGGCAGGATATTCGTAAGTGTACTTCTTTTACGCCTGCCTTACGTAAATTGCGCACGCGGATCTTTGAGGTAGTTCCGCGCACAATAGAATCATCCACAATGACAATACGCTTACCCTTCAATACATCCTTAAGTAAGTTAAATTTCACCCGCACCCCCAGGTCGCGCGCGTCCTGCGCCGGCTGAATGAATGTGCGGCCGACATAATGATTGCGGATTATCCCCATCTCCAAAGGTATCCCGGACTCCTGGGAATAACCCAGGGCCGCGGAGAAACCGGAATCAGGCACCGGCACCACAAAATCCGCTTTTACCGGATATTCCCTGGCCAGCTGTTCGCCCAGCCTGCGCCGCACCAGATGCACGGTCTCGCCAAAGACAACCGAGTCCGGGCGGGAAAAATAGACATGCTCGAAAGTGCAGAAGGCGTGCCTTTGGGCAAGATCAAACTCCCTGAGACGAATGGATTTCAGGCCATCCTTATTGATGAAAATTATCTCTCCCGGCTCCACCTCGCGCACGAAGCGCGCCCCGATCAGGTCAAAGGCGCAGGTTTCAGAAGCCAGGCACCAGGAACCTCCCAGCTTACCCACGCATAAAGGGCGATAACCAAAAGGATCCCTGGCGCCGATAAGGGTATCCTCGTTCATCATCACCAGCGCGTAGGCGCCCTTTACCCTCTTGAGGGCATATAAAAGGCTCTCTTTTAAATTGCCCGTCCTTGCCTTTGCCATCAGATGGATGACGAGCTCGGAATCCGTAGTAGTCTGAAATATAGAGCCTGTTTTTTCCAGGGACTCACGCAGGGCAAGCGAGTTCACCAGGTTGCCGTTATGCGCGATGCATATCGAACCTTTGGCATAATCGATCAAAAGCGGTTGGGCGTTTTTCAGGACGCTTGATCCGGTGGTGGAATAACGCACGTGCCCCACCGCCATATCGCCTTTAAGTCTGTGCAAGACCTTTTCGTCAAACACATCGCTCACTAACCCTGTATCTTTATGCACCGACAAGACGCCTTTGTTATTAGTTACGATCCCGCAGGCCTCCTGGCCCCGGTGCTGCTGGGCGTATAAGCCCAGATACGTCAGCCAGCTGGCGTGCCTGTTATTTATGATCCCAAATAGGCCGCAATATTCCTTAGGTTCATCGTTAAAACAAATCGACCTACGGCTACCTCGGGCTAAAGCCCGAGGTTTGCTATGGTTGATACTGCGCAACCTTTGTTCATCCCCGCCATAAATGGCGGGGTTCTCTTGTTGCGCATGTACAGAATCATTTTTTGGCATATTCCACCCCATTCCTGAAGATCTGCAGGCCATCGCCTTCTCCCTTATGCCCCTGCCCTGTCCAACGCGGATGCTGCGTGGACAAAACATGCCTCTCCGGGTGCGGCATAAGGCCTAATATCCTGCCGGTCTCATCGCAGATACCGGCGATATTGTCCTCTGAACCATTGGGATTGGCCGGGTAATCCGAGGATTTTCCCGCCTCATCGCAATACCGCAGGACTATCTGCTTATTCTTCTTTAATCTGGCCAAAACCTCATTGTCCCCGGTAATAAATTTCCCCTCTCCGTGCGCAACGGGTAAATAGATAACTGGCGGTAAATTCTTGGTCCAGACGCAATTAGTCGTTAGTCGCTGGTCGCTGGTCGTTAGTAGATACGTCCAGCGGTCCTCAAACTTCCCGGAATCATTAATGGTCAAGGTTGCCTCTCGCGCGCACTCGCCTCTCCCCGGCAAAAGACCCGACTTTACCAGGATCTGAAATCCGTTACAGATCCCGATAATGATCTTTCCTTCCGCAACAAATTCCTTGATCTGGCCTATTAATTTAAAACGCAGTTCATTGGCAAAGATTTTCCCAGAAGCAACGTCATCGCCGTAGCTAAAACCCCCGGGCAGCGCTAAGATCTGGAATCCGCCAAGGCCCTTTGCGCCGAGGACCAGGCTGTTCACGTGCACTAATTCCACGTCCGCTCCGGCCTTCTTGAAAGCAAAGGCAGTCTCATTATCGCAATTCGTCCCGGAGGTCCTTAATACGCAAACCTTTGGTCTGTTCATCAAACCCTGTTTTTCCTATAGAATTTATTTATGATCGCCACTACCTCTTTGGGGCTGTCGGCGGTCTGGAATATCTCCATATCCTGGGGGCTGATGTTCCTGTTCTTCAGCACGATATCCCGCAGCCACTTTACCATATCCTGCCAATACTCGCTGCCGAATAAAATTACGGGGAATCTGGGTATGCGTTCGGTCTGGATGAGATTTATGGCCTCATAGAATTCATCTAATGTGCCGAAGCCTCCGGGCATGATCACAAAGGCCTTGGCGTATTTGACGAACATTACCTTGCGCACAAAGAAATAATGGAAATCAAGCAGCGTGTCTATATATTCATTGGCCTTCTGCTCCATGGGTATCTCTATATTCAATCCTACGGAATGCCCCTTGGCGCGGCGCGCGCCTTTATTCCCTGCCTCCATAATGCCGGGCCCGCCTCCGGTGATAATAGTAAACCCTTCTTTGGCCAAAAGATACGCCGTCTCTTCCGCTAACTTGTAATATTTATTTTTCTGCGTGGACCGGCTTGAGCCGAATATAGAAACCGCCTTGCCTTCCTGCGAAAGGACTTCAAACCCCTCGACAAACTCCGCCATGATCCGGAATATCCGCCAGGTATCCTCCTTGACAAAACCTTCTTTTGTGAAATCAGCTCCGTGCATACGCCCTCCAGTATTACGCTTCGTCACCAACGTAATGGTTTCTGCCAAGCTTCTTTTAGTTCAGTAATATCCGCTTTAACGCAGGCCTTGCCGTCTAACCCATAAACCTTGAATTCTTTTCCTGCCGAAACGCATCCCGCCAGCCCAAAAGGAATCCCCTTCAACAAGCTTTCGAATTTATGCTGATGCTTCTTCTGGACTTCTACCACGAAGCGGGAATTAGACTCCGAAAAAAGAATAAAATCGTTGCGTTTGACGTCAGGCGAATACGGTAACTCGGTCAAGAATAATTCCATCCCCAACCCGCCGCTGAACGCCATTTCTGCCGCTGCCACTCCAATACCACCCTCAGAACAATCGTGCATGGCCTTGATCAGGCCTGAAGCCGAAGCCTTGCTTAACGCCTCAAAAGCGGCTTTGGCTTTTTTAAAGAAAACGCGCGGCACATTATTACCGATAGAGCCGGATAAAGCAAAATAATGCGACCCCCCTAATTCGTTCCCCGTCAACCCAACCACATAAATCAAATCCCCCGGTTCTTTCAAGTACATGGAGACGATTTTAGAAACATCCTCTGTTACCGCGATCGCCGAGATCAAAAGCGTCCCGGGGATAGGCATAGATCTACCGTGCACGGCGTATTCATTATATAAACTATCCTTGCCGGAGATAAAAGGCACGCCAAAACCTTTAGCCGTGTCGTAGCAACCGTACGAGGCCCGGACCAAACCACCCAGCCTGTCCGGTTTATCGGGATTACCCCAGCAGAAATTATCCAATATGGCCACCTCTTTTAACGAGCCGCCCACGGCGATGATCTGACGCAGGGCCTCATCTATGCAGGAAGCCGCCATCCAATAGGGATCAAAAAATCCGTATCTAAAATTTATGCCGTTTGAAATGATCAACCCTTTATTGGAATCTAATACCGGCCTGACCACGCTGGCATCGGAAGGGCCGTCATTGACGATCCCCGTCAACGGTTTTAATACCGATGCCCCCTGCACCTCATGGTCATATTGGCGGATCACCCATTCCTTGGAACAAATGTCATACCGCGAAAGTAGCTGGACCAGGCTCTTGGCCAGGTCTTTTGGGCAGGGGAATTGCGGCTCGCTGTGTTTTGCCTGGATATATACGGCTTCTTTAACTAAAGCCGGAAGCCCGTTATGCAGAAACTCCATATCCAGATCGCATACCAGATCACCTTTATAATAAAGCTCAAGCCTCTTGGTGCCGGTAAACTCGCCTATAACAGTAGCCTCAACATCTTCTTTACTAAAAACCTCGACCAGCTCATCGATATTCTCCGGGGGCACGGATAAAACCATCCTCTCCTGGGACTCCGAGATCCAAACCTCCATATAAGAAAGGCCGCTGTATTTCAAAGGGACATTTTCCAGGTCCACCCGCGCGCCCAGGTCCTGCCCCATCTCGCCGACAGCGCTGGATAATCCTCCTGCGCCGCAATCGGTAATGGCGCTATAGAGATTTTTATCGCGCGCCTGCAATATGGTATCCACCATCTTTTTTTCCTGGATGGGATTGCCGATCTGCACCGCGCCGCTGGATATAGTCTCGGATTCATGGGTCAACTCTCCCGAAGAGAATGTCGCCCCATGTATACCGTCCCTTCCGGTCCTGCCGCCCACCACCACTACCAGATCTCCGACCCGGGTCTCTTTAAAAGATTTATCTTTAGGCATGATCCCCACTGTGCCGCAATAGACCAAGGGGTTGCCTACAAAGCCGTCATCAAAAAGGACCGCCCCATTAACAGTAGGGATCCCCATCTTATTTCCGTAATCGCGCACCCCGGCTACCACGCCCTTCATTACGCGTTTAGGATGAAGAGCCCCTTTGGGCAGATCAGTAAATGGGTATTCCGGAGGGGCAAAACAAAATACGTCGGTATTTAAGATCGGTTTTGCGCCCAGACCTGTTCCCAGCGGGTCGCGGATAACCCCGCCGATACCGGTATTAGCCCCGCCAAAAGGCTCTAAGGCCGAAGGATGATTATGCGTCTCTACCTTAAAACACACATTGTGCTTTTCATCAAAGCGTATAACCCCGGAATTATCCTTAAACACCGATACGCACCAGGGTTTCTTCAGCTCTTTGGTCACCTTCATGATCGTCGTTTTAAGCAGGTTATCTATTTTCTTTTTTCTTGCGATTTTACGGCCCCGGACCTTAATGAATTCGGTATAATCAATCTTGCCGCGAAAGGTCTTATGCGCGCAGTGTTCAGACCAGGTCTGGGCAATAGTCTCCAGCTCACAGTCCGTGGGATTACGCCCCAACTTTTTGAAATAATTCTTGATCTGCGCCATCTCGGCCAAATTCAGGAATAACTGGCCGTCTCTGCTTATCTTCGCCAGCCGGCTATCCGATGCATTCAGTAGCTCCACGGTGATCAAATTAAAACTATAGCCAACCTCGCCATGGCTAATTTCCCGAGCCTCATCGCTTACAACATGCTGGATCAGCTTATTGTAAAGCAGTTTTTCCGAAAGCGTCTTTAGTTCCTGCTCGGAGAGGTTACCTTTAAGCATATATCTCTTTGCGGTCTTGACCGAAACCGCGGTATCGATACCCAGGTCCCTGATCCCCTTCCTGACCGATTCTTCCACCGGATCCATCACCCCGGGATTATAGGCAACTTCAATCATAAACAGGTCGTTAGTCGTTGGTCGCTGGTCGTTAGTAAGAACCCGATAGCTCTGGGTGATCTTATCGACGAGGAGTTCTTCGCAGACCAATTTTACCTGGCTCTGGGAAATTTCGCCGTCAATAAGGTAGGCCTGCGCGAAACGCACATCCGGAGGAGTCTTTATCCCTAAGTCCAGGATATCTTTCTTGATGCCGCTGCCAACAGCATCAAAGACTCCGGGCCGATCAAAAACCTCGATCTTATAAAACATGGTAAAGTGTAATTGGGGCTATAGGAGGGTTCGTCATTGCGAGCCCCGAAGGGGCGAAGCAATCTAAGAACGTGATTGCTTCGTCGTTCGCCACCTTCGATGGCGAAACTCCTCGCAATGACGGGCGTGAATACACGCCCGTCAGTTTAAACCAAGCCTTCTAAAAATAGTATTCACGTTGCGCAGATAATAATCTAAATCGAATATCTTATCCAGGTCTTTTTCTTTGAGGCGTAGCGTGAACTCTTTGCTTTTGAGTAGATTATCTTTAAAACCACTTCCCTCTTTCCAGGTGAGCATGGCCGCGCGCTGAACTATATCGTAGGCCTTGGCGCGGGTAAGCCCTTTATCCATAAGCGCCAAAAGCACCCTCTGGGAAAAGATCAAACCGTGGGTACGCACCAGGTTAGCCAGCATGTTATCCGGATAGACCGTAAGACCATCAACAACCTGAATGAACTTATTCAACATATAATCCAAGGCAATCGTGGAATCCGGCATGATCACCCTCTCTACGGAAGAATGAGATATATCGCGCTCATGCCACAAGGCCACGTTCTCAATGGCAGCCAGGGCATTGCCACGCAAGAGCCGGCTCAACCCGCAGATACGCTCACAGATAACAGGGTTGCGTTTATGCGGCATGGCAGATGACCCCTTTTGGCCTTTACCAAACGGCTCCTCTGCCTCCAATACTTCGGTGCGCTGCAAATGCCTGATCTCTGTGGCGAATTTTTCTAAACTTGCCCCGATAATTGCCAAAGTAGTGAGGTACTGGGCGTAAATATCCCGCTGGATGATCTGCGTAGAGATATTAGCCGGCTTCAACCCTAACTTACGGCATACATGGGCCTCAACCGAAGGGTCGATATTCGCGTAGGTCCCCACCGCCCCGGATATCTTGCCTACTGCCGCCGCTTCCCGGGCTTGCTGCAACCGCAGGAGATTACGCCTGGTCTCGTCATACCATAAAGCCAATTTTAAACCAAAGGTGGTAGGCTCGGCATGGATCCCGTGGGTCCTGCCAACACAAACCATATCTTTGTAACGCTTGGCCTTCTTGGCAAGCACGGATAATAATCTATCCAGGTCTTCCTCTAATATTCCGGAGACGGCTTTTAACTGCACCCCCAGCGTCGTATCTAAGAGGTCGGACGAAGTCAAACCCAAGTGCAGATATTTAGCATCCGGCCCGATATACCGGCCCACGTTATTCACAAAAGCCACAATATCGTGCTGGGTCTTCTCTTCTAACCTACTAATCTCTTTGAGGTTGAATCTTGCTTTTCTTCTGATCCTGGCAACTGCCTGTGGAGGGACCTTCTTTAGCCTGGCAAGGGCTTCTAAGGAGAATATCTCAATATCCAGCATGGTCTTGAACTTAAATTCATCCTGCCAGATAGAAGACATTTTAGGTAAGCTATAACGCTCGATCATCGCATCATTCCTTTCCTTAACAAGGAATAATATTATAGCAGAAATATGGACTTTGGCAAACAAAAAAGGACGGCTCTTTTTAAAAAACCGTCCTTTTTTTTAATTGCGGGGCTGAGATTTGAACTCAGGACCTCAAGGTTATGCTTGCTACTTCGGCTTACGCCGCTGCCGATAATTCGACATTCGTAGTCTGGACTATATCTTCACCCATTCTTGTTTTAGCAAGAAAACATGGGTGCCTGCCGTTTAGTCTCTACACCTTCCCGCCGCAAATATTGACGGACTTGGCTCGGTATTACCTCTGAATTAATCCAAAGGCTTCACCGAATTTGACAGGTTATCCTCCAATCATTGCTGATTAGAGAGCCCATTAGATAACAAATCCCATCGCTCTCGATACCTTGCTGACCTGGGCTTACGTTGCCTTTTCTCTTCCTCTACAAACGTTAATGTACTGCCATAGTTCGTAAAGACCGAGATAGGTATTACGTAAAATACTTGCCGATCAGCTAGGTAGATTACTGCGAAATCAAAATCATTACGTCCGTATCGCTTCCGCAACATGCGGCGGCGATTTGTCTTGGTTCTACGTACATCCACAATGTAACATTGCGACTTAACGTTAAACCAAGCGCTTTTTACTTGGATACGGACAAGCCTTCCCCGAAGATCTACCCCTAGATCATAGGATAGGCGATCTCCTATTGGCCGCAACACCCGAAAACCTCTGCTAAGAAGTTCAGTTGTTGCCGCTGATTCCGCAATATCAGCTTTGAGTTTTGTATCCATTGAGCCTTGCGAGCTACCAGGCTGCTCCACCCCGCGAAACTTATTAAAGAACAATACCACAAATTATAACACGATATAACTAAATACCAAATACTTATTCTTTTCTTTCTTTAGAAATGATCCTGATGGGTATCTCGCCTTTACGCACCACCCCCATCTTCTCCCGGACTATTTTTTCCTGATACACCGGGTCGTTCTCCACCTTATTCAATTCCTGCTGTAAAAGGGCGTTATCTACGTTCAGACGCCTGATCTTTACTTCTAAATCGTAATTCCTGTCTTTCAATTCCTGCAGCTTGGTATAACCGGGAAGAAATATAACCAGCAGGAAAAGCGCGATACCGAAAAGCCAGAATGCCTTGCGTAACATAGCTACTTATTCCATCGAGTGCCGGCATACACGGCCGCCTTCCCCAGCTCTTCCTCGATCCTCAGCAATTCATTATATTTACAGATCCTGTCCGTGCGCGATAATGAGCCGGTCTTGATCTGGCCGGCGCCGGTGGCCACCGCAAGATGCGCGATAGTGGTGTCTTCCGTTTCACCGGAACGGTGCGAGATAACGGCCTTATACTTATTGCGCTTAGCGATATTTATAGCGTCCAGCGTCTCAGACAAAGAACCGATCTGGTTTACTTTTATCAGTATAGCATTACCAATTTTTTCGGCAATACCTTTTTTGAAAATTTTCGGATTGGTAACAAAGATGTCGTCTCCCACCAGCTGCACCTTTTTCCCCAGCTGTTGTGTCATTACCTTCCATCCCGGCCAGTCATGTTCGGAAAGCCCGTCTTCAATGGAAACCACGGGGTATTTACTCAACCAGCCTTCATAGATTGCGATCATGCCTTGAGAATCCTTGACGCTGTTCTCGAATGTGTATTTCCCGTCTTTAGCAAAAGAACTTGCCGCGCAATCCAGGGCCAGCGATACATCCCTGCCCGGTTTATAACCTGCTTTTTCAATAGACTGCAGGATCAATTCCAACGCCTCCTGGTTGGAAGACAGGTTCGGGGCAAACCCTCCCTCGTCTCCGACAGAAGTAGATAACTTTTTGGCTTTTAGAATAGCCTTTAAATTATGAAAAACCTCGGTGGCATAGCGCAATGCCTCGCTAAAGGTAGGCGCGCCCAGCGGCACGATCATAAACTCCTGGATATCCAGATTATTGTCCGCGTGCATGCCGCCGTTAAGGATATTCATTAACGGCACGGGTAGGATATCGGCCTTTTCGCCCCCTAGAAATCTATACAGGGATTTTTCCTCAAGCCTTGCCGCTGCCTTAGCCGTTGCCATGGATACGCCCAGAATAGCATTCGCGCCGAGGTTAGATTTATTTTCCGTACCGTCTAATTTGATCAACAGGCTATCTATTTTCTCAAAATCAGGGCTTAAACCCTTTATCTTCGAGGCAATTGTGGTATTTACATTCGCTACCGCCTTTAAGACGCCTTTACCTAAATATTTACTCTTATCTCCATCCCTTAACTCAAGCGCCTCTTTCTCTCCGGTAGATGCACCCGAAGGGACAGCTGCGCGGCCCAGTATCCCGTTATCCAGGATGATATCCACCTCTACGGTAGGATTCCCCCGTGAATCAAGGATCTGTCTTGCCTTAACAGTCTTTATCTTTGCCATTTAAACTTTCTCCTCTTGTATACATATGGATTGTTACAGATAAGGATTTGATTATACAGCGAAATAAGATTAAGTCAAGAAAATATACAAAACGGTCTCCCGCCCGGCGTGTTTGTAAAGACGAAACACGCCGAAACGGCGGGATTAATTCCGGCAACAATTTACGTTCACTTCGTTCCGTAAATTGTGCCGTCATTTAAGAAAAGATTTGACTAAGCATACGCCTTATGCTATGGTAAGTAACTAAAATAGAGCGCCTGCTTTCCGGCAGGCAGGGAGACGAAATGAATACGCGTAAAATAAAGATCTTTATTCAATTCCACTGGATGGCTATTCTCGCCAGCGTAGCCGTACTCGGTATCGGCATCTCTTTTATCTTTTTTCTGCGCAGCGCCATCAACGCCTGGCTGACCTCAGAATCATACTTCAAAAAATCGATCCTCGCCCAAAACGGGATATTCTTCTATATATTCCTTATACTAAACCTTATAAGCTTACCCTTAAGCGGCATACTCTGGATCTGGGTCATGCGCGGCGGCCACATGAAGATGACGCAGATCAATAAGAAATCTATCGAGGGCAAAGAAATAAACATCCGCTGGACGGATGTTATCGGCATGGACGAAGCCAAAGAAGAGGCAGCGGAGGTAGTCAGCCTGATCACCGACCGGGCGCAGTTGAAGCGCATCGGAGGCAAGATCCTAAGAGGTATCATGATGATCGGCCCTCCGGGCTGCGGAAAAACCTATCTGGCCAAGGCCATTGCCACCGAATCCAATCTCCCGTTCTTAGCCATGTCCGGATCGGAATTCATCGAGATGTTCGTCGGCGTGGGCGCCAGCCGCATCCGTAAACTTTTTAAACAGGCGCGCCAACTCGCTTATATAGAAGGCGGCTGCATCATCTTTATAGACGAACTTGACGCCGTAGGCGCGCAGCGCGCGGTTGACAAAGGTTTTGGAGGGCAGACCGAATCCAATACCACCTTAAACCAGCTTCTGGTGGAAATGGACGGCCTGAAAGAACACGATAATGTCATTGTGATCGGCGCCACCAACGCCCCGGAGGGATTTATTGACCAGGCATTGCTGCGTCCCGGGAGATTCGACCGAAAGATCTATGTGGATATGCCCAACCTTGAAGAACGCGAAAAATTATTCGCCTATTATTTAAAGACCGTGAAATACGACGCGACGTTAGAGATACCGCGCCTGGCCAGATTAACCGTCGGCAACAGCCCTGCGGATGTGGCTAATCTCATCCGCGAGGCTGCCCTGATCGCCGTGCGTAACCGAAAAGAGACGATCTCGATGAAAGAGGTCTCCGAGGCCTATGACCGCGTGGAAATGGGCATCAAACACAAGGTAGTATTTACCCAAAGCGACAGGGAAAAGATCGCCTATCATGAAGCCGGACATGCCATAACCATGTATTTCCTTGCGCCTCATCACGATGTATTTAAGGCTACCATTCTGGCTCGGGGGGGCGCCCTGGGCTTTGTCATGCCCCACCCCAGGGAAGAGATCCACGTGCGCTCAAAAGAACAATACATGGCTGATATAAAAGTAAACCTTGGCTCTTATGTCGCGGAGAAATTAAAGCTAAAAACTTCTACCTCGGGGGTCAGCCAGGACTTCCGTAATGCCATGTGGTATGCCCATCACATGGTCTGGGCATGGGGTATGGGAAGCTCCGGGCTCATCGGTGATTATGGCCTGTTGTCGAATATGAACATGGGCTCAGGCGTATTCCGCGGGGATAGCGTATCGTATATTTCGGAAGAACTAAAGGAAAGACTTAATAACGACGTGCAAAAGATCTTGAATGATTGCCTGAAAGAAGTCGAAGAACTATTAACCAAAGAATCCTCCCTCCTTGAGCGCTTTGCCCAGGAGCTTTTGTCCAAAGACGAACTTAACTACGATGAGATCGAGGCTATATTTAAGGATTTTGGCAAGACCCGCCCTGCTCTTTAGTCTTGTCTCCATAATTTTGGCAAGCGGATGCAATGCCCGCATCGAACCCACCTATAAGGAAAACGACATCCCCTCTATCATAAAGAAGATCTGCCTGGACGAATACAAGCTTGATGTAACCACTAAGAGGACCGACTCCACTATCTGGATCTACGCGCCCATGACTAAAATGCTGCATAAGGATTACGGTAAGAAAGAAGGCCAGATCTTTGACGAAGAACTGGTGGAGAAACTGAGGAATATCCTCATCACTGTCGGCCGCGTCCTGATCAGCTCCGATAATACCCCGGATTTCTATTGCCTTACCGCCTCTGACATAAACCTGGGGATAGACTATACGCTTATGGGGTATGTCCTGGATATGAAGAAATCCTACGCCGAGTTCATACCCTGGCCCGAGGCAAACCGCAGGTACGTTATCAAATTCCAGCTTGCCGCGGACGCTATCGGAGATAAAACCGGTTCGCATGTAAAAACCTACGGTATAAAATTGCCGGATTTCCTCGCCAATCAGATCGCGCAGAGGATCGCCGCAAGTTTTCAAGAAGAAGAACTAAAGAACTATTTCCAGGTTGATAAATGCGAAGGGAGAATTGAGAAGAATATCTTTTACTTTGACTATATAATCAAACAGACTGCCAAACCTAAAGAAGATATCGATATAACCAAAAGGATGCTCGATATCATCTCCTATTGTATCCAGAGCTATGAGTTCAATGATTTTTCCGGAGTGGTGCTGACTGACCTTCTTACCCAGAACAAGCTGGATTTCAATAAAGGGGCGATAGTAGACAGGCCTAAAGAGTTGTGACCTTCGCTCTTCTTCCCTCCAGTTTTACCTTTCCTTCACAGATGAGTTTTATGGCTTGAGGGTAAAGCCTATGCTCCAGCTTATGGATCTTTTCTTCCAGAGACCCCGGGGAATCCCGTTCTTCCACCTCTACCGGAGCCTGCAAGATGATCGGCCCGTGATCCAGCTCATCGTCAACAAAATGCACGGTTACCCCGGTTAGTTTAACCCCATATTCAAAAGCATCCCTTATCCCTTGGGTGCCTTTAAAAGAAGGTAATAACGAGGGATGGATATTCAAGATGCGGCCTTTATATTGCGCCACAAATTCCGGGGAAAGCAAACGCATGAAACCCGCCAGCACAACCAGGTCTATTCTTTCATCTTCCAGGTGCTGAATTATCCCGGCCTCGAAATCTTTTTTGCTGGAAAAATCTTGCCGCTTTACCAGTACCGTTTTAATTCCTGCGCGGTTCGCCCGGCCAATGACCGCGGCCTTGGGGTTATCGCATACCAGTAACGAAAGGTTCGCTTTTAGCGCCCCCCTTTTCACCGCCCGGGCAATCGCGCTAAAATTACTGCCTCTTCCGGAAGCAAAAACAGCTATGTTCATGAGAGCCTCCCAGTAGAACTAGGTAAAGATTGTTGTCCCGCACACAGTGCGGGATAAAATTCAACCTAACCAGCAGAGCTAGGTTGAATTTTAATATATTCGTTAATAAGCGGCGTGACCGCATTCATCAGCAGTATAGCGCAAGAAACCCCTTCAGGATAAGCCCCCCGCAAACGGATAGCCATAGTGACGATCCCGCACCCTATCCCGAAAACAATCTGACCTTTACGCGTCAAAGGAGAGGTCGCATAATCCGTGGCCATGAAGAATGCGCCGAGTATCAGTCCCCCGGACAAAATATGAAAAAGCCAGTCTCCGCTAAAGAATCCGTTAGGGCCGAAGACATACGCCAGGAGACCGCAAGTAACAATATAGGTTAAAGGTATATGCCAGGAAATATATCCTTTGATAAAAAGGAATACCGCCCCCAACAACAGGGCCAGGATACAGACTTCTCCTATGCAACCTCCGCGATTGCCCAAAAATAAATCCAGGTAAGAAATAGACCCCGGGAGTTTGCCCCATTTAAGGAGCGCCAGCGGCGTGGCAGAGGTCACCGCATCGCAGGCAAATGGCTTCGGGAAACTTGTCATAAAGGCCGGCCAGGAAAACATCAAAAATAACCTGGCTGCCAACGCGGGGTTAAATATATTGTGTCCCAACCCGCCAAAGGCCTGCTTGGCAATAGCTATGGCAAAAACAGAGCCTATAATCGGCAGGAAGATGGGCACATTAGGAGGAAGGTTATAGGCTAACAATAATCCCGTAAGAAAAGCGCTGCCGTCTGATATGGTAACCTTCTTCTTCAATAGAAGCTGGATACCTGCTTCGGTAAGCACGGCGGAAATTATTGCCGCTGCGCTAACCCACAAGGTGTTCAGGCCGAAGATAAACATCCCGGCGATACCCGCCGGAACCAGGCTTAAGACCACCGACCACATGATCTTGCTTAAAGAGTCGCCTCGGCCTGAATGCGAAAAATTCAAATCAATGGATTTATTGCCCATTTTGTAATAAGGCCTTGATCTCCTCGGCCTTGGCCTTAACCGCAGCTATCACCGCATTGGAAGAAACGGTCGCCCCGGTAATCGCCTGCACTTCGCCAAGCTTATCTATTTTCTTTTTAGCAAATCTCCCGGCAAAATCACTTTCGCTCACCCTGCCGCCCAAACCCGGGGTCTCATTCTGGCTGGTTACCTTGATAGCGGTAATCGTTCCGTCATTAAGCATTCCCACCAGCGTATCGATAGCGCTGGAATAACCCTTGGCCGAGGCCTTAAAAACCACGCCTATCATTTTATTCACCTTATCCACGGCTCTATAATACTCGACCTCTTGCCCCTTTTTGACCGCCTGAAAACCGGCGGCATCAGGCATCACTTCCTTAAAACCAGGATCTTCTTCTGCCTGTATCTGAGACAAAAATAAACCCCCTGCCACAGCACAGAACAAGGCCAGGATTAAACTACAATAGACCGCCGTTTTTAATCGAACCATGATACTTTACGATGGCAGATAAGGTTAAAGACCCCTAAGGCGCTGAATAAAAGCCCCACGCTTACGATTATCGAGCCCTGGGGCACCCTTTCGGCAAGCAAGCTGCTTACGAACATGAACAATAAAAATGCTAAATGCATGACTATCTCCATGGAACTGAATATCTTACCCAGCATCTGGTTATCGCTTGACTGATGCACAATGGTGTTAGAAGCGATCATTATAGGAGAAACCAGAATACCTAGAGCCAGGGCAAGGGCTGCGGCGAGCGGAAAGCACGGATAACGCTGGATGCCCAGAGAAAACACGACCAGCATCATACCGCTAAGCACCAAAGAAGCAAAAATTATTTTGTACTGCGATAAACGCTGGCCAAACCTGCCGTAGATAAGCGACCCCAGGAATAAACCTATACCTAAAAACATGATCAATAGGCCTAAGTCCTTAGTGGCCGAATGAAGAGTATTCTGCACAAATACGATCAGGACCACATAAACAGCCCCCAGGCCTGACCAGAGGATAAAAATAATACTGGCGGTAATCCTGATATCCTTTTTTTTAATGAAATATA
>JAPLLV010000012.1 GCA_026387405.1 Candidatus Omnitrophota bacterium
CATAAAGAACGCTGCCAGGCCTACAATTATCATTATTAAAGACAAAGCATAACAAATCCTTCTTATTTTGATAAAATCTATCTTGGTGTCTTTGATCAACCTTAACATGGGTAAAGATTTTATCCAGTTGTAATGCAGCAAAACCTCGAATATGGTCCTGGTCACTACTATCGCGGTAAACATGCTGGCGCAAAGACCGATGATCAGGGTCACTGCGAATCCGCGTATGGGCCCGGTGCCAAACATAAACAGGAAAACAGCGGCAAGGACGGTAGTAAGGTTGGAATCGAAAATAGCGCTAAAGGCCCTGTCATAACCCAGGCCTATCGCGGCACGCAAGGTCTTGCCGGAAAGCAGTTCCTCCCGGATACGCTCGTTGATCAAGACGTTGGCATCAACGGCCATACCCAAAGCCAACGCGATGCCGGCAATGCCCGGCAAGGTAAGGGTAGCGGATACCCCGGGAAATACAAGGGGCAAAAAACCCAAACTCCCTAAGATTATAACCAAGTTCAATATAAGGGCTATGTCGTTTAATATCCCTGCCAGAAAATAATATCCGGCCATAAAAACAAACACAAGTAAAACCCCGATAATACTGGCTTTAATACCCTTATTTATGGAATCCTGGCCTAACAAAGGCCCGACAGTCCTTTCTTCTTCTATATACATAGGAGCGGGAAGCGCGCCGACCCTTAAAACCAGCGCCAGGTCCTGGGCCTCTTCCATAGTAAAACGGCCGGTAATCTGGGCCTGTCCGCTGGGTATGGCCTCCCTGATGTTCGGCGCTGACTGGATTTTGCCGTCCAAAACAATAGCCAGGCGCTTGCCGACATTAGCGGCGGTGAGCTCGGCAAACTTTTTTGCCCCTTCCGAATTCAATTCCAACGAAACCACGGGTTCGTTAAAAGCGCTGGAATCAAAATGCACGCTGGCATTAGAGATAGCATCTCCAGTCAAGGCCGCGTTTTTTTCCAGGAGCAGCGGGGCAGTATCGTCTTTGGTATATTTCAACTCAAAGCCTTCGGGGACAGTCCCGGCCAACGCCTGTTTTAATTTTTCCGTGTCATCGGACACTAATTTAAATTCCATGAGCGCGGTCTTACCGATCAGCTCAATGGCTCTTTCCCGTTCAGTGATCCCGGGCAGCTGCACCACGATCTCATCAATACCCTGCTTTTGTATCGAAGGTTCCCTTACGCCAAAGGCATCGATGCGGTTCCTGATCACCTCCAGGGCCCTGTCGCAGGCATCAGCCTTAGCTTTTTCGGGAAGCTTGCTGGTATCCACCTTGAGCAAAAGATGCATACCGCCTTTTAAATCCAGCCCCAGGTTTATTCTTTTCTGCAGAGGAAAGGCGAAATACGCGCATAATCCTACGATGCCCAGGATCGATACTATCTTGTAGAGTAGTTTTCTTTCCATGGCTTATGCCCTCTCCTGGTTTTCGGCGCCCTTGTTCATGCCCTTGTTTAAAATATGCGAAATACAGTTCTTCTCTATCTCCATCTTCACGTTCTCATCAATGCGTAAGACTAACGTTTTGTCCTTTACATTCACTATTGTCCCGTGGATACCGCCCGTAGTCACTACCTCGTCATTCTTGGCAAGGCTGCCCAACATCTTCTGGTGCTCTTTTTCCTTGCTCTTCTGGGGACGGATAAGCAGAAAATAAAAAATAGCAAAGATCATAATCATCAAGAAAACCTGGTTCATTACCTGAGGCTGCATTGTGTCCTTCCTTTCTCTCTTATTCGTCTTTGCGAGGGCGTTCTATGCCCGAAGCAATCCCGTTTTAGAGATTGCTTCGCTTCGCTCGCAATGACAGATGTACACTATTTTATTTTATTTAATTTCTTCACCAAATTCTTCACGGTCAGGGACGGGACTGCCCCGTTTTTTACCCAATAATCGAAGCGCTCCTGCTTTATGCTTGCGGAGCCGGTAACCGGATTATAAGACCCGATCTGCTCGATAAGCCTGCCGTCGCGGTTAGTCCTCTCGTCAAAGACGGTAACCCTGAAATACGGCCTCTTCTTGGGATTTTTCCCGATCCTTCTTAAACGTATATGCACTGCCATTTAACTTCCTCCTCTTTAAGTTTGTACAAACGACCAACGACTAACGACTATTTTGTTATTGCCTCGATTAAGGCCTTTGCCTTGTTTACCGATTCCTGATACTCTTTTTCCGGACGCGAATCCGCCACGATCCCCGCGCCGGCCTGGATATAAGCGGCATTATCCTTGATCACGATAGTCCTGATAATGATACAGGTATCCATATTCCCGGAAAAACCCAGATAACCCAGGCACCCCGCGTAAGGCCCGCGCTCTGTATTCTCCAGATCATCTATGATCTCCATGGCGCGCACCTTTGGGCTTCCGCTTACCGTTCCGGCGGGAAACGTGGCCCTTAAGATATCATAGATATCGTATTTTTTATCCAGCTCGCCCTCCACCTCGCTGACCAGGTGCATGACATGGGAGTACCTGGCCACCGTCATGAATTCCCTCACCCTCACCCTTCCTATCCGGCAGACCCTGCCTAAGTCATTGCGGGCAAGGTCAACCAGCATCAGGTGCTCCGCCTTCTCCTTTACATCATCAAGAAGCTCCTGCTCCAATTTCTTATCCAGCTCTTCTGTTCTTCCCCGCGGCCGCGTGCCGGCAATCGGACGTATCTCAACTATGCCCTTCTCGCAGCGCACGTGCATCTCCGGAGAAGCCCCGACAAGAATTATATCCTTCAACTTCAAGAAAAACATGTAGGGAGAGGGATTAAGACTGCGCAAGGAACGGTAGATATCCAGCGGCCTCTTTTTGATCTGCAGCTTAAAACGCTGAGATAAGACCACCTGTATTATATCTCCCTTTTTTATATGGGCCTTGCCCCGCCTGATCATTGCGGAGAATCCGCTTTTTTCAAAATTCGAGCTGATCTTTATTTTTCCCGCAGGATGCTTTTCCAAAGGAACCCTGTGCTCAACATTCAACTCGCCATGAATACGCTCTATCTTCGAGACAGCCCGCGCGTAGGCCTTCTTTTTGGCCGATGCCCCCTTAACCCTGTGCAGCAACACATTGCTAACGATCTTTATGGTGTGATTGACGTGATCAAAGACCAGGATGGTATCGGCCAGGATAAAATTTGCTGAAGGTAATTTCAGGTCATCGGGATTATTTTTTGGTATGTCCTCAAAAAAACGCACCATCCCATAGCCGATATATCCCACCAACCCTCCGTAGAAACGCGGCAGCCCTTTTACAACAACCGGTTTAAAAGGAGACATCATCTTCTTAATCTCATCAAGCGGATCGGTTGAGGTCTTAAAGCGGCGGACTCGATCATCTTGAGGATAGATGACCTCGATATCCCGGTCCTTGCTTTTAAAGACCATAAGCGGGTCGGTGCCCAGGAATGAGTAACGCGCGATCTTCTCCTGCCCTTCCACGGACTCCAGGAGAAACGAATACTCACCTTTCTTCAACTTCAGGTATGCGGAGACCGGCGTATCCAGGTCCGCGTTGATCTCCTTATAGACCGGAATAACGTTGCCTTTTTTTGATAGTTCAAGAAATTCTTTTAATGAAGGATAATACATAGCGTTTAGCGTTTAGCGTTTAGCGTTTAGCGTTTAGCGTTTAGCGTAGAGCACTAAACGCTCTACGCTATCCGCTATACGCTATCTTATTTTTCTATAGAAGCATGACCTGTTGCCTGTGTGGCAGGCTACGCCCAACTGCCTTACCTTGATCAATAATCCGTCCATATCGCAATCGTAGCGAACAGACTTGACGTACTGATAGTGTCCGGAGGTCTCGCCTTTAATCCAGTAAACCTTACGCGAGCGCGACCAGAAACAGGTCTTTTTGAGCTTCAGGGTCCGGCGCAATGATTCCTTATTCATATAGGCCAGCATCAATACCTCGCCGGTCTTATAATCCTGGATAATGGCCGGGATCAGCCCTTTATCGTCGTATTTTAAATCCTTGGGGCCTGTTTTTTTCATAGCCTTACCCTGACTCCTTTTTTAGATAAATACTCCTTCACCTGTTTTACGGTAAGTTCCTGGTAATGAAAGAGCGAGGCCGCTAAAGCAGCATCCGCGCCCGCCTCAGCCAAGACGTCATAAAAATGTTCCGGCCGGCCTGCCCCGCCGGATGCTATGACCGGAATGGAGACATTATCCGAGACTGCCTTTGTTAACTCCAGGTCATACCCGTCCTTAGTCCCGTCAAAATCCATGCTGGTAAGGAGGATCTCGCCTGCCCCAAGCGCAGCAGCGGTCTTGGCCCACTCTATTGCGTCAAGATCAACCGGCGTGCGTCCGCCGTTAATATAGACCTGCCAATGTTTGCTTGTGGCTTGTGGCTTATGGCTTATGGCGGAACCTTTATCGTTTACCATATGCGATTTGGCGTCAATCGCCACCACGATGCACTGGCTGCCGAATTTCTCCGCTGATAAGCCGATCAACTCCGGTAACTTGACTGCCTGCGTATTAATGGAAACTTTGTCCGCGCCGGCGTTCAATAAATCCCTGATATCGCCAATATCCCTTATACCGCCGCCAACGGTAAACGGCATATAGATATTCTCCGCGATGGCCTCAACCAATTCGATCAGGGTCTTGCGATTTTCAAAGCTGGCGGTAATATCCAGAAAGACCAGTTCATCGGCTCCCTGCCGGTCATAGGCCTTGGCTGCTTCCACGGGATCGCCGGCATCCTTCAGGCCCAGGAACTTAACACCCTTGACTACCCTGTTATCTTTAATATCCAAACAAGGTATTATGCGCTTAGTAAGCATTAATTCCTATTCCAGACCCGCGGTGGAAAAAATTCCACCGCGGGTCTGGAAACTGGCCCATTTATCCTATCTCTTTAGAAGAACCGACACCTGACTGCACAGGTTTCTTATCCAGATATACCTTTAATAACTCCCAGGTCTTTCTGTTGAGTTTTCCGCTTGCCCGCAGATTATTAGCCGCCTGAAAAGACTTTAATGCCTGTCTGGACTGTTTTCCCATCATCCCGTCGATACGGCCTGAATAATAACCAGCGTTCTTCAGGGCCGTCTGGACCTGCCTGGCGCTTGGCCGCACAAATGGCTCCTGGGGCTCCGCGAGGCTTATCTCTTTGACTTTTGCCCGGGACTGGAGCTCCTGTTTTGCCTGGGCAAGGTCAACTTTAAGATTATTGATCTCTTCATCCCTGGACTGTATCTGCGCATCGAGCAACGCGACCTGATTCCTTAATCCTTGTGTCTCTAGATCAGCGTTTTTCCTTGCGGTAGCGCAACCACCCACGAGAAACAAGACCACGGAAAGCAACAAAACAATGCTCAATGACCTCATTCTTCTACCTCCTGAAATTAAACCTGCCTATATAATCTTCAGCGCCTGCGCCAGGGTAAACTTACCTTCATACAGGGCTTTACCCACTATTACGCCTGCCACGCCGGATTTCTCTAATGATTTAAGCTTTGTGATATCCTCCAGGGAAGAAACCCCTCCGGAAGCAATGACCTTTAAAGATGTCTCCTTAATAAGGCTTTTTAGATCTTTTATATTGGGACCGACCAAGGCGCCATCCTTGGCAGTATCGGTAAAAATAATCTGTCCAAACCCCATTTTCTTTAATTCCAGGCAAAAATCCAAGGCCTTAAGCTGTCCGGAGGCATCCTGCCACCCCTTGATCATGACTTTACCATCCCTGGCATCCACGCTCACGATGATCTTATCTTTAAATGCGGTTAGCGCCCGCTTAAGAAATGCCCGGTCTTGGACAGCCTTGGTACCCAAAACTACGCGCCAAATACCGTAAGACAAGAGCTGCTTTATGGTTTCTTGATCCCTTGCCCCTCCGCCGAATTCTACCGGCACATCCACACTCTTAACTATTTCTTTTACTAAGTTTAAGTTTTTCGCCACCCCGCTTGTGGCTCCATCCAGATCCACCACGTGCAGCAACTGCGCTCCCTGTTTCGCCCAGTGCCTGGCGGTTTTAACCGGGTCGCGGGAATATATCTTTTGTTCGCTTAGTTTTCCCTGGAACAATCTTACCACGCAGCCGTCTTTTAAGTCTATCGCGGGAATTATAATCATATGGCTCGGCAATTCATCTTCTCGACTCGGCAAAACTTTTATTCATAGTGTAACAAAATTTTTTAATATCCTTATACCCGTGTCCTGGCTCTTTTCAGGATGAAATTGTACGCCAAAGACATTCCCCTGCCAGACTACGGAGGCAAAATTTATGCCGTATTCGGTAGTAGCGGCAATCACACTTTTATTCTCCGGAGCCGGGTAATAAGAATGACAGAAATAAACATAGGATTCATCCGGGACATCCTTAAACAAAGGGCAAAGCACGGGGACAGTCCCCTTATTTATAAGATTACCTTCGGTAGTCGGGGACAGTCCCCTTATTTTAAGCTGGTTCCAGCCCATATGCGGCACCTTAAGCCCTCCTGCCCCGGAGAATTTTTTTACGCTCCCCTTTAAAACCCCCAGCCCTTTGGCCTTTTTTGCCTCCTGGCTTTCTTCAAATAAAATCTGCATACCCAAGCATATACCTAAAAAATATTTCTTATTTTTTATGTGCGTAAGCAAAGCCCCGATTAAACCCTTTTTCTCCAATTCCAGCATCGCGTCATCAAAGGCGCCCACTCCCGGCAGGACCACCTTGTCAGATGAAGCGATATCAGATGCTTTTTGGGCGATCTGCGTCTTGGCCCCCAGAGACTCAAGGGCCTTCTTAACGCTATGGATATTGCCCATTCCGTAATCAATGATAGCGATCATCTTAGTCAATCACACCCTTTGTCGAGGGAACGCCTTTACGGCGGGGGTCGATCTGGACGGCCTCACCCAGGGCTTTTCCTAATGCTTTAAAAACAGGTTCCAGCGTGGCATGTAAATCCGGGCTGGGATTATCCAGTTTTATGTTAAGATTCATCCCCAGCTGTTTTGCGAATGCCTCGAAGAAATGTTCCGCGTATTTAAATTCATAATTCTCCTGCGGAGTAGGAAGCGCGGAAGCCGCTGGATTTATGCTTAATTTGAATGACCCCCTACCGCTGATATCCACGCTCACGTAGGCAGTAACATCTTCCATGGGAAATGAGGCAAAACCGTTGCGCGCGATCCCAACCTTGTCTCCCAGGGCCTCTTTAAAAACCTGGCCTAATATAATACCTGCATCTTCATTTGTGTGGTGTATATCTACTTTAAGGTCCGCCTCCGAAGTAATGATCTCCAGATCAAATTTTCCCCAAAAGGCAAAGAGTTCCAGCATATGATCCAGAAAGCCGATCCCGGAATTTATTTTTGCCTCTCCGCTTCCGTCTATATTCAAGACGGCTTTGATCCTGGTTTCTTTGGTATTTCTTTCTTTTACCGCTTTCCTCATATTTACCCCTCAAATTATTATCGTCATTGCGAGCCCCGAAGGGGCGAAGCAATCACGTTTTGGATTGCTTCGGTCGCTTCGCTCCCTCGCAATGACGGGTTTTGGGCTTACGCAAACCTTTCCTTTACCGAATCCAAATGTTTAGTCAGCCCTTCGATCCCGGCGATCTTCTCCAACGGCTCGCGCACCTTCTCCAGGGCCTTCTTGGAATAACTGATCACGTGATTGGTCTTGATAAAGTCGGTAGCCGATAACCCGGAAAAAAATCTCGCTGTTCCGCAGGTCGGCAGCACGTGGCTGGGGCCCGCGACATAATCCCCCACAGCCGTCGGGCTATAAGGGCCTAAGAATATCGCTCCGGCATTCCTTATTTTCTTTAGCAGCCTGCGGGAGTTCTGGACTAATATTTCCAGATGTTCCGGAGCGATATTATTGGAGATCTCCGCCGCCTCCTCCAGGTTCTTGGTCAAGATAATATAACCCGGGGCATCCCCCATCTGGCCTTTGATCTGGACGGCAAGGCTCTTGGAATTAGTGATCAATATAGCCAGGCCTCCGATATGCTCTGCCTGGGCTTTTAAGTCCGCGATAATGAATTTGGGGTCGCTAAAGCGGTTGGCAATAACTACCAGTTCCGTGGGGCCGGCGATCATGTCAATATCCACATAACCAAAGACCTGACGCTTGGCCTCGCTGACATAGATATTCCCGGGGCCGATGATCTTATCCACCCTGGGCACGGTCTTGGTGCCAAAGGCCAGGGCCCCGATAGCCTGGGCCCCTCCCATCCTGTAGACCTCATCCACTTTCAACAGGTCCGCCAGCACCAGGATGTGCGGATTGATAAAACCCCTTTTATCGGGAGGGCTTACCAATATTATTCTTTTTACGCCGGCTACCTTGGCCGGCAGCACGGTCATGTAAACAGTTGAGGCCAGGGGGGCTGTGCCGGCCGGAATATAAATACCTACTTTCTCCAGAGGCTGATATTATTCCCCCAGCACCAAACCGTCGCCGCCCTTGATGCGCCAGGACTTGCGGATGGACCTGCGGTAAAAACGATTGACATTCTCGATGATTATTTTTAAGTTGGAGACAAAATTCGGGGTAATATTCTGATATGCGCCGCTGATCTCTATCTGCGAGACCTTGAGCTGTTTCGGCGAGAGTTTCACCTTGTCGAATTTACGCGTATACTTGATCACCGCCTCATCGCCGGAGGTACGCACGTCTTCAAGGATGCGGCGCACCTTTTCTTCAATGCGCTTGGAACGCAAGAACTGGCGATTGTATATCTTCTCTAACTTTTTACTGGATGAACGTATTATTTTCATTTTTTAAAATTGGCTAGTAAGTTTTTTAATTCCTCGAAAGCCTGGGTGAAATTCTGCGGGGCATTCCCGCCGGCCTGGGCGAAATCCTTTCTTCCTCCGCCTGAGCCGCCGATGAATTTAGCTATTGCCGTAACTAAGGCTGACGCGTCAAGGCCTTTCTCCGTCAGGTCCTGGGTTACTCCTACTACCAGCATTGCCTTGCCTCCAACGCCGGAACCCAGGGCCACCACTCCGCTGGATATTTTTTGTTTGACCAGGTCCACATTTGTCCTTAGAATCCCCATATCCAGTCCGTCAATCACCTTGGCCACCACCTTTATCCCGTTGACTTCCGCGGCCTCACGAATAATATCATCCAGAGATGACTTTACAGAATCAAGCTTTTGCGTATTTAATCTCTTATCCAGTTCCTTGAGTTGACTGAGTTTTTTTCCAATCTCTACGGCTACTTTATCCTTAGTAGTGTTAAGCAGCCTCGCGGCATCTTCAATAATCGCCTCTTCCTCCCTTACCAGCCAGTAAGCGGATTTTCCGGTAACTGCCTCTATCCTCCTTATGCCGCTGGCCACCGAGCTCTCCTGGATGATCTTAAAAAGGCCAATCTGGCCGGTGTATTTCAGGTGCGTTCCTCCGCAAAGCTCCCTGGAGATATCGCCGATAGAAACTACGCGTATCTTACCTTCGTATTTTTCGGCAAAAAAAGCCAGGGCCCCGGTCTTTTTCGCGTTGGCCAAAGGCAAAATCTTAGTGCTCAACGCATAATTCCCCATGACACTATCATTAACGGTCTCCTCCACCCGCTTTAATTCTTCCGGGCCGATATCCTTGAAATGGGTGAAATCAAACCGCAACTTCTCCGCGGCCACCAATGAACCTTGCTGCTTGACGTGAGATCCGAGCACCTTGCGCAAGGCCGCCTGCAAAAGATGCGTGGCGGTGTGATTCCGGGCAATATCCATCCGGCGTTCAAAATCGACTTCCGCGCTCACCGCCATATTCTCTTTAAAACTCCCCTGTTTCACCCTGCCCATATGAACCGTAACCTTGCCGGTTTTTTTCGTGTCCAGAACGATAAAAATATTTTTGCCTTTTACGATCAGGCCGGCGTCCCCCACCTGCCCGCCGGACTCCGCGTAAAAAGGAGATTTGTCTAATACGATCTCGGCGGTCTCGCCTGGATTTATTTTCCTGGCCTCCGCGCTGAGTTTAAAAAGCTTGAGGATCTTGGCGCCGGATTTATGCGCTTCATAGCCTAAAAATTTGGTCTCTTTTATCTTCAGCTTCAGTTCTTTGACATCAAAGACATCGCCCTTCATCGCGCTCTGCAGTTTGGAGCGGCTTTTTTGATCCTCCAATTCCTTATCGAATGCCACTTGTGAAAAAGCAATCCCTTCTTTATTAAGCCAGGACCTGGTCAATTCCAAGGGAATACCATGGGTATCATACAGTTGAAAAGCCAAAACCCCTGCCTTAAAGGCGTCCGGTTTAGCTGTGAACCCTGCGAATTTTTCCTTAAACAGATTGGCACTGGAATTTAATGTAGCGATAAAGCCTTTCTCTTCAGAAAGAATGATCTGGGCGATATTCTCTCTGCGTTTGGAGATCTCCGGATAAGGCATCTTCATCACTTGAGCCACTCCGGCGGTCAGCTTGTACAGATAGGGCTTATCAATTCCCAGGGCGCGCAGATGCATGACACATTTACGGATGATCTTGCGCACCACATACCCCCGGCCTTCATTGGAAGGCATGATCCCGTCATAGATGGAAAAGGTTATGGCGCGGATATGATCGCTAACGGCGTAGATCAATTCTTTTTCGTTCAGGGGATGCAGCTTAATACCCTGTTTGATCTCTTTGATTATCGGCGCGAATAAATCCGTCTCAAAGTTATTCTTTACCCCTTGCATTACCGCGGCCAGGCGCTCTAGGCCCATACCGGTATCGATATTCTTTTGCGGCAGAGGCTCTAACATCCCGCCTTCTTTACGGTTAAACTGGGTAAAGACCAGATTCCATATTTCTACGAACCTTGCGCAGCCGCAGGCAGGGGTGCAATCCGACTTGCCGCATCCGGTATCCTTGCCAAAATCAAAAAATATTTCCGAGCAGGGACCGCACGGGCCATTAGGCCCCTTGGTTTTAGCCTCTGACGGCCAGAAATTCTCCTTATCCCCCAGCCTTACAATTTTCTGCTCCGGGATTTTAACCGTGTCTTTCCAGATCGCATAAGCCTCAGCGTCGTCTTTATAAACCGACACCCACAGCTTTTGAGGGTTAACTTTTAATTCCCGGGTGAGGAATTCCCAGGCCCAGGCAATAGCCTCCTTCTTAAAATAATCCCCGAAGGAAAAATTTCCCAGCATTTCAAAAAAAGTATGATGCCCGCTGGTATGGCCGACCTTCTCCAGGTCATCCGTGCGCAGGCAACGCTGGGAGGTGGCTGCGCGGCGAAAATCTTTGACCAACCCCAGAAATTCCTTTTTGAACTGGTTCATCCCCGCGGGAGTAAATAAAACCGTTTGATCATCCTTGGGAACCAGGGAATCGCTCTCGACTATTTTGTGTTTTTTGGATTTAAAGAAATCCAGGAACTTCTGCCGTAAAATATCAGTTTTCACCTGAAAATCTCCCTAATTCCTTCCAGACCCGCGGTGGAGCGCACTTCCACCGCGGGTCTGGAAAAAAAACTACCTTAGATTTTCCAATACGCCTACAATAATCTCCGGACTAAAACCGCGGCGGACCAGATACCCGTAGAGCCTGCGCCTGGCCTTTTGCGGCTCAATACCTTCCAACCTGGAAAATCTTTCCTTAGCAACTCCCCTGACTATCTCTTCTTCAATATAACCGTCTTGGGCTGCCTTAAGGCTTTCTTCAATGACAGGCGCGCTTATGCCTTTTTGCCTTAATTCCAGCTCTATCCTTCTTAACCCAAAAGGTTTTTTAAGGCGCTCCGTCACCCAGGCCCTGGCAAAAGAGAGATCATCAATAAACTTTTTTTCTTTTAAGAAACCAATAGTCTCTTCAACGGCCTGCGGGGTAAATTTCTTCTTCTCCAGCCGCTGGCGTAACTCTTGCGCGCTGCGAGACCTGAATTTTAAAAGCAGGAACGCGTATTCCCGCGCATCCTTGAATGCCTTGTCATTGCGAGGAGCCGAAGGACGACGCCTGCCTGCCGGCAGGCAGGAAGCAATCCCAATTTTGAGATTGCTTCGCTTCGCTCGCAATGACAATTGTTGCGCTTGTATCAGCTTCAATCTCTTAATAGAAAATATCCGCGGTTGGTCCTGACCAGGCAATTGCCTTTTAAGCCGGTTACCGCATTCTTGTAATCGATAAGGTTTGCGACAGGTTGTTTGTTTATCTCTAACAACAAATCACCGCTGGAAACCCCTGCGGCATCGGCAGGGCTTCCCGGAACAACCCTTACCACAAAAACACCTTCATTAGCCTGGGCGACCATCATCCCCCGCCAACTTCCTCCTGCCGCGCTCTTTGGTTGCTGCGGCTTTGCAGCCTCGGCCTCATCCGGCCTTATGCCTACTATAGCCTCTAAGCCCGATTGCTGGCTGTTGCGTATTACAATTATCTTTACGCGATGCCCGGCCTCTAACCGGTCTATAGCGTTCAGGAACTCCCGCGCATTACTAATGACGATATTATCTATTTGCCTGATGATATCTCCTGCCTTTAATCCGCAGGCCTCGGCAGGACTACCCTGTAATACCTGGATCACCAGCACTCCGCGCGCATCTGCCAATCCAAAATACTGCACCAGCTGCTCGTTCAAACCCTGGACTACCATCCCCAGCCAACCATGCGCTATTCTTTTGCCCGCGATAAGCTGAGAGATTATCCTCTTGGCATTATTAATCGGTATGGCAAACCCGATCCCCTGATATCCTCCCGTAGTGGAAAATATGGCCGTATTTATCCCTACTATCTCACCCCTGAGGCTGACCAACGGCCCGCCGGAATTCCCGGGGTTAATCGCGGCATCCGTCTGAATAAGGTTACCATAATCCCTGCCCTGCGCAAGCGCGCTCCCCAGTGAGCGATGGAGCGCGCTGATCACGCCTACAGATACCGTTGGCTCGGGGTTCTCCATGGCAAAGGCATAGGGATTACCGATAGCCACTGCCCACTGGCCGACTTTCAAGGCATCCGAATCTCCCAACAGGCCGAAAGGAAGATTGCGCGCATTTATCTTGATCACTGCCAGATCTAACCGCGAGTCTGTCCCTTTGACCTCTCCTTTAAAAGCCCGGCCGTCAGCCAGAGTCACGACGATCTTATCGGCGCTTGCCACTACGTGCTCATTGGTCAAAATATACCCATCGGGATTAATGATCACTCCTGAACCAAGACCTATCTGCTTAAATTCCCTCTCCGGGACCTCGCCAAAAAAATCGCTAAAGAAACGGCGGAAAAATTCGTCCTCGCTAAAAGGTGAGCCGGCAAAAGAATTGTTGTAAACTCCATAATCCCTGATCCTGGCAATATGTTCGGTGCTGATAGAAACCACTGCCTTGCCGGAGGTATTGGCCACATTGATCACCGCGTCTTCCATGCCGAATCCTTCCAGGGAAGACTTATCCGCATAGACCTGCGGGCAAAAAGCAACCCCCGCAAAGATTATACTAATAAATAAAATCTTTTTTTTCATTTCATAAACTAACGCCAGCGACCAACGACTAACGACCAACGACTATATGCCCGTGATCTTCTTGCGGACCTCTTTTTCTATATCGTCCTGCAGCTTTGGTTTTTCCCGCAGGAGCTTTATTGCAGCATCCCTGCCCTGGCCGATCTTCTCCTGGCCAAAAGAAAGCCAGGTGCCGGACTTTTCAATTACGCCCGTGTTAACCCCGGCGTCAATTACGCTTCCGGCCTTGGAAATCCCCTCGTTGTGTAAGGTATCAAATTCTGCCTCGCGAAAAGGCGGGGCAACCTTATTTTTAACCACCTTGGCCCTAACATGGTTACCAATGACCATATCGCCGGATTTTAAGGTAGCGATCCTCCTGAGGTCCAGCCTTATCGATGAGTAGAACTTAAGCGCGCGGCCTCCGGGGGTCGTTTCAGGACTTCCGAACATTACCCCGATCTTCTCGCGCAGCTGATTAATAAAGATCATGCAGGTGCGCGACTTACTGATGGCCGCTGTGAGTTTACGCAAGGCCTGAGACATCAACCTGGCCTGCAGGCCTACATGCGCATCGCCCATTTCGCCTTCAATCTCCGCGCGCGGGGTAAGCGCCGCCACCGAGTCAATGATAATCACATCCACGGCATTTGAACGCACCAGGGTCTCGGCGATCTCCAATGCCTGTTCTCCGGTATCCGGTTGGGAGATCAATAGATCGTCCAGGTTCACCCCGATGATCTTGGCGTAGGTGGAATCAAAGGCGTGCTCGGCGTCAATAAAAGCCGCGACACCGCCTTTTTTCTGCACTTCACGTATCACGCAAAGAGTAAGAGTGGTCTTACCGGATGCCTCCGGCCCAAATATCTCAACCACCCTCCCCCGAGGCAGGCCGCCAACACCCAAAGCCAGGTCCAGGGTCAACGCTCCGGTAGGGATGGCCTCTACGTTCACCTTGACATCCCCGCCCAGCTTCATAATCGAGCCTTTGCCAAACTGTTTCTCTATCTGGGCAAGGGCTAATTCCAGGGCCTTCTGCCGCTCAGAAACGTTCTTTGCCTCTTGTTTTCCTTCCTCTTTTTTCTTTTCTGCGATCATTATAGACCTCCGGTTAGATTAATTTAGAAATTTTATTATAACTTAATTCCCTATTGGTGTCAATTAAAGTTAAAAGGCGCTTTTCCTTGAAAAAAATCCCTCCTTTCCGCTTATATTAGACGAAAAAAGAGGGAAAATCTAACGAAAAACTATCCTCTGTCCCTAAAGCCAGCTACGATCTCAACAATTAGTAAACTTAATAACCCCCTTCGTTACACTAATAACACACGTTCCGCCGGATTGCGTTACTTTTAAAAGTACCGTGGCAGCAGCAGGATCTTCGCGGCTATTAGAGGGGGTTTCAGAATCACTGCCCATGATACCTTTAACGAATAATCTGCCATTTACATATAATCTCTTATCTGCTGGAGCAGCTATCCCAATACCTACATTTCCAGAGCCGGATACAACTAATCTAATATCCGAAGAAACGCCCACCTGTAATAACCCTTGCGGCTCGCTTGTACCAATACCCACATTGCCGCTTCTAGTAGCAAGATAAGTGTTGGAAGTAGTTGTCAACTCAAAGTAACTTCCGCCTGGAGAAGGATAATAAGAAGTGATTGAAAATTTTTCTTCCACGATCGACTCATCTGCCGCAGCAAAAGAAAGAAAAAAATAATTCATTGCGGCCAAGACCAAAAACACTGTTATTCTAGAAATACTTCGCATAGTCTTTATATAATAACGCTGCGGCCTTACTCTATTCGCAATTAGAATAAGAAGTTATAATCCCGTCCAGTATAATTATTGTACAAATATTAGCCGCATCGCCGTACCCCGCGCAGGTACCATTTTTACAGAGCTGTAACGTACAAGGGGCTGGACACGCGCCTGCCCCAACACCCGGAGGGACAGAGCCTGCTGGATGCGATAACTCACCTTTTATGTACAGATCGCCAATTACGTATAACTTGTAATCCAAAGGGGTGGTTGTTCCCATACCTATATTGCCATTGACTGATTTCTGCACAAATAAACCCGGGTTAGACGAATCTCCTACCTGTAGTAATCCTTGTGGCACGGGCGCGGTTGTGCCAATACCTACATTACTACTTCCGTCTGTAGCTAGATAAGTATTACCTGTGGTAGTCAAGTCTCTATAACTCCCGTAAGGCGCAGGAAAATATGTAGTAATGGTAAGCCCCTCTTCTGTGCTTCCATATATAGAACCTACACAAAAAATAAATATAATAATTGTAAGTCTATAAATATTATTTTTGTTCAAGATCATCATATAAGTTTCATTGCCCTAGTGATCCGAACTATTATTGGCAAGGTTGTGTCGGGTCCGTTCCAGAAGGCATGATTACTCCTCCTTGTATTTTTAAAACACAATTAGAGAAATCAGGTCTGAGGAGAGTTATATTTCCTGCATAACCTCCAATAGCAGGATCATTAATATACGTATCTCCATTAACATATAATCTATTAGTCCCCGGATCAGTCGTGCCAATCCCTACATTTCCCCCGGAAGTCACGAATAATCCCGGCCCAGGAGAAGTGCCCACCTGAAGTAAGGCTGAAGATGCCAAAGGACCGCTAGTTCCTATACCTACGCCAGGAGCGGGAACTGTATTATTTGGATTTGTCGCAAGATAAGTTTTGCCTGTAGTGGTCAAATGATCGTAGGTTCCTGATGGCGCGGGATAATAAGTGACTATGGTGAGTCTTTCTTCTGTGGCTGCGGCAAAAACGCGATTATGGCAGGCTAAAGATAAAACAAGCGCACCTGCAAACACAAGCACCCTCAAGGCTCTTTGCATAGTTAAAATATAACATACCCGTTGCTGCGGGTCAACGAAAATCTACCGGCACCTTGATGAGTCTATTCTTTAAATTGCGGCCGGATCTAAACCTGACCAAAATATAGTTATCCGTATGGCCTTGCCACCACCCGGGTGAATCTTTGCATCCTTCTTCAAACAGCACTTCCATCTTTTTACCCAGGAATTGCTTCTTATAATCCATGGCGCAGGTATCGGCGAGTTTTTTTAAGGTCAGGAGCCTTTCCCTGATCATATGGACAGGAACTTCTTTATTTCTATCTTGCGCCGCAAAAGTCCCTTCTCTTCTGGAATAAGGGAAAATATGCACCTTAAGCGGCATGATCTTCTTAACCAGATCCATGGTATTCTCAAAATTCCCCTGGAGCTCCCCGGGGAAACCCACCAGGACATCGGTAGTAATGGCGACCCCCGGAATTTTTCTTTTTATCTTCTTTATAAGATTAAGATAATCCGCTCTGGTATAGCGCCGATGCATATCTTTTAAAACATTGTCATCGCCGCTCTGGATGGGGATATGCAGGTGCCGGCATAATTTTTTTGACCGGCTCAATTTCAGTATTAATGCCTCGCTGATATCGGCTGCTTCAATAGAGCTCAGGCGGATACGCAAGAGTTGCCCTATCTTCTCCAATTCCTCAATCAGGTTGACCAACCCTATCTCAGGTTTAAGGTCTTTTCCATAAGAACCCAGGCATATTCCGGTCAAGACTATCTCTTTGAAACCGCTTTTTACAAGATCCCTCGCTTCGCTAACAATCTCCATTAAGGGCTTGCTTCTTGAGCGGCCGCGCACCAACGGCACCTTACAATAAGAGCAGAAATTATCGCAGCCGTCCTGAATTTTTAAGAACGCGCGGGTGTGACCTTTAAAATGAGAAATGCCGTTAGTTGTTAGTCGTTGGTCGTTAGTCGTTAGTCGTTGAATAATACTTTCTTTATCCCTATTCCTGACAATTAAACTATTTTTATCTACCTGTTCAATCTTTCTCGCATCTAATTCCGCCAGGCAGCCGGTGACGATGATCCTGGCCGCGGGATTTTCCCTGCGCGCCTTGCGCACAAAGCCGAGAGATTCGCTGTCCGCCCTGGCGGTGACGGTACAGGTGTTAATCACGTAGATATCGGCTGCCTTGCCGTTAGCGAACTCCTTAAATCCCCGCCTTAAAAAATCCTCGCGCAGGCTCTGGGTATCATACTGATTTACCTTACATCCTAGCGTATAGAATTTAATGGTTTTCATATAGCCTGATAAAGCTTGCCGCCGCCACTGCCGCGGTCTCAACCCGCAGCACCTGTTCGCCCATGGTAACCGGGATGAAGCCTTTGCGCATTGCCAGGGCGAGTTCTTCGGGAGTAAAATCCCCTTCCGGCCCGATAAGCACCAGTATATTCTTATATCCCCCCCGATCCAAAATTTCTTTCAAAACCCGGCGCTCTCCGATCAATGCCGGGATCAATTTTAGATCAAAACTATTTGAATTTTCAATCACCTCTTCGATTTTCTTTATCTTTTCCACAACCGGCTGGCTTATGCGCTGGGATTGCTGGGATGCGCTTTGGGCGACCTTCTGCCAGCGCGCAAAACGGGCCTCCGCAGCCGATCCATCGAGCTTCACGATCACCCTTTCTGTAAACATCGGTATAATACAGTCCACCCCCAGCTGCGTAAGTTTATCCACAATATCGTCCATCCTGGTTTTTTTAGGTATAGCGCAGGCAATAGTAAGCCTTAACCGGGACTGCTTCATACATTTGGGCCTTTCCTTTTTAATCCTCAAAATTATACCTCGCGCCGTGATCTTTTCTGCTACCGCGCAATATGCCGTTTCATTTTCATCGACCGCGGTAAGCTCCTCTCCTTTTTTTAACCTTAAAACGTCTTTTAAATAATGCAATTTTTTATTATCAGAGATAACGATCGTCCCAGCGCTTATATCCTGCGAAGAAATAAAAATGCGCACCACTATAACCCCCTGCGGATCAATCTTGCGCCCAAGAATACTACCACCAGGCCGCAGGCAAGATTAAATAATTTAAGTATCCTGGGATTCATCCATTTCGGGATCAGTCCGGTAAATAACGCGAGCAAGAATAACGGCGAGACGGCTGTGCCCAGGCCAAAATATAAGCTAAACAGCAAACTATCAAACCATGTCCTGGCAATAAGCCCGATATAAGAAATTACTGAAATAAGCGGCGCGCAAGGCAGGATACCGACGACCATCCCAAGGATAACGAGGGTCTTGGCGTCTTTTTTTATGAATGCCCCTTGTATTTTATGACAAAAGGCGTGGTTTAGATTCTTGCCGATAGCGATAAAAACTCCCAGCAGAATAATGAATGACCCGCCGATAACGTACAAATATCGGGAGAAGCTGCCTAACGCGTAATTGGTCATGGCCTGGCCAAAGAGAAAGATCGCTATCCCCAGGGCTAGATACACAGCTATGCGGCTAAAAGAAAATAAGATATACGCCAGGGCGCTCCCGGCTAAACCTTTGCCTGTGCCCGCGCTATAGGAAAGAAAAAGCGGCCCGCAGGCCACCAGGCACGGGCCGGCGCCGAAAGAAAACCCGAGCAGAAAAAAACTCAAAAATATTCTCATATTACATTTATTGATTTACTGATAAGTAATGGACATACCTGTGAGCACACATTAGAAATTTTATGGCAAATGTCGGCAAGGAATTACGGCGAGTGTAGCGAACTACCGTAAGTCGGTCCCAGACGAAGGTGAGCGTAACGAGCCGTAAACCGTAGCCGACGCCAGAAAATTTCGTGTGCGAACAGGTATTCCATTACTTCCGCGTTGCTCAATAATTGCCTTCCGAAAAAACCTCAGCGGTAAAAACATAGATATCCGTGGATTTGTCTTTCCAGGCATCGGCAGGCAGGCCCGCCTTTTGCGAGCAGAGCTGCGAGAGAAATTCCTCTTTGGACCAGCCGGTTTCAGCAGCGACCTGAGGGAGAAACACGCCGCTCCTATATCCCCTGCGCACCATGACCCCGTGTTTTCCTATCTCAACATCATCGGCAGAATTAACCTTCTGCATAGGAGAAAGCACAGAAATCTCGATCTCAATGTCTTTTAGTTCCGATGGATTGACCTGGGGAAAACGCGAATCACCCGTTGCCGCCTCCACTGCCATATCCCGTATAGTCAGATATAGGGGTTGGCTGCCGGTGAGATTACCGATACAACCTCTCAGATTATCATGCTCGCGCAGGGTGACAAACGCCCCCATATCCTTCAATAACAGCGGGTCTGTCTCGGAAACCTCTAATTTTTTATTAGTCTTCAAATAAGTCTCTATGGAATTACGCGCTAACTCCAGTAATTTTTTCCTCTCTTGCTTATCCAACATAGCCTCCTCTTTTTTCCCCTGGACGACAGCTTCTTTTGTATTATTGTCTATGGCGCTGGCGCCGTAACCCACGGTCCATATACCTTTTTGCATCTTGCCGGTTGCCACGCAGGAATTCGTGTGATTTAGGACCTTTAAGATATTGTGCCCCAATTTTTTCGAGAGCATAAGCGTGGTCACCACGCCGAAACCGCCGCACAGCTGCAGGCTGTTATCGCGCACCCCGTAATACAGTCCCTCGGCGTCCATCTTTTTCATAACGTCCAGCGTTTTGGCGTCGGTTGCCTCGCACTCGTCATAATCATAACCGTGATACATGTCCGTAGAGGCGACCACCAGCACATCCGTGCGGTTGCCGATAGCGCTCTTTAAAGTCTCGGCGAGATGTTCGCAGCTCTTAAGCGTACAGTCCCCTAAGACTATGGGGACTAGCTTCCAGCCATTCGAAAGGACTTTTTGCAGAAAAGGAAGCTCTACCTCCAGAGAATGTTCTTCTTTGAAGGCCGCGGGATCAAAAACAATATCGCTGTCCTTGTCTTTAGTCAGGAGTTTTTGGGTGAATCCAGCGTCGATCTGAAGGTCACCCAGGGGAGTGCGGAATGCCCCTTTAGGATATACCGATGCCCCCATAAAGGCGTAGCGGTGGCTGGGCGCCAGGACAATCACGGTTTTGTAGGGTTTCCCTTTTATAAGCTTGAATCCATAGGCAGCCGTAGGCCCGGAAAATCCGTAACCGGCGTGCGGCACGATCAAGGCAAAGATTTTACCTTCTACTGCCGGAGGATTCGCCTTCTCCAAAAAACCGTCAATCATTTTGGATAATTCCTGCGGGTCATCCGGATAGAATGAGCCTGCGAAATTAGGCAGCTTTACGTCTTCGGCTCCGAAAAGCAGATTTCCATACCCGGACATCAAAACGCATATAATACCCGATAATAAGAATTCCCTTATTTTAAACCTCATTTCCACACCCCTTCTATCTTTTCTCCGCAATACTTACACTTGCCGTCCTCGATATTATTCTGCACCACAAAATATCCCCGGCGTTCGATAAGCAGTTTCTTGCATTTCGGGCAATAGGTATTTTCCGCAGGATCTCCCGGCAGATTACCGATATAAACGTATTTTAATCCGCACTCCATGGCAATGCGCCTTGCCTTCTGGAGTGTCTCCGGAGGCGTAGGGTTGATGCTGGTAAGCTGATACAGAGGGAAGGCCCGGGAAAAATGCAGCGGGGTATCCGCCCCCACATTATCCTTTATCCAGAGGCACATCTTTTTAAGCGAGGCTTCATCATCATTATATCCTGCAAGGACCAGATTGGTGATCTCCACGTGCACGCCGCTGCCTTTAAGGACTTTGAGTGTAGCGAGTACCGGCTCCAGGGTCGCCTCTGACATCTTGGAATAATACTCATCGCTAAAGCCCTTCAGGTCAATATTTGCGGCATCGAGATATTTAACCAATTCCTTTAAGGGCTCTTCATTGATGTAACCTGCTGAATGCATCATGGTCCTTAACCCTTGAGCCTTGGCAAGCCTGGCAGTCTCAAGCATATATTCGTAAAAGACCGTAGGCTCAGTATATGTAAAGGCGATAGTAGGCGCGCCGGAGGCCTTGGCCTTGGCCACCAGCTCCCCGGGTTCCATGTACTCGTAGGCCACCTCTTCCGGCTTAGCCTGAGAGATCTCCCAGTTCTGGCAGAATTTGCATCTCAGATTACAGCCGGCAGTAGCGATGGAATAAGCGGTAGTCGAAGGCAGGAAATGAAAAAGCGGTTTTTTCTCTATCGGATCGATGTGCACGGCGACAAGCTTTCCGTAACATAATGAGTAGAGCGTCCCTCCGCGATTCTCCCTGTCCCTGCAGAAACCCCGGGCCTTATCCAGCAGGGTACATCTGCGCGGACAAAGCTGGCACTGCACCGTATTACCTTCGAGTTTTTTATAAAAGAGCGCTTCTTTAAGCTTCTCCTCGGCGGATAAGTCAGGCGGATGGACGCACGCCAGCGCCAGAGAAAAAAAGAGACTTAAAACAAATATCTTTTTCATTGGATTAAAATGGCGGGAAATTTTGGTGGTGCGTATTGGAGAAGGTTAGAACATGTCTCCAACACTCACCGTTAAAATAATTTCAATCTATGTCGATGTTCCGCGCGCGGAGCGCGCTCCCGTATCTCCCGATTTACCGCTCGGCTTTGCTGTAGCAAAGTTACCTTCGCCCTCTATTCGGGAGCGAAGGTTTAAGATAGTCGGGAATAATCACGGGGTAAAACGTAACTTTAATTCCTTAATCTACCATCGAGTATTGTTATTTTTCTTCTTGCCAGAGTTGAATTTCACTAACTTATTCCAAAGGATATCTCCGCTTCGAGAGCAATAATTCTTTCCAAATTCCATAGTAAATCTATTGATCGCTCTTCCGTACTCCTGTAAAAACTGTTTATTCTTTTCTTTTGCTTGGTAACCAAGAGGTTCAATTATCTTAATATAAAGATTCCCATCTCCTGAAATAAAAGTCCAAAACCTCTGACCACACAGCTTAATGTAATCTCCTTTGTCTGGATTATCGTCTATCCCATAACAACAGCCATTAATTGCTATGATGTTTGTGACCTTGAAATTAGTCCTTAAAACTCTCTTTGCCTTTTTAAGGTCATCCAGCATCTTTGAAATTTGACGACTATTGCCCCAATTAGGACCGGATTTGATAGCCACGATATACTTACTGTTATTTTTATCAAATTCCAAATCAATCCCTTCGGCAGAAGATTTATATCCGCTATAAACCTTATTACAAATAAATATTGCTAATGCCTCAAGAAATCCGCCAAATATCCCCTCTTCTTGAGAAGAAAGATGCGCGTCTAATATTAATTTTACAATGTCCTGCGCTGTTGTAATATCTTTTGCTTTAAAAAGGTACGGATTCTTTCTCTTGAGCACTTCGTTTAATTTTAGAGTCAAGAGGCTGTCTAATCTGGCTTTATGAAACCTTTGTATATTCTGCCCGATAAACTCTGTTATTTCCTTTTTTGTTATTTTTCCCATAAACGCCCCTTTTTTCTGCAATAAAGTAATCCACAGATGGAACTTTTTCTCTCGCCATCTTTACATAATCGGAAACAATATCAATTCCTACTGAATTCCTGTGTAATTGGTAGGCAGCTTCGCAAGTAGTCCCTGCGCCCATAAATGGATCAAGAACCCAATCATCTTTTTTTGTAAATAATTTGATGAACCATTCTGGCAGTGCCTTGGGGAACGTTGCGCTATGATTCTTATTACCTGTTTCAGTTGCAAGATGTAAAACATTAGAGGGATAGGCTTTTTCGCGGCCTATCCAATTAGCAATATTTTTGCCAAAACCACTTCCAGACTGTGAATTAAACCGAATAATATCATTCTTGCCAAGTTGCTTAAGTCTAGTTTTTGCCCAATCCCCCATTGGTACCATGACGTTTTCTTGATACATATGAAATGTCTTAGTTTTATTAAATTGTAGGCACCTTTCCCACGCATCTCGAAACCTGTTGGGCCATTTACCGGGATGGCAATTTTTTTTGTGCCAGACAAACTCCTCACTCCAAATCCACCCTTGTCTTTTCAAATTTAGAATTAGCTCAATAACATAGGTATGTCTTTCACTATTCACCACACGTTCTTTTATATTGAGTATAAACGTCCCAGTTGGCTTAAGTACTCGAAGAAATTTCTCACTACGAGGCAGAAACCATTCAACATATTTTTCAGGCTTAATGCCTCCATAGGTGTTTGTTCTACTATCAGCATAGGGAGGGGAAGTAACTATTAAATCAAAGAAATTATCAGGAAAATCCTTAAGCACTTCCAGACAATCACCTTTCCTGATATCTGTCTTCAATTCCTTTGGAATACTTTGTCTTTCCTGAGTTAACATGGGATTATTTGTCCCTATAAACATAAAAACCTCCGCCTTTTCAAGCGAAGGTTTTAATTATTTTAACGTGGCAGTTCCCCCTTCGTAACATACCACCCATTAATCTTATTAACGGGAATTATTTTATCACGCACTTTACCTTTGTCAATCATTTTCTACCTAATAAATCATCAACACCCTGCCCAAAAACATCTGAAATCTTGATGAGGATTTCCATAGAAGAGTTTAAAATATAACCACCTTCTATTTTAGCAAGTGTGCTGATAGGCACTACGCTCGCTGCCTCGCTTGTCGCAAAATTACGCTTGAGCACAAGAATCTTTGGTTTAGCGAAATCCTTGTGAGCGTAAGCGAACAAGGGCGCTTTAGTGCCACCAGATTTTTCCTTGTCGGAAAAATCTGGTGGAGCTGAGGGGATTCGAACCCCTGACCCCCTCGTTGCGAACGAGGTGCTCTCCCAGCTGAGCTACAGCCCCAATAAACGCTTAAGTAACCAGAATATAAAAACTCGCTAAAACATTAGAAATGATACCAACCCTAAACACGCGCTTCCTGACATCTAAGATTGTAATATAAATATGACTAATGATAAAGGAAAAAATTAAGAAGAATAAAATCCTGAGCAACCCGGATAACCTTCCGGCAAATTCCCCAATTAAATTTTACTTTCTAGCGGCGGTTTTCTTGCTATGGCCACGATATGATCACCCTGTACGGGAAAAAATATTTTCACTAAAAATGATATGATATCTCCCATTAAACGCGAAAGGCCAAGCAATGGTTTTAGTCTGAGCAAATTTAAAACCCGCGGACCTTTACTTCTATCCTCTTCAAGGCAAACGGACATATCCATCCCGCCTTCGCACGATAACTGCCGTATGATTCCCGGAGCTATTATATTTCCGATAGTCCATCTGCCTATGGGGGAAGTATGGATAGCGACACTATCAAAACCTGAATACTCCAGTAAGCAGCGGATCGTTTGTTTGCTATAACGGCTTAAGTGATTAGGCGGATAATCTACGGACGGCCGCCTGCCAAACTTTACCTCTAGGCTTTCATTGTTTGGGATAGTCAGGATAAGCCTACCTCCGGGTTTTAAGAGCTGGAAAGACTTCCTCAACAGCGAGGCCGGCCTCTCCAGGTGCTCAATAACTTCAAGCGCGGCGACCAGATCAAAATCAGCCAGGCCCGCAGGAATATCGTCTATGGTAGAAACAAAAGTATTGCTTAGGGAATAATTTTCTCTAGCGTATTTTATAGCTTCTGAGGAAGGGTCAATCCCGAATACCTCAAATCCCATATCAGAAACCAACCTGGCAAAGGCGCCCTGAGAACATCCTATATCAAGCAGCCTGCCTTTGGGATTATATTTTTTTAGAAAAGACAGGACAATCCTGATGAATGGGCTTGCTGCATAAATAGAGACATAAGCATCGGGCTTTAAGGCAACGTGGTTCTTGTAAGTAAAATCCCCTCCTCCTCCCGGCCGGTATAACGACCCGTAATCCCCTGCCTGCATCGGGATTGCAAATTGCCCCTTGCAGAGGGAACAGCTATAGATCGAGTATTTCTTAAAACTTTCCACGAAATGAAGCTTGCTCTGTCTAGAGCAAATCAAACACTTATCTTCGGGCCGCGATGACGGCTGTTTTTTCATATCTCTTTGAGAACTGGTTGCACTTTTCCGGCTAACTAAATACTCTTTCCTCTATCTGCGCATACCCCATCTTATTTATTAAGCCGTCCCTAAAAGCCGCGGCTACTATTTTAGACCTCTGTATTTTTTTATCATCAAAAATAGATATAAAAATTATCGTACCTAAAAAATAAAAGGGTAACAATAAAAAACAATAGGATATCTTTAAAAATAGACTCTTGTGTTTACGGTTAAAATAAATCCAGTTGCGGATACCGTAATAACCTACGATATAGAAACCTTCAAAAGATATCCTTTGCGTTTCTCTTCCCAGGAAATATTTAGTTGTGATCACTCTATTGGTGCTGGCGCCTTCTTTATGGAAAACCCTGCTTCTTGCGGATAGATAAAGTTTATAGCCACAGCCCCTTATCCTCAAACTATAATCCAGGTCTTCAAATAACATAAAAAAAATCTCATCCCACAAACCAACCTTTTCCACTATTTCTTTTTTTATCAGAAGACTTGAACCGGTTATATAGCCCGTTATCTCCCTGTCATATGGCTCAGAATCTCTTTTCCCCTTATAAGGAGAGATATCATAATTCCATTTTATCTCCCCGCCGCCAAGACACTGGATTACATCCGGCTTATCGTAATACAATATTTTTGAACCGACCGCCCCTATAGTGCTGCCGCTATTCATAGTTGTGAGCATTTCTTTCAATGTCGATTTTTCCACAACTGTATCATTATTCAGGAACCAAAAATATTCCTGCGGAAAATTATTCATGGCGAATTTAATTCCTATGTTATTTGCCCCTGAAAAACCCAAGTTAAGAGATAAGCGTATAAGGACCAGCCGCAGGCCCATGGTAACCTTTTGGCCGCTGCTTACCGCGCTGCCCACAGGTACCCCTTCACCTTTTGCAAGGAATTCATTACAGATAAAATCGTAATAAATATACGGTACTGGCTTGGATAAGGGAGGGTTGACTAGTTCCTTAAGATTACTGCTGGACAGATCCGGCTTTATTTCACCTTTTAACCAACCTATAATTTTACCACAGGAATCATTAGTGGAGTTATTGTCTATAACTATTACCTGATAGTCAGGAAACTCAATCCTTAAGAGGGACTCGAGACACTCTATGGTATCAAGGTAATTGTTATAATTAATAAGTATAATCGTAACTCTGCCCATTTTTATACTGTTAAAATAACGCTGCGCAATATTTAATGAATATGCTTTTAAACCCCGCCTTATAACCTAAAGGAGTTAAATATATCTAACATTTTTAAAGAGGGGTCTTCCCGGGAAAGCAACTTCATCTGCTCAATCCCCGCTTGAGTCAATGTCTTCCTTAGGCTATGATTATTTAACACCCTGAGTATCCCGTCTGATATGCCTTCAGGGCTTAAGGGGTCGACGAATACGGCTGCATTATCCAATATTTCTCTAAAGACCGGGATATCTGAAGCTACAACAGGTATGCCGCAGGCCATAGCCTCCGTTAATGGGAGGCCAAAACCTTCATATAAAGAAACCGAGATGAATAATTCGGCTGCCTGATATAGCCTCAGGAGCTGCGCATCTGAAACATGGCCCGTAAAAATAACCTCGTCATCGCTAAGATTTAATTTTTTGCATAATCTATACACACCCCGCGATTTCCAGCCGTATTTACCGACAACTAATAAAGGAACATGGAAAACATTCTGCTTTTTTAATTCAGCGTAAGCCTTCAACAGGTTACTAATATTCTTGCGCGGCTCAATGGTAGATACGGTAAGAAGATATCTTTTTTCTTGAATTTTTAACTTTTTTAAAATTTCTTCTGAGAAAGATTCTTTCTTATCCTCTAGTCTCCAAAGCATTTCTGTCGCAGGATATATAACCTCAGTTTTTCCTTTTAAAAACGGGAAAAAAAACAGCAACTCGTCCTTTGTACTTTTAGAAATAGCGATGATCTTATCCGCCCTCAACAACGAATTTTTGAAAAGAAGCGGAAAAATAACTTTATTATCCCAATTCAACGTGCCGGGATAGCGTTTATACACTAAATCATATACTGTGATTACCGCCTTCATCTCTTCCGGTAATCTAAAAGGCAAAAAACCCTGGGTTCCCCAGAATACGCCTATCTTATCGCGAACCAGATCCATCCTGGCATTAAACATCATCCAGCCTGTGCTAAATTTATTTACCGCCTTAAATATTCTTAACCATGCAGTAAATATAATAGCTTATGCCTGCTTTTGCCGGCCTTACCAGGGGATAAGCATCTATTCCGATTCTCATCTTGACTTAAGTTCCATAGACTTTCTTATATTCACCTTCTACTATATCGGCATGCCTTGACCAGGCGTATTCCTTATTTACTAAATTACAGGCATTCTCTCCCATTATTTTGCGTTCTCCTTTAGAAAAACATAAATACTGTATGGCTTCGGCTAAGTCACCGATATTCCCGGGCTCTACTACAAGCCCCGCCTTCTCCTTGCTTACATCATCAGCTATTCCTACCACATTACTGACTATGACCGGCTTTCCGCAAGCCATCGCCTCTAAAGCCACCAAGCCAAATCCTTCTTGCCCGGATGATACCGATGGCAGAACAAAAATATCGCACAAATTATAATATTTTGCTAAATCTTCATCCCGGATAAAACCTAAAAAATGCACCATTTCCTCTAAGCCATTCCGCTTGACCCATAATTTATAATAATCGGCCAATTCACCCTCTCCTCCGATATACAACTCAACCGCATTGTTTTTAACCGATCTCTTTACGGCGGGCAACAAATAATCCAACCCTTTGTAACGATGAAATCCGTCTAATTTGCTTAAGAAAAAAATAGTAACGGTATTATCACCTTTTGCAGCAAAATCCGGCTTAAATTTTCCCGGATCTACGCCAAAGGGGGATATGATAATTTTGCCGGTAAACGGCCGTAAAAAAGACGAGACCTTGAGGTAACCCTTATGGGCAATAAATATCTTGCGCGCCCTTCTCAACAAAAATTTCAGTGCAGTAAGATTATAAAGGTTAGCGATAGGACTATTTATTCCTTCCCCTATTATGTCGTTATAGTAAGTTAAAAACAGGGGTTTATCTTTGAATAAAGATACGATTGCGCTGATATCTGCGCTCCAGGGATGCGGCAGGTGCGTATGGATAATATCGAAATCTTCCCTTACTAATTCTTTGAATAAAGCCGGGGTAATATTGCTGTTTGCCACCTTGCAGCAATAGGGAATTCTTTTTATTTCTATCCCCTCAATTACGCCATCGCCGATAGCCGGCTCATTAGCGCATATTACCCGTATCTGATGGCCTTTTTTGACCAATCCTTTGCATAAATGATAAACCACCTGTTCTGTGCCACCGATATAGGGGTAAAAACGTGCGGGGGTATGGATAATCCTCATAAAGAAACAATGCCTTTATAAAAACCTACGTTCCAGGAAATAAGCGCCAAAAGGCTGATAAAAACAATAAAAATGTTAAACCCAAAAATACCCTTTATAGTAACGGAGAAAAAACTTAAAATAACACAGAAGACAATAACAAGACTTAATAAAGGCAAAATTTGGATCTTTCTCAAAATTCCGTGCCTCCTCAAGAGCCTCCCCTGCGCCCGACCGTAACGGAACATCATTCTTGAGAATAACTTCAAATTAGAAGGCCGATAGTGGAAAATAACGGCCCTGGGATTAAAAACAATCTCCTTTCCTTTCCGGCGCAGGCGATGATCGAACTCCACATCCTCACCGGGCCATAGGCCATCCAGGAAACCACTCTCTTTCAAAAAAATGTCTCTTCTATACATAACATTACAAGAGGGATTATGCCCTACTGAAACAAGACGCCCCTTTCCCCAGCGCATGTAATCAGTAAGAAAACCGGCCCTTTTCATGAATTTAAATACCCTTCTTCCAAAGACCGTCTCATCTTCGGGGACTTCCTGCCTTCCCCCGACAGAAGCGATATTCGATTCAGTAAATCCGGAAAGCAGCTCTTTCAGCCAATCCTTATCCACAATGCAATCCGCATCGGTGAAAGCAAGGAATTCCCCTTTTGCCTGGCCGGCGGCCTCGTTCCTTGCACTTGAAGGCCCGCGGCTTTGAGGATGGGTGATCAGTTTAACACGGCCTGAAAAACTTTGGATAATCTCACCCGTCTTATCCTGGGAACCATCATCCACTACAATCACTTCAAAATTACCATAATCAAGATTCAGGACTGAAACCAGACATCCTCCTATCGTATTTCTTGCGTTTTTCACGGGGATTATTATACTAACCAAAGGCTCATTCATTCTTTAAACAGATAGGATACAAAATTCCATGCCCCTCTTAATTTTCTATATATATCCGCCATAGACCGCGTATTTAACGCGAACCGCCAGATATACTGCGGCCTGAAATAAAATTTCTTTAACCCCAGATCCACATAATAGTTTATCCTCTCCTGGCTAAACTGCGGATACCCTACGACACCATGCTGTTCTCCGTTATCAAGCCACCGGGACCAGTCTTCCGTCACCAGCCACCCCATATCTTTACATTCCCTAAAAAAAGCGGTTCCGGGAAACGGGACCGCGCCGGAAAACTGCGCTGTGGTCAATCCTAAACTCAAGGCAAAATCTATTGTTTCTTTAGCGCTGGTTTCTGTTTCACCAGGCAGCCCGATAACAAAACAACCGTGGACCTGGAGGCCCGCGGCCCTGGCGCTATCCATAAAGGTGCGCGATTGGGCTAACCGGATATGCTTATTCATCTTATCCAGCACTGCCTGGGCTCCTGATTCAAAACCTACCAGTAGTTCCCGGCAGCCCGCCTTCTTCATTATCCTAAACAGCTCGGCATCGGCGTTATCCGCGCGCGCATTAACGGAGAATGTTATCTTGAGACCCCGTCTCATTATCTCTTCGCATATACGCACCGCCCTCGTTTTATCTACGGTAAAGGTATCATCCTCAAAGAAGAATTCACCGCCCTTTAAAACTTTGGAACAAAGTTTTATATCGTGCTCGATTTCATCTACTACATTCTCCGGACTCCTTAATCTATACCTGGTCCCGTGCATGACCTGCGGCCAGAGACAAAATACGCACCCGTTCGGGCAGCCCCGGCCTGAAATTATATCTATATAGGGATAAAGTTTCCCGCCGTCAAAATACTTCATCAGGTCCAGCTGATGCCACGCAGGGTATGGCAGCTCATCCAGATTCTCGATAAACGGCCTTATGGTATTTCTCGTTACACTACCCTGCCTATAAAAAGCAATACCTGCTACTGATCGCAGGTTATCATAATTTTTAACCACATCCCTTACGGTATAATCGTATTCTCCGATACAGGCCACATCTATGTTGCCTTGCGCAAGTCTTAAGGTCTCTTCAGGCAAAGCAGAGATATGCGGTCCTACCATAATTACTTTGGCAGACGATCCTTCTTTGACGATACGGGCGCACTCGATATCGGAATAAATAGACGGGGTAGTAGAATCCAATACTACAAAATCAGGCCTTTCTCTTTTGATCAGCAGGCGCAGGTCTTCCTTTTCCTGCCCGCCAGCCACCATATCTAAAAGCCGCACCTCAAAACCTTCCCGCTCCAAAACGCCGGCGGCATAGGCCAGCCAATCCGGGGCCCGCAAGGCCCGCCCCCTGGTCCGGGCAGCCCAGCGCTGCGTGCGGCAGAAATCTCTTACAAACGGCTCATTAATAACAAGTATCTTCATATATTTGGGCCATTGAGCCTAACCGTATAAAAAGGTATTCTTTTACCAAATAACCTGTATACAGTTTTAAGTTGTGCGTAACCAAAATCCTTTTCCAAATAATCTTTTGGATCCCAGGTTCCGCCTTTCTCCAAAATCAAATATTCTAATCGGCCGTGATAACCCAATAAACCTAATTCTTTAGGATGATAATTATCTTGTATATAACGGGCGATCTCGGGAGAATTACTCTCTAATTGCTGAAAATATAATGCGGGGTAAATACATATGTATCTTATTTTGAATTTAGCCTCTTTTTCTTTAAAATCTGCCAAATCTACGGGCCAGCCGGAATACCTTTGGGCATATGTTGCGATCCCCAAGCCCTGTGAATGCGTGGACAGAAATAATCTTTCCCCGGGAAGAGTAAGTTTTTTTAAAGAATTCCCGGCCACATCAACTCCCCAGAAATTAGTTGCGTACATTCTATATATAGATTTGCAAACAGGCATAGCTGATAAAACTATTATCAAGCTGATCAAATACCCCGGCATATTCATTCCTATTATTTTGCTGATCTTAAGCACGGCATAGACTGAAGCAATACAAACCATTCCCAAAAAAGGCATTTGGTAATAATTATGTTGATTAATATAATCGGAGAAGATCATGGAATATGGCACTATCGTAAACGCCCATCCAATTATATAACGGCCGACGATCTCTTTCCTTCCCAGGGAAGCAATGATAACTCCACATATTGCTAAAAAAGTAAATACTATAGTGAAATTCTCTCCCTGGATGTACCACCAAACGATCCTCCAGTTAAGATTCCAATATGCGGGGGAAAATAAATCGAATATCTTAATTCTGTCAAGAGTCAGCTGAGGAACAAAATGCCATTGCCCGATAAGCTTTAACCATATTATTGTTAAAATTATAAATGAATAGGGCAAAATAAAATAAGCTAAATATGAAAATACCGCCTTTTTATTCTTACGCATATATTTAAACGGCAGGAGGAATAAAAACGGCAGAGCTCCGAAAATAAAAGAAAACTTATAAAGCCAGGCTGCAAAAAAAGCAATGCCCCCTAAAATGAGATAATTCTTTTTATGACGATAAGCAAACTCGAGATAAAATAAATTGCCTACCAGCATAAAGAAAAATGCCGGGCTCTCTGGCTGGAGATTACGCGAGAAAAATACGGCTAACGGCATAATGGCCAATAAGAATGCGCAGAATAAGGCGAGAATTAAATCTTGAAATAATAACAGCGCGATCCTATAAATGGCTAAAATACTGATTATTCCAAATAATACATTTATCAAGCGAGGCCCCCAAAGGTTTCTGCCTATAATGTTCCATGACGCGAGTATCTGATAGCTGATAAGCGGCGGCTGAGGGAATATTTTTATTTGGGTGTCAGGCTCAAAGGCGTTAAAAAAATATACTTTACGGCTTATGAAATCCCCTGTATCACGCATATTTTCCGCTATGCTTAGAAAGTCATTTTCTTTCATATTATGGTAGCCGATAGCAGGAAAATCAAGGTTATAAGTCCTTAAAAAAAAGCCTAATGATACTATTAAGGATAGTATCATTATCACGTGTACTTTTTTCATCGTTGACGTTATTTAATCTCTATCAAGGAATAAAAGGCTGATAAAAAATGAGGAAAAAATGGTCTGAAGGCCCACGACTAATAATGTCATTGCTAAGATAGATTCCCTTATTCTATACAAAGCTCCGAATCCTTTGGAAAACCAATCTAAAAATATAAATAATAGGATAATAAACCCTGCCAAAAACACCCCTATCCCCAGAAAAATCCCTTTTTCTAAGCTGAAATTTCGTTGAAAGAAACGCGTAATTCTGTCGTATTTTAAAAAGCCTTGTTTGATGGCAAAGGTGTGCGCATAAATGCCTATATTAAGAACCTGATATGAAAGAATACAGATAACGCTGGAAAAAACCATAAGATGCAGGTCCCACTGCCGTCCAAGAAAAAGGAAAGGCCCCTTAAGCAAGGCCAGCAGAAAGAACATTCCAAGGATAAAACTTGTTAAACCGGGAATAAAATACAGCCATAAAGGGCAATAAAGCAGCATAAAACGGATATGCCGCCAGGCATCAAATAAAGGGTGTAACTTCGATTCTCCAGCGCGGGGATGGTAACTTATAGGGATCTCGCATACCTTGAGGTTGCTCTGCAATACAGCTACCACCATTTCTGTTGCAAATTCCATACCCAGCGTTCTTAATTGCATCTTTTTATAAGCCCCGGAGGTAAAGGCGCGCATTCCGCAATGCACATCGGAGATACCTGTGCGGAAAAAAAGCCTGCACAATCCCGAGAGGATAGGATTACCGATGTAACGGTTCATCCACGGCATGGCCTTATCTTCAATTTTTCCTTTAAACCTCGAACCGATAACAAAATCAAATCCTGATTCTAATTTTTTTATAAAAACCGCCATTTCGTAAAAATCATAGGTATTATCGCTGTCCGCCATCACGATAAAGACCCCTTTTACTTCTCTAAGGCCCCGCAAATAAGCCGCGCCGTATCCCTTATGAGGCTCCTGGAGCACCCTTACGCCCTGCGATAACGCTATCTCTCTTGATCTATCCGTAGAGCCGTTGTCCACAACTATAATCTCACCTTCGATATTCTCTTTTATAAAGACTTCTTTAATTTTTTTAATACAGATGCCCAGGGTCTCTTCTTCATTAAGGCAAGGCAAAACCACCGAAACCTCGATATCCTGCTTCATAATCACTCCCAGACGATCTCGAAAACCCGGATGAAGGAGTCGGGCGCAACCTTTTCTTCTATAAAAGGCTTAAAATGCTTCAATCCCGCGGCATTTAAAAAATATAACCTCACAAAGAGGCTGTCCGCCAAAGGCCTCTCCAATAAAACTGCCCGGTACTCATTTTTATCCTTGAAAACAAGCAGCGATAAATCCAACTCATTATTAGGATAGACGACTTCTCTAAGCTGGTTATTCTCAAAGAGGAACAGGCTCTTGGGTATTCTAAAGCGGTCTAACCTCGGGGAATATAAATATATCCTCTGTTCTTTGGGCCTGAAGACAAAACCCTTATCAAATAGCACAAGGCCATCCGTTTCCTGCCCCTTAAGCAGCCGGCTGTGGATCTTAAACCTCTCTGAGACTATCTCTTCCAGATCATCCGGATCTGCCAAAACCGCTTCTCTGGAGAACCTTTCTATTTCTTCCTTGTCCTGCGCCTTTATCTTTGCCAAGTAGCCTTTGGCGGCATCTAATCCCGGCCCTTCACTCTTCTTGGCCAGGTAGGCCTTGACAAAATCCCAGGAACCAATGTAAGATATCGAACCCAGCTTATCGCACATGGTATTGTCGACAATGAAATAAGCCTTCGGGGGCTTATCAAAGACCAGATGCATGACCTTTTCTGCGTTGGGCGCAGGCAACGCAGAAAGAAGCGCCGCTCTCGCCGCTTCCGGCTTAAGACCAAGGATCTTTTTTAACAACAATGCCGACCTGAGAGGATCCTTAAGCCCCTCATTTATAACCTCATACGCCCGGTTTCCGCCGTTATTGAGCATCGCCAGGGTCTTTACCGCCTCTTCTTCGTTTTTGGATAATAAAACATCGGCCATCCAGTAGGCCTGCGGCGTATTCTGGCTCTGGCCGTCGAATATCACCTTGCGGTTGGCTACCGCCTTAAACCAATCGCCGTAATCCCACCAGGAATTAATGACTCCCTCAACCGGAGTTTTTTCTTTTATCTGCGTTAACACTTTATACCAATCCGTATTCATCAACGGAAAAATGGTCTTGGCCCTGGCATAAGCATTAAAAAAGTCTTGCGCTCCCAAAATAAGTACAGCCCCTAATATAAGATATCCGATGACATTCTTCCCTTTCTTCTTAAAATACGCGCAGGCCTGAGAAACTCCTATGCCCAGAGAACATCCCATGGGAAGGTGCAAGAATGCCGTAAATCTCCTGCCGCTGAAACAGGCGAAGAACATTCCGATAAACCAGAACACCAGCATAATCGTAAAGGTGCGCCTGAAGCCTGCGATCTTGCGTTCCTTGATAGTGCGTAAGAAGAGATGCAACAAAAATAACAGGGCGACAAAAAAGAGAAATGTATTCCCGCTTGCCTCAGTTATACCTTCAAGGCTTATCTTGCCTATCTCGCTTACTGTTATATAAACATTAGGCCAGACCGAGCCGGTAAGGCCTTTATTCAAAGTAACTACGTTCATTATCAGGGGGTATAAACTGTTCAGCGGGTCATAGCCTGACAATACAATGACCCAGAAACAAGCGCTTAACGCAAAGATGCTTAAATAAATCAGATGGGCCTTGAAAGTAACGACGGGCTTCTCCTTGTATTGGAAGTATGCGCAAGCCACGTTCACCGAGGAAAAGACTTCATAGCCCGCTATGAGCGCAAATATAAACCACCATCCGGGCCAGGTAAAGGAAAACAGTCCTACCCAAAATGCAGAAAAAATGATCCAGGCCAACTTGGGCTTGTTCGCTTTTGTATCCGCAGACTTAGCGTATGCCCAAACCGCCAATAAAGGCAGTAAGAGATTCAAAACATCCATGTCGAACCAGCCGGCGCTGCTGTGCAACAGAAAATCAGGGGCAAACCCTACATACAAACAGGTAATTACAGCCGCAAGATTACCCCAGTATTTAAAAATCACGCAATATAGCAATACGAAAAAAATTACGGCATAAACAAGCGGCAGATAAAAAAGAAAGGTAAATAACGGAATAACGGCAAATAAAGAAAATATCCGGTAAAGCAAAGCGGATGAGCGGAATAGAAAATGGTTCCACACCAGGAAACTTCCCGATGGCGCCAGCATCAGGGTATCCAGATTATAACCGCCTGCTAATTTATCCCCGGGGTGGCCCAAGAGCAGGACATTTTGCGTGTAACGCGCCCAGTTCCAACAATCCAGCTCCATAAGATAAGTCTGTCCGCGAGAATCCTGGTACCGGCTTTTTAACTTAGCATACTCATCCTGAATTTTCTTTTTTATCTCCTTTTGGTGGTCTTTTTTATACTGCGAGATAAAGACTTCGACCAACCTATCCCTCGTCAAGGCGCTAAAATCAGGATAAGTTTTTTCGGTTGCCTTTATAGCGCTATTACGGATATTCTCTTCGACTGTCTGGCGGGCAGGGCCTTTTAACTGCGGGAAATTAATAGTGAATGTGCGTAGATATAAATTTACTCCTAAAACAAAGATCAGACCGATAAAAAAATAAAAACGGTTCTTCATAGATCCTATATTGTAATTAGCAATTTATTCGACGCTAAATAGAATAATTCATTTACCTATATATAATAGGAATTATATCATTCAATATAAACAATGTAAAATGAAAAAGAGATTTGCCGGCATGAGGGAAGGGTTTTTGGGAAAGATTTATTGACGCTCAAGCTCCAATAAATACGTCCTTGCGCGGGCGTCTTCTGGATTTAAGGCAAGTGTTTCTTTAAGCTCTTTTTTGCACAGATCTATTAAGCCTAAATACCTGTAGGCAACGGCAAGATTAAAGTGCGCGTCTATGTTCCCGGCATCATAATCGAGGAGCTTTTCCAATACCTGCCTTGCCTTATTGAATTCTCCCAGCCTGCCATACGAAACACCTAATTTAATTTGATAATCAACGCGCTCCGGCATAACCTTATTCAACCATAGATATTGTGCGATCGCCTCTTTGTCATAACCTTTTAAAAAAGCAAAATCTGCCAACAGTCCCCTGGCCGCGGGATCATTAGGCCTATGCCTAAGCGCCTGTTTATAATAATATAGCGCCCTGCCGGCATCCCTGTCTTTTTCCAATTCAGCGGCGAGCAGCAGAATATCCGGATCTGACGGCTCGATCTCTAAAGCCCTCTTGGCAAGAATCCGGGCATTGTCATAACTACCTTTCTTATAAAAACAATAACCAAGCCAGAAATCGCCCTTTTCCAAAAGAGGGTTTATGGCAAGGGCATGCAGATATTGAACGACTGCCTGATCATATGAACCGATATTGATCAACCAGTTCCCTTTAGCGACGGAATCTAACGGGTCGGGAAAGTTATTTACTTGGCCGATAATCTTCCGTAAGAGAAGATTATTCGGGTATTTCAAAGAGCTTTTTTCGTATTCCTCTAAGATCCCCGGCGTATCTGCGGGTTTTCCAAAAAGGTCCGCTTTATATCGTCCTAAAAAATCTTTAGCGAACTTTTCATTTCTTAAAAATACCACGCATCGCCCGTCAAAATATACACAGGTCCATTTACCCGGATCAAGCGCATATCGGGTCACATTGATATTCTGTCCGTACAGAAAATCAGTAGTTAAAATAATGATCCCGATATCATAATCCCGCACCAGCTTTTCCCAATATTCCTGTCTATGCAACAGCAGCACCTTCTGGAAGACCCCTGAGGAACAATACAGATCAAACCTTCCATCAATAAATACTTTCCTTTTTGGAAATTCCTTCCAAATAATAAAAGCCCCGTATTGATCGCTGTTATAAATATTGCCGTATAAGTTATGCTCATCGAGAAACTTAAGTGCGAGCTCGGGGTTACTTTCAAGATCAATGCCTGAGCCGTATTTTTTCCAAGTCTTCCCTTCTATTATTGTTTTTGCCGTAAAGAGATCTACGCAGCGCCAGGCTAAAATACTGAGCAAAAATAAGCCGAAGGAAAATTTGGCAATCCTCCTCAGAGAGATATTCATCCTCCAGCGCTCTCTGACCTTAATCGGCAACCCCCTGCAATCAAAAAAGGATTCGGCAAAAATACAGGCAGACAAGATTGAGAAGGCATCTTGCAAACGGACAGCCAGCAAAGAGAATAATAAGAATACGATAAAAAGCAATATTTGCGCTCTGCAAACTTTTTTTATATGCACCAAAAGCGAGACCGCGGTAATACCCGCCATAACTTTATAGGTCAACCTGTAAGAACTGAATATTCCGGAGAACGTATTAAAACTCGGGCGCCATTCAGAAATAAATTTTCCCCCGATAAACATATCGGCCTGGCGGGAAGAAAAGAATATCCTTAATGGATACAGGATCCCTTTTATCCCATAAGGGTTGAGAAACAGGCAAAACAGGCAGGCGCCGATAAGCATTAAAAGATCCCTTTGCTCGGTTACGATATGCCGGGCATCTCTGTGAGACTCACCCGGAGGAACAATAGCAATCCCTGGCCAGGCATGATCAAGATATGCGCCTGCCAAAAAAACAACTTGCATAGACAAAGAAAGATACGCTCCTCCTATATAAATATTTTGCCAGACAAACTGCAGGAGAGGAATGAAAAGGATCATTTTTCCAAAAGGATTTTTGTGGTGGAGGGTGAGAATATAAAAATAGAACAGGATAAACAGATAACTGAAGAAGAATGGGCGGCAAAACAAGCGGTTAAAAAGGGCGAAGGAAACAGCCAGGGTAAGGATAGCGGCGGTGGATAATAAAAGCCTTCTCTTGAGATAGAAAAAAAGCAAAACCGCGATCAACGTAAAAAATAGGCAGCGGAATAACTGCAGCCCCAGTAAACCAAAAAGCCTGTATGCGCCATAAAAGATAACATCCCCTAACCACTGGGTAGCAAACCATTCTACATTATTGGAAGTATAGGAATATACGTCATGGAAAGGCAAGAACCCTTGAGTAACTATCAATTCTCCGGTTTTTAAATGATACCAAATATCCTCGATCTCTATAGGCCTGAAATACATGGCGGCGATAAGAAAAAAAATCAGGCATAGCAGCAAAAAAATTAAGGGTTTTTTACAGGATTTCATGGGGGTGATTAAAAAGGCTAATTGCTGGAGACGCCGGGCATCTTGATGCGGCTATACATTACTACTTCGGGATTATCTTTGGAGACTACCAGGTTGCTGGGATCCCAGCGGCCGGTGATCTTTACGTCAAGATAGTTTATATTTTCATTAAAATAGAAATGCGTATCTGGACCGTCCTTAAGGTGATCTTTGTCCGCTACGATGTGACCCGTAGTAATATACTCAGGGGTTGCGCCGCTATAGAACAGTATTTGATGGGTTCCCGGATCATAAACATATTCTACCTGGCCGTCAGGATAAGGACCGTCGGTTTCCAGTTTGCCGTCCGGTGTGTGTGTGTTATCTAGGCCATTACCGGTATCAATCCAGATCGCGATCCCGTTTAAAGTATCAATAGTTGTAAGATGAATAGGAAAATTCATCGTATTCCCTATTGCCCCGCCGCTGTAATTGGTCCCGGTGATGCTTTTAGTCAAATGCTCCAACACCACCGTAACCTCGTTTTGGACCACTGCTCGTCTTTTAGCGGCGAGAAAACTGTACCTGCTGAATGATTGTATTGAGGCAAAACCTAAGAAGATCATGGAAAAAATACATAAAGAAATGATAAGTTCGAGTAGAGTAACGCCCGGATTTTTTCTCATATAGCCTCAAAAACGTGATTGCTTCGCCCCTGCTGCCGGCAGGCAGGCTTCGGGACTCGCAATGACGCTAATTTGCACAACAACGCTACAGTTTTATGACCCCGGTGAGACCTCTGTCCAGTTGATAGTCAGATTGACAGAACGCAGGTGAAAATCAGGCACTCCGGATATGGTTATATCTTGATTGTGATAAGTTGAATTATAGGATGTCCGGTCAATAGGTACCGAGTCCCGACAACCGTCGGGATTACTCAAGCAATTAGTGGCGCCATCGCCCCAGGTTCCTTGCGTAACATTCATCTGCAGGGGGTCCAAAAAATACCTCGCCAGTTCCCCGCTTGTCAGCCTGGAACGGCTATGTATGATATATCTCTTACCCATGACAAACATCCCTGCCAGGCCCGCTACCACTATCCCCAGGATCACGGTCGAGGCAATGATCTCAACTAAGGTTAGGCCTTTTTTCATCGTTAAACTTCCAGACCCGCGGTGGAGAATACTTCCACCGCGGG
>JAPLLV010000079.1 GCA_026387405.1 Candidatus Omnitrophota bacterium
ACCCTACTGCCAGGATCACCAGGTCTGCCTCAATCTCAAAGTCGCTGCCGGAGACCTCTTTCATTGTCGGCATACCTTTAGCGTCTTTTTGCCCAAACTCTACCTTTACACAAGCAACCTTTTGTACCCGCCCTGCCTTACCGACAAATCCTTTAGTCAGTATTGCCCATTGACGCTCGGCGCCTTCTTCGTGGCTGGTAGAGGTCTTTAATATCATGGGATATCTTGGCCAGGGGTATTCGCAGGTGCGGCAGTCTGCCGGCTTAGGCATCACCTCTATCTGCACTACGCAAGCAGAGCCCTGCCGGTTGGCCGTGCCTACACAGTCTGCCCCGGTATCCCCGCCGCCTATGACTAAGACCTGTTTCCCTTTGGCTTTGATCAATGTATCTTGCGGGATCAGCTGGCCGGCGTTCCTGTTATTAGACTGCGCCAGGTATTCCATGGCAAAATGAATGCCTTGGAGCTCCCTGCCGGGTATTTTAAGGTCCCTGGGGACACGCGAACCTCCACTAAGGCAGACGGCGGCGAAATCCTTTGTCAATTTTCCCGCCGGATAATCTATCCCTACGTTAATACCTGTTTTGAATTCAATGCCTTCCTCTTCTAAAAGCTTGAGCCTGCGGTCAATAACCCATTTCTCCAGTTTAAAATCCGGGATACCGTAACGCAGTATCCCTCCGATCTTATCATCGCGCTCAAACACAACCACGCTATGCCCGGCCTTATTCAACTGGTCCGCGCAGGCCAGGCCCGCGGGGCCGGAACCCACTACCGCCACTTTCTTTGCGGTGCGTTTTGTAGGCGGACAGGCCTTGATGAACCCTGATTTAAACGCGTATTCGATAGCTGCTAATTCATTTTCTCTTATGGTTACGGGATCATCGTTAATCCCCAGCACGCAGGCAAATTCACAGGTCGCCGGACACAGCCTTCCGGTTATCTCCGGCAGGTTATTGGTGGCGTTAAGCAGTTGAAACGCCTTTTCCCACTGGCCGCGAAAGATCGCGTCATTCCACTCCGGGATATAATTACCGACGGGACAGCCCCAATGGCAAAAAGGCGTACCGCAGTCCATGCAGCGCGAGGCCTGCTCGATCGAACCGGCTTCTTCGCGCACAAGAGCTACCTCACGGTAATCCTTGACCCGCTCGCACACCTGACGATAGCTTGACTTCGACCTTTTAACCTTTAGAAAACCCTTAATATCACCCATTTTTTAGCGTTTAGCGGATAGCGTTTAGCGGATAGCGTTTAGTTTTTAACTCTACGCTATACGCTCTACGCTATGCGCTAATTCTATCCTTCCAGATCCTCTGCCAACTCTAATTCCTCTTCAATCTCTCTTGCCTGAAGTATGCGCTTATACTCAAGCGGCATGACTTTGATAAACCTCTTTGATTCATTATAGAAGGTATCTAGTATTTTCTTGGCCGCCGTACTCTGTGTATATCGGTAATGATTGGCAAGCAGATTTTTCACCGTGGAGACGTCTTCCTCGGATAATTTCTCCAACGCCACCATCTCCGTGTTGCATTTATTCCTAAAATCATTGTTTAGATCATACACGTAGGCTATCCCGCCGGACATCCCGGCGGCAAAATTCCTGCCTGTGCTGCCCAGCACTATCACCCTGCCTCCGGTCATATACTCGCAGCCATGATCGCCTATACCTTCCACCACGCTCATGAGCCCGGAATTACGGATGCAAAACCTTTCTCCGGCCTTCCCGCGGATATAGGCCTCTCCGGTGATCGCGCCATAGAAGGCGGTGTTACCGATGATAATGTTCTCTTCGGACTTATAGCTTGTTTTTTTATCCGGGTAGATAATGAGCTTGCCTCCGGAAATACCCTTGCCGACATAATCATTTGCCATGCCTTCCAGCTCAAAGGTTACCCCCTTGGCAAGCCAGGCCCCGAAACTCTGTCCCGCTATACCGTTAAACTTATAATAAATCGTATCTTCGGGCAAGCCCTCTTCACCGTAAATCTTACAGACTTTTCCGGAGAGCATCGCGCCGGCAGTACGGTTGGTATTATTAATCGGCAGCTCAACCCTGATCTTTTGCGCATTCTCCAAAGCATTGTTTGCCAACGCAATAAGCTTCAGGTCCAGCACATCCTCAAGGCCATGAGCCTGCTTCCTAGTGCAATGCGTATCTACGCCTTCGATCGCCTCGGGCTTGTAAAGTATGCGGGAAAAATCTATTTGCCTGGCCTTCCAGGGTAAGATGCCGCGATCGACCTCCAGGAATTCAGTCCTGCCCACCATCTCCTGGAGCCGACGTATCCCTAAAGCAGCCATGATCTCGCGTAACTCCTGGGCCACAAAACGCAGGTAATTCACAATGTATTCCGGCCGGCCCCTGAACCTCTTACGTAATACCTCATCCTGTGTAGCCACGCCTACCGAACAGTTATTCAGATTGCAATGCCTGAGCATCACGCAACCCAATAAGATCAGGATAGCGGTGGCAAAACCGAATTCCTCCGCGCCTAAGAGCGCGGCAATAGCCACGTCTCTTCCGGTGCGCATCTGGCCGTCGGTCTGCAGCCTGACCCTGCTGCGTAGGTCATTCAAAACCAGGGTCTGGTGCGTCTCGGCCAGGCCCAATTCCCAGGGCAAGCCCGCGTGTTTGATCGAGCTTAAAGGGGATGCGCCTGTACCCCCGTCTCCTCCGGAGATCAAGATCTTATCCGCGTGGCCTTTAACTACGCCAGCAGCTATTGTGCCTACCCCCATCTCCGAAACAAGCTTCACATTGATATCCGCATCGGGATTGGTATTTTTCAGATCAAAGATAAGCTGGGCCAGGTCCTCAATGGAATAAATATCGTGGTGCGGCGGCGGAGAGATCAGGGTAACCCCCGGAGTGGTATAACGGGTCCTGGCGATCTCCACGCTTACTTTATGCCCGGGCAGCTGCCCGCCCTCGCCGGGCTTCGCGCCCTGGGCTATCTTGATCTGGATCTCATCGGCATTAACCAGATAATTCGTAGTAACGCCGAACCTGCCGGAGGCGATCTGTTTGACCGCGCTTCTGGTAGAGTCACCGTTAGCCAAAGAATGAAATCTTGCCGGGTCTTCTCCTCCCTCGCCGGTATTGGACCTTGCCTTCAAGCGGTTCATGGCAATAGCAATGGTCTCATGCGCCTCTTTACTGATCGAGCCGAAACTCATCGCCCCTGTGACAAAATGCGTTACGATATCCTCCACCGGCTCCACTTCATTAATGGGAATTGGGGCACTGGTTTTTCCGCCTGCAGCGGAAAATTTAAGCAGGCTGCGCAGGGTACAGGGATTCTGCGACTGGTCATTGATCAGGCGCGCGAATTCTTTGAATTTTGCGTAGTCGTTATTCCAGGCGGCGTCCTGGAGCGCGGCAATAGTATCCGGATACCAGAGATGAAATTCTCCGTCTCTTTTCCACTGGTACGCCCCGCCGGCAGCAAGAAGCGGCTCCATTTCTCCTCTCTCTGGATAAGCCTCGCGGTGGCGTAAAATGGTCTCCTGGGCGAGCTCTTTTAAGCCTGCGCCGCCGATGCGCGAGACTGTCCCCGGAAAACAACTCTCGATCACTTCCTTATTTAACCCCAGGGCCTCGAAGATCTGTGAGCCGCGGTAACTCTGCAACGTAGATATCCCCATTTTCGAGAGGACCTTCAAGATGCCCTTCTCCACTGCCTTGACATAGTTACGCAAGCCGTCCTCTTCTTTAAGCAGGTTTATTTCTTTTTCCCGGATCAAATAACGCACTGCCTCATATGCCAGATACGGATTTACCGCGTCCGCGCCAAAGCCGAACAAAAGCGCAAAATGATGCACCTCCCTGGGCTCGGCGCTCTCCAGGACAATGCTGATCTGGGTGCGCAGCGCATTCTTGACCAGATGATGGTGCAGGCCAGAAACGGCTATGAGCGCGGGTAGAGCGGCGTGCTGCCGGTCTACTCCGCGGTCGCTCAAGATAATAAAAGTATACCCCTGTTTGATCGCGGCTTCTGCCTCCCAATATATCCTCTCTAGCGTCTCTGGAAATTCGTTTTCGTCTTTTACCCCGAATAGTATAGATATTACCTTGGTCTTAAAACTATTTATCCCGATATCGCGCAGTTTGGCTAATTCCTCATTGGTGATCACCGGATGCCTCACCCTTAATTTATGACAATGGCCGGGCGTCTCCTCTAAGATATTCTTCTCCGGACCCAAATAGCTTTCCAGGCTCATCACTATCTCTTCGCGAATAGGGTCGATCGCCGGATTGGTGACCTGGGCAAAGAGTTGTTTAAAATAATTATAGAGTAGTTGCGGGCGGTTGGATAATACGGCGTGCGGCGTATCATTGCCCATAGCGCCTACCGGTTCCTGGGCATTCTCCACCATGGGCTTGATGATAAATTTCAAGTCTTCACGGGTATAACCGAAGGCCTTTAGCTGAGTTAATATATCCCCTAGCGGATAGCGGATAGCGTTTAGCGTATAGTTTTTTCTATCCGCTCTACGCTCTACGCTATACGCTGGCAATTCATCCAGCTCAACCATATTCTTTTTTAGCCATTCGCCATAAGGCGCAGCCTTGGCCATCTGCTCTTTTAATTCATCGTCTTCGACGATCCTGCCAGCTTCGGTATCGATAAAAAATATTTTCCCCGGCTCAAGCCTACCCGATCTTAATATATTTTGCGGCTGAATATCCAATACACCCGCTTCCGAGGCCATGACCACAAAATTATTCTTGGTAATGATGTACCGCGCAGGCCTCAGGCCGTTCCTATCCAATACCGCCCCGATCTTGCTGCCGTCAGTAAAGGCGATGGCCGCAGGGCCATCCCAGGGCTCCATAAAACAGCCGTGAAACTTATAGAAATCCCTGACTCCCTCACCCAGCAGGTTATTGCGTTCCCATGCCCCGGGAATAAGCATCATCATCGCGTGCGGCAGGGGCCTTCCTGACAATACCAAGAGTTCAAAGACATTATCTATGCTCGCGGAATCGCTTCCGCCGGGAACGATGATGGGAAATATTTCTTTAAGGCCGCGCTTAAAAACCTCGCTCTTCAAAAGGCCTTCGCGCGAGCTCATCCAATTAATATTCCCGCGCAGGGTATTGATCTCGCCGTTATGCGCCAGATAGCGGAACGGCTGGGCCAGGTCACAGGTAGGAAAAGTATTGGTAGAGTAGCGCGAATGCACCAGGCACAAGGCGCTTTCCATGTCCCTGTCTTTTAAATCAAGGAAAAAATTCTCCACCTGATAGGGCATAAGCAGGCCCTTATAAGAAAAGGTCCGGCAGGAAAGATTAGTAATATAAAAAAACGATTTTTGTTTGAGGCTTGTTTTTCTTACTGTATTTTCGATCTGCTTGCGCAAAAAGAAAAGTTCCCGCTCAAACGCCAGGCCATCGGCAGTTTTGGCGCCCCTGGCGATAAATACCTGCTCAATCACGGGCTGGGTCTTTTGGGCGGCGTGGCCGATATCCGTATTGTCCAGCGGTACGCTGCGCCAACCTAAAAGCTGCATGCCCTCCCGGGCAATCGCGGAGGAAAACACGTCTTTACAATACTTGCGCTCGGTTTCCTCAACCGGAAAGAATATGAGGCCGGTCCCGTATGCCCCCTGTTCCGGAAGTCCGATCCCGGCGGCTTTCGCGGCCTTAGTAAAAAATTTATGCGGGGTCTGGATTAATACTCCCGCGCCGTCGCCGGTCTTAGGGTCAGCGCCGGTTGCCCCGCGATGAGAAAGGCGCCTTAAGACATCCAGCCCCTGCCTGATGATCTGGTTTGATCTATTGCCTTTAATATCGCAGACAAACCCCACGCCGCAGGCATCGTGCTCAAACCGCGCATCATAAAGCCCAAATTGTTCTAGTTTCCGACGATTGTCCATATTAAAACATTTTCGTCATTGCGAGCGAAGCGAAGCAATCGCATTTGAGATTGCTTCACCCCCTTCGGGGGTTCGCAATGACTGCACCTTTCTATTGCTTATACGTTTGCGTATTAATCCCTAATTTTCTGATCTTGACCCGGATGGTATTGCGATTGATCCCCAGGATCCTGGCTGCTTTCAACTGGTTACCTTCTGCCCGCTCCAGGGCCCGCTCGATAATGGGTTTCTCGATCACCTCAAGCAATGATTTGTATAGCGCGCCTCTTTTGTCGCGGAATAAAGATTCCTCGAGCTCCAGAATTTTATCTTTGAGGCCGGCCGGAGACGCCGCTGCATCATGCTTGATGATCTTAACGATATTCTCCTGCTTGGATATATCCAGATTAAGGTTTCCCTCATCTTTTAGCATCTCCAGCAGCATCTGTTTGACCTTTTCTTCGTTCTCGGTAATCAATAATGTAATCATCTCATGCTTAAAAATTAATCATCGTAAATGATAATTTTGCCCCCACCGCTTTGCTTCGCGAATCGAAGCAGTGGGGGCAAAACTTATTTACTAAATATCAAAGTATAAGTAGAACTCGTAAGGATTCGGACGCATCCTGACAGGGTCTATTTCTTTTTTACGCTTGTACTCTAACCAGATATCGATTACGTCTTTGGTGAACACCCCTCCCTTTAAGAGATAATCGTGGTCTGCCTCCAAAGCATCTATCGCCCTTCTTAGCGATGATGGAACGGTAGGTATCTTCTCCATCTCCTCCGCGCTCAATTCAAAGAGGTCAACATCCGTTGGTTCTCCGGGATTAATTTTATTTTGTATACCGTCGAGTCCTGCCATAAGCATGGCGCTGAATGCGAGGTAACCGTTACAAGCCGGATCCGGCGGACGAAATTCGATTCTCTTTGATTTCGGACTGTCCGAATACATAGGTATACGTACTGCCGCAGAGCGGTTCCTCGCTGAATAAACCAGGTTAACCGGCGCCTCGTATCCCGGAACCAATCTCTTATAAGAATTAGTGGTGGGGGCGCAGAATGCCATTAAACTATTGGCATGCTTCAATAGGCCTCCGATGTAATATTTGGCGGTCTGGGACAATAATGCATAACCGTTCTTGTCATAAAAAAGGTTCACCCCATTCTTCCAGAGACTCTGATGACAATGCATGCCTGAACCATTATCAGCAAAGAGCGGTTTGGGCATAAAGGTAGCAACCATCCCTGCTTTCTTAACCATATTCTTGATAATATATTTGTAAAGCAGAAGGTTATCCCCCATTTTGGTCAGCTTATCGAACTTCATATCGATTTCGCATTGGCCGGCTGTGGCGACCTCATGATGATGCACTTCAACATTGATACCCGCCTCTATCATCTTAAGGATTATCCTGCTCCTCAAATCCTGAATCGAATCATGGGGGGGGACAGGGAAATATCCTTCCTTGAAACGAATTTTATACCCCAGGTTGGGATTTTCATCGCGGCCAGTGTTCCAATCTGCTTCTTGAGAATCAATAAAGTAATAACCCGAATTTTCGGTTTGGTCAAAACGAATGCTGTTAAAAATAAAAAACTCTGCTTCGGGACCAAAATAGACCGAATCAGCAATACCTGAATCTTTAAGATACTTCTCCGCTTTTTTAGCGATGTATCTGGGGTCGCGCGTGTAGGCCTTGCGGGTCAATGGATCATAGATATCGCAGATAAGACTTAAGGTAGGGACCTCACAGATAGGATCAACTACGGCTGTTAACGGGTCAGGTATCAAAATCATGTCTGATTCCTGGATCTTTTGGAAACCACGGATAGATGAACCGTCAAAACCAATACCATCTACCCAGATAGAACGAGTAATATCATCCATCTCTAACAACTCTCTAGCGGGGATAGAAAAATGCTGCCACAAGCCGGGTAAATCATTGAATTTTAAGTCAATAATCTGTATATTTTTCTCTTTGACCATCTTCAATACATCCCTAGCTGTCTTTTCATCGAAGTTTCCGTTAGTAAGCGGATTTGATGTCTTTACTTCCTGGACACTTCTAGTTTTAACTACTTTTCTTGGCATCTCATTTCTCCTTTTAAATAAAAAGACGTTCTTTTAGTCAAAATCCTGACCGAAAGAACGCCTCTGTTCTCTTAATACTTTGCCTAATTTTGCACTACGATGTGCCTAATATGTACTTATCTTCTTCTCAATATATACAAGTAAAAAACAGGCCTTTTTGGTAACGGCGGAGTTAACCGATAGCCGTGCCCCCGCGCTCTCCGGTACGGATGCGCACGCATTCCTTGAGATCCAGGACAAAGATCTTACCGTCTCCGGTTTCGCCGGTCTTAGCGCCCTTGATGATCGCGTTGATGGTCGGCTCGACAAATTTCTCATTTACCGCTATTTCCAGGCGGATCTTCCTGAGGAGATTACCGGTCTCTTTATTACCGCGGTATACCTCGGTCACGCCTTTCTGCCGGCCATGGCCTAAGACTTCGCTTACCGTGATAAGATTAACCTCGGCTTTATAAAGTTCTGCCTTTACCTCTTCCAGCCTATAGGGCTGGATTATCGCTATGATTAACCGCATGATAGCCCCTCCTTAGCCGTCATTGCGAGGCACGAAGTGCCGAAGCAATCTAAAAAAGGGATTGCTTCGCTTCGCTCGCAATGACAGATTGTTATTCCAGTATCGTATACGCCCTTTCACGATGCTGCGTTAGATCAAGGCCTAT
>JAPLLV010000051.1 GCA_026387405.1 Candidatus Omnitrophota bacterium
ATCGTTAAACTTCCAGACCCGCGGTGGAGAATACTTCCACCGCGGGTCTGGAACTGGGTCCCGTGACCACCAAATAAATAAGGGCATCTTATTACCTGCCTGATGCCCCTCTCCTTATAATATTGCCCAATTTTAGCCAAGTCTACCACGGCGCGGAATCTTGATAAGGCTCCTCTTTAGTTTCATTGATTCTCCAGATCCGGACATAAGGAGCTGGCCTGCGGCCTGCCTTGGCGGTAAAGGTTACATATGTCGCGTTGACAATCTCATGATCCCAGTTTGCCTGGGCCGAAGTAGGCAGGGTCAATCTTAATAAATCATTGACCACGGTGGTATTGGTGGCATTAATATATGTGCCCTGCTCTAACCTGTAAATCTTTGCCGCGGCAACCATCAACTTAAGATCGGCCAGGGCCTCCTTATCGTATGTGCCCTCTTTCATCCTTTTGTAATTCGGCAGGACAAGGCTGGCCAAGATGCCTATGATGACCACCACAATTAAAAGTTCTACCAGAGTCCATGCTTGCTTCTTCTCACGGGGCATCTCCTGCGCCTTTCACGCGAATCTAAAATTAGTAACCATCTGGTATAGTTAAATTTCCGCCTTGATCAAGACTAAGAGTATAGGCTGTTTTACCCGGCGGGGATTTTCCGCCTGACGTGCATCTCGTGGCATTAGCAGTAAAGGTAGTGTTGGTTATACCCCCCAAAGTATACGAGAAGTATTGCGTGCCTTTGCTGCAACTGTCCTGCACATCCTCCACGCCCAAAAGTGTTAGATTGCCACTGTACCAATCGTTATCTAACCAGTAATTCTCTTCTGCGGTGCGGATATAACCAAGCATTGACCTGGCCTCAGCTGCCCGGGCCTTTTCGTGCGTCGTAGAATACATCACCGAACCTAGACGTAACAAGACTCCCAATATGACACATACTACTATTAATTCCACTAAAGTGAAGCCTTTAGGCATACTGGAGGAGTGCATTAATTGGCGCACCAAGGAGCTGACTTATAAAGAATCAACGCAGGCAGCCCAAGTATTTGTTGATTGCGTACCGTTCTCATCTATCGTTATAAGACAGCCAGCGCATGAGCCGCCTGCGCGCCAGCCAGTAGCTAGAAAATTCCTATCCGGATCACTTGTACTAATATTAAAATACCAACCGGTCTGCGGAAGATTAATATCAAGGGCGTGGAAATTATCAGTCTCACGTGCAATATAATCATTCGAAGTATTGTAATAATGCTCATAAGTTGCAAAATAAACTTTTTCGCCCTGTTGGATATGCGCTAAACCCGCATAAGCCTCTGCGCCGCGTGACCTCTCCAATGCCTTGCGGTACTGCGGAATACCTATCGAAAGCAAGATGCCGATGATAATTACCACTACGATTAATTCTACCAAGGTAAATGCTCTACGCATCCCTCCTCCTTTCTAGTGATAGTCTCTATTTAGCAATGGGTGCAAACTTCTATTCTCGCCCCCATCTTACAATTTTATCCGTATTTTATTTTTTGTCAATCAATTTCTCCACTTCCATAAAACGCGTTCTTCTGTGATTCGCCCATCGTTATCCAATACTGGCTATCTTAAATACCGGCAAGAACATACCTATTACTATTACCGCGATAAGGCCCCCGATAAACAAAAGCATAAAAGGCTCGAAAATAGTGGTGAAACGCACCAGGAATACGTCCACATATTCCTGGTAAAAATCATTTATTTTTTTGAACATCTGGGGAAGCTCCCCTATCTCTTCGCCTATCATAACCATTTGCACCACCATTGGCTCGAAAAAACCGCTCTCCTCCATAGGTTCCCCCAGAGACTTACCGTCGCGCACGCTCTCCTTTATCTTGCGGATCTCATCCGCCATCACTAAATTATCCACGCTATGCTCCACTATTTCCATGGAATACAGGATCGGCACGCCGCTCTCGATCAATGTGCATATTTCCGAAGAAAACCGTTCCACGATCAACGCGCGGAAGAATTCTCCGAATACCGGCAGCTTCAATAGAAACATCTCAAATTTTTTCCTGCCATACTTCGTCCTGATATATTTTTTAAAAAGGTAAACGGATAAAATTCCTACACCCAGGACGACAAGAGAGTATTGCTTTATTACGACGCTCACCACCACCAACATGCGGGTCAAAAACGGCAATTCTATATTGAAACTCTTGAATAGCTCTGTGAAGGTAGGGACAATGCTCAATGTCATAAACAGCAATGCCCCCATACCGGCGCAAAAAAGAATAGCCGGATAAATGATTGCAGAGATGATCTTTCTGGTAAAAGCCGTATTGCGCTCAAAATAGCTGGCCAGCCTGGTTAATACTACCGCCAGGTTCCCCGATGCCTCGCCGCTCTCCACAAGATTAACCCAGAGATTACTGAACACTCTGGGGTGTTTAGCCATGGTCTCGTGCAGGCTTAAGCCCGCCTCCATATTCTTTTCCAGATCTTTTATCACATCTTTAAGCCTGCGGCTGGCAACCTGCTTGGAGATTATATCTAAGCTCTTTAAAATTGTGACCCCGGCGGATAAAAGCGTGGCCAGCTGCCGGCAAAAAAGCACCATATCATCTTTAGAAATATGGCCGTGCTTAGGCTTAAACTTTAGATTTAGCCCACCCTTAAATTTTGCCGCATCCTCATGCTGTTCGGGGATGATATCCACTACTACCAGGTCTCTGGACTGGAGCCTACTCACAAGCTCATCCTGGCTATTGACATCTTCCACTCCGGAGATTTTCCCGCCAAGCTTATTTCTGGCGATATAGAAGAACTTGGGCATGGAACACAACCCCCATTGGCATGCTTTAGCATGCCTATTTACGGTTAATCTGCCCCTAAGGTAACGGCAAAGGCCTCTTCCAGAGAGATAAAACCCTGCTCTACTTTTTCTATCGCGGATTCATAAAGCGTCTGCATGCCTGAAGCCCGGGCGGCATCTTTTATCTTATGAAAGGAGGCGCGTTGATTGACCAAATCCTGGATCTCCTCGTTTATCACCATCACCTCCGCGATACAATATCTGCCCTTATAACCGATATGGTTGCATTTAGCGCACCCCTTGGCCCTGTAAATCAAATCTGCCTTCAAAAATATGCTTTCCCTCTGCTCCCTTGTCGGTTCATAGGCCTCCTTACAGTCCGGGCATAGCTTCCTTACCAGGCGCTGGGCCACGACTATCAATAATGACGGCGCTACCATATAAGAATCTATCCCGATATCTATCAAACGGGTTATAGCGGAAGGGGCGTCATTGGTATGCAGGGTGCTTAAAACCAGGTGGCCGGTTAAGGCCGAACGGATGCAGATCTGCGCCGTTTCCATATCCCTGACCTCGCCGACTAATATTATATCCGGGTCCTGCCTGAGGAAACTACGCAAGGCAGTAGCAAAGGTGAGGCCGATCTCCGGCTTGATCTGCACCTGGTTTATCCCGTCCATCTTGTATTCCACCGGATCTTCAATAGTGATAATATTCTTGGTTGGGTCTTTTATCTCGTTTAGGATCGCGTAAAGCGTAGTGGTTTTTCCGCTGCCGGTAGGCCCGGTCAAGAATACCAAGCCGTACGGCGCGCGGACCGCCTTGCGGATATGCTCAAGCTGTTTGGCATTAAACCCCAATAACCCCATATCCAAGACCACATTGCTTCTGTCCAGTATTCTTAAGACGATCTTTTCTCCGTATATGGTAGGGATGGTAGAAACTCTTATATCAATGGGCTTGCCCTCGATCTTGGCATTAAAGGCGCCGTCTTGAGGCAGGCGTTTCTCTGCGATATCAAGCTTCGCCAATATCTTTATGCGTGAAATAATCGGCAGGTGCAAATGCCTTGCCGGAGGCGGGATCTCATAAAGCTTGCCGTCAATACGGTATCTCAAAGAGATCTTATCCTTGAACGGTTCGATATGGATATCCGAAACACGCTCATCGATCGCCTGGCGGACGATCAAATCCACCAATTTCACTACCGGGGCCTCTTCGGCCAGGGCGATCAGGTTATCCAGCGTCAATTCCTGCGAATCTAATGATGATGACCCGGTGTCAATGGGTTCAAAATCATAACTCGCCTCAACCGCGTCTTTAAAATAGGCGGACCTGCCATAGAACTCGTCAATGGCCTTGGTAAGGTCGGACTTGGTGCCGATCACCGGATTGACCTCGCAACCCGTCAGCTTCCTTAGATTGTCGATCAGGATAAGGTCCAATGGGTCGGCCATAGCTACGGTCAAAGACTTAGAAGTACGCGACAAGGGAAGCACCAGGTTTTTAAGCGCGAAATCGTGCGATACAAGGCCCTCCAGCCCCTGGTCAAGCGCAGGCCTGAGCATCCCGGAACTTAGGGTAAAATAAGGAAACCCTAACTGGGCGCTCAGAGTAGCCACAAGCTGCTCCTCCTTAATGATACCCAGCTTTATCAAAACCTCTCCCAGTCTGCCGCCGGTCTGCTTTTGCACCTGGATAGCCTTATCCAGCTGGACCTCGGTGATCAACCCGTCTTTCAAAAGGAGCGCGCCTAATTTTAAATATTTTTCTTTAGCCATTGCCATTACCTTGATTTCTTATCATAATTATTTAAATAACTGTTTACGCTCACCTGGCGCGCCAATCCCGAAGTAATATTTTGTTCTCGGTCCAGAGGGGGGGTTTTTCTCATTTCTGCAAGTTTAGTATCCGTATCTTTTATGATGCGCGGAGTGATAAAAACCAACAACTCCCGGTCCTTGTCTCTGGTTTTATTTTTATGCCTGAATAACGCCCCCAACAAAGGCAGGTCTCCAAGCACCGGCAGCTTGGTTATAGTCTGGTCGAATTGCTTACGGATAAGTCCGCCGATAATGATGGTTTCTCCGTCTTTTACCTTGACTATCGACTTGACGCTTCTTTCTTCCGTATCTTTTATCGGTGTGGCTGGAGTGCTTAAACTGCTGGCAGATGTGGCTTTTTCTACAGGAAAAATAGACATGGTAATTTCGCCCTTCTCAACGTTAATCATAGGGGTAACTTTGAGGGTAACGCCGGTTTGCTGCCTCTCTACAGTTGCGCCTGTGGTGCTGCCGGTGGTACCCACGGAACTAGTCGTCTGGGTCACGGTCACTGCTTCATCCGTGCTTAATTTTATCTCTGCGGTTTGATTATTCAAGGTGAGAATTTTCGGCCGGGCAAGAGATCTAGTATCCTCCTGGGTCCTCAAAAAATTTAACACTAACGAAAGGGCGCTGACAGAGAAGGTCCCGGGAGTGATTGTCTTGGTAAATGCCTGCGCCGCGCCCTCGCCAAAAAGATTCGCGAAGGGGAATTTGGTGAGACGAGAGGCCCCGGTGACCGATAACGTATAACTGCCGGCGTTAGTCCAGTCAAACCCTATCTTGTCCGTCAGGGCTTTATTGACATCCAGCATCTCCACTTCCAGCATCACCTGCGGCTGGGGTATATCTAACTTGCCAAGCAGTTCTTCGATCCTCGAGAAACGGTTAGGTTCATCGGTAATGATCAAACTGTTTGTTCGCGTATCCTCAACGATCTTACCGTGCGAGCTTAAAACTGCCTGCAAGCCGGTAAGCGTATTAGCTCCGGCGGTTTCTTTGCCGAGTTCCGAAGTTGAAACGGCCTGATACTTTAACCGGTAAACCTTGGTCAGGGTCTCCAGCTGCGGCGCACCCCAGTCTTTAACCACAAAGACATTGGCCTTTTTGTCCAGCTCATAGGTGAGGTTGTTGGCTTCGAAAATCTTGTCCATTGCCTCTTTTAAGGGGACCTTGTCCAGATAAAGGGTCATGGTCCTGTCTTTCACTGCCTCCGAGGCAATAAAATTAAGGCCGGACTGTATGGATAGTATTTTTAATAGTTCCTTGAGATGCACGTCCTGCAGGTCAAGCGATATGGTTATTTGTTTATCCTCCTCAAGAATACTGGGAGGCCCTGCGGTATCCGCGTTCAGGCCGGGCAAGAACAGGAAAAACCATATAATAATAACTAATCCTATCGTTTTAAAATTATTTTTCATCTTCGCCTCCTGACTTTTTGTTAAGCTTCTCTATCTTAATTGCCGCCGGAGAAGAAAGCTCAAATTTACGCCCCTTATAGAAGACTGAAACCCCGTTTTTTGTGATATCCAGTATCTTTACATCTTCGAGAGTATCGCCTACCTTGACTATTTTCCTCTTGATGATCGCCTGATTTAACCTGCCTCCCCAAACAATCCCATCCAGGGTAAAATCCGAAGGCAGGGAGGTTATCTCTATACTACCCAAGATCTTGGCAGTCTTCTTTCCTCCTGTATAGAGAATAAACGGGTCCTTAGCTCCCGGGCTCTTATATTCTACCGAAGGACGTTCGATCTCAGCGGAGGCTTTCTTCTCCTGTTCTTCTGCTTGAGTGACGATCTTATACGAATCCGGACCCAAGGCAAATAAAGGCGCAGGGAATAAATAAAATATACTTATGAGAAGCATACAAACAGTTTGCGTAATCCTCTCGTCATTTTTCATTTAAATAACACCGTGTTCATTTTTATATTCACTAACAGTTTGGTCTTCTTGGAACCCGCCTCCACTATTCCAGGCTTTATAACGATCGAATCCACAGTGAATATATCGTGATGGCTCTCAAATTTGCTCATAAAGCTGCCCAGGTTATTGTAATTATCCGCCTCCAGGCTTAAACTAAAGGGATATTTAATATAGGCGCTGGTGTCCTGTTCTGCCTCGGGGCTGATTGCTACAATGCGTATTGATGACTGCTTAGCCAGATCCGAAAGCGTGTTTACGACCAGGGAAACATCCTTTGTCATGAAGCTCCTGTATAGGTTAAGCCTATTCTCCAATTTTCTTATATCCTCCAACGCCTCGTTTTTTTTCAGACTATTATTTCTATCCCTGGATAATTTCACGATCTTTTTTGACTGGAACGTATAGACCTTGGAAGCAAAATATAGCGCTGCCAAGACCATAAAAATGTTTAAAATCAGGCTTTTATGCCGGTTGAGCAAGACATTTAGATTAAGTTCTTCTTCCGCCATATCAGGCCCCCCGTCCGGAAATCGCAAAGCGGGTAATGATCAACCCGTTGTCTTCGCTCTGCTTAATAGAAGCGATGCTCAGGTTCTTAAATAATTTAATAAAATCGCGGTTCTGTTTCAAGTTAATGAAAAAATCATTTGCCTGTTTCATTCCTTTTTCGTTATCCGTAGAGAAAGCTATGCATTGCAGGTCAAGTTCCGGATTATTGTTTGTCTGACGGAAATTAAGCTCAAGCAACCATACCCCTTCCGGCATAAGCTTGGGCACTAAATTCATGAGTTCGGTAAAATATAACTGTTTTCTCACGAATTTATCCAGAACAACCAATTTTTCCTTATACCGCTTACCTACGGACACAAGGTCTTCATATGAAGAGGCAGGGCTTACCGTAGATACCTCCGGACGTTCATTCATACTTCTCGCCAATTCTTTCTTCAAAGGCATCTCACGATAATAGGAGTATCCGTATGCCGCGGCTATGATCAATATGCTTAAAGTTACTGCGCGGGGGTCAATTTTTGTTTCGGTTACCAGGGTAGCGACTTCTCCGGCAAAGGTCGTTTCTTTCGGACGGTCCATCAATTTTTTCACCGCTAATAAGTCTATGCGGATACTTGTATTGACGGCCCTGAACAAAGAGCAGCTGTAGCTCCTTATGAAACCCAGGTTAAAAGGAACGGGCTTGCCTACATATTTGGAAATATCGATAAAATGCGGCGTTAAGCCTATCTCTTTCATAAACGGTTCCAGTTCCTGATGGTAATCCGGGTTTACCAGGAAAAAGACCTTCTTGATCTTTTTTGTCGGGAATTTCCTGCGGTAGAAATCAAAAGAGAAGCGCAGTTCGGTCTTTAATTTATCCAGGAATGCCGCCTTGCCCGCTTCGGGGTCTGCGTTTTGCGTATTGACTATCTCGGCCAATGAGATATCCCGGCTGAAAAGCGGAAATCCGTTATCCAGGATCATAAAATTAGCCTCATCTTCTTTAAGCCCGGCGCTGACTATAGCGCTGGTTCCCCAGTTTCCCGCGCCGGCCATCTTTGCGAAACGCAGCACGCTAAACGGCGAGTATTCGATCGAGGTGAGCGTAATATCCAGTTGTTTTAATACGGTGAGGTATTTGTTCAGGACATCCTTTTTTATGCCTACGAACAGTATGAGGTTTTTGCGGCTTATCTTATCGGTTCTTATCTGAGAATCCGCTACCAGGTCTTCTAATTTAAAAGGTATGTATTTTTTTACCTCGAAATTTATCGCCCTTTTTAATTCATGGGGGGCCAAAAGCGGCATCTCGAACGTGCGCACGATCAGGTCGTTTCCGGAAAGCGCCAGGCCCGCCTCTTTGGCTTCGATCTTGTTCCTCCGGATCTCATCCTTAAAAAGCGCGATCAACTTTATCTCTTCCGGAACCTTCTCATCCAGGCCCGCATTTACAAGGTTAGAGCGATCGATGTTAATGGCATTGATCAGCTCCTTGCCCCTGGTTTCTGCCAGAGAGATAGTCTTGGGCCCGAAGAAAATACCCAGAGAATTGGTCATTTCTTTTCTCCTGCCTTATTCAAACGCACCCTGCTTTTCAACCAGATATCGATATCTTTGGGGTCAAACCTCCAGACCCCTCCGACCTTTATACCTGAGATCTTGCCCTCGTGCAGCCAATTATAGATGGTCTGCTTTTTTAATTTCAGGTATTGCGCCAACTCATCAACATCAATAAGTCTTCCCATACTTCATCCTATTATTATGAAATCTGTAGCCAAAAGAAAATATCTACCTATGTTCTCGACTCGCCAGCAACAGACCCTTATAGATTACATTGCGCTTAATTAAAACATAACATTCTTATTTTGTCAAGTATTTTTTGATGTTTCTTGTAACCTGTATACCTCTGATTACTTTATCTTACTCAAACTTACTTATATTTACCCCGTTACACCCAGAAAGCCACGGCCTTCAGGCCGCGAATGAATCTAATGAATCTAGGGTGGGGTGTAACGGGGTTTACTTAGAAAAGGCAAAAAAAAAGAGGCCTATGGGATATTATAAGGTAGGCGAGTACTGATAATCAACGGTGATGTTCACCTGATTAGTCCCTGTAATGGGAGAATTTGTTTGATTGGCGATTGTAACATTAATATAATTAATGCTGGGGGGATAGAAAGTATTGTTGTAATCTAAAGGAATATCACCGGGCGCGTGACAAGGCGAGACCTCAGTACAATTCTCGCCTGCCTTCCAGCCACCTGTCCTTAACTTTTCCAGGGCGTAGTTCATCGCCGCCTGGGCGGCATAATAGGCCTGTATACGGCTTACCTCATGGTGTGTGAATCGGGATTGGCTATGCATAAAACTCAATATCATATTTGCCAGCGCTACTACTACAAACAGTATTGCCAGGACCAAGAATAGTGCGGTGGCTTTGTCTCTGTTCTTTCTCTTAGGCATTTCTTCTCAAAGATATCTTCAAGTCATACGTTGTCTGCCGCACGATAACATGCCCTTCGCGCGCCAACCAACCCAGGCTCATTAACACGATATCCCGAGGCTTGTCAATACCCTTGGTGAGCTCGTTGAGCCCCACTTCTCCGTGTCCATCCAGGAAATGCCATATCTCGCCTGCCACTATACCAATTTCAGTAATCATATCGGGCCTTTCTGCCTGCCGATAGGCAGGCTTAATTTAAATACTATAGCTAATTTACAAAATTATTATAACCCAAAGCATCCTACGGTCAACCTATTTCTTATTGTAGCTTCCGCAGCGCGGACATACCGAAATGGCGGGCTCCCTCGTATTCACATAAGCGTAGGTGCAAACAGCGCAGTGCCAGATAAAACGCTCATCCAACGATATTTTTTTGTCCCTCGCTTTTGCGGAAAATATCCACAGCCCTAAGATCAGGGTTAAGAAAATTATAATGAAGATAGCTAGGCTCGAGTAAAAATCCAGATTGATCATTGCGCCTTGTTTACTCTTTTCTAGGCTCCAGGTCGATCTTGATCGTAGACCAGGCGTTCGCCGTCAGATACGCAGTCTGCGTGAAAAGATAGTGACCGATATAGCGCATGCACAAAAGGTCTACCTCCAGATTCCCCGAGGAGATCTTGCGTTTTAGAATCAAGGAGCTGGATTTTGCTCCCGGGCGGGAGGAAAATTTAAGTTCTATGTGCGCCCTCTGCCTGTCCTTGAAATACAATAAGAAATGTCCCGCGCAGCCAAGGGCACTGCGGGTTTCCGGTAATAATCCAACAGAGCCATTTCCTTATTCACCCTTGTTTGCGGCAGAAAGGTATTGTCTCTTTCCAGCGTTATTTTTTTCCCGGGATTAGAATGACGGGTCAGATCAAGCGGGCCTAAGAAAGAACCCAGGAAATTCACCGCCGGGTAATCTATTTTTGAGATGCGCCTGCCAAAAGAAAAACTAAAAGATCCAAAGAACAAAAAATGCACCAATAATGATACCAAAAGCATCTTGCGCAACATCGGTGTTTCAAACATGGAAATATTACTCCTGGTTGGTAGCGATATTAAGCTGTGCGATCCCTGAATCGCGGGCCATATCCCAGATCTCCACCACCCTCCCCAGAGATGCCCGTCTGTCGGCCTTGATCAAAAGCGATTGGTTTCTTTTGGCTGCCGCCTTGAGCAGGTTCTTTAACTCCTGGACCGTCAAAGGCCTGCCAAACGCATAGGCGGTATTCTCGGAGGAGATCGACACTTCGATATTTTCATAATTTAGCGCCTCGCCGGTTATCGCGCGGGGAAGATCTATCCTGATCCCAGGCTCAACCAAGAAAATCGAAGAAAGCACAAAAAATATGAATAGCAGAAATACGACATTAACCAAAGGGGCTGTGTCGATCTGTTTTAAGCCGTATTCCAGCTTCATGTGCCGCTTGAAACGCATCGTTATTCGGTAAGAAAATTTACAAATTCCGTTGCTGCTTTCTCCATCTCTACAATAACATTGTTTACGCGGCTGACCAGATAATTATAGAGGACAAATGCGGGGATGGCCACCACCAGGCCCGCCACCGTAGTCAATAGCGCCTCCCAGATACCGCCTGACAAAGCCTGCGGCGTAACAGGCTGCATAGCGGAAGCCCTGGCCTGGATAACCTGAAAGACCCTGACCATACCTGTAACCGTACCCAATAATCCCAATAGAGGAGAAATATGCGCCAGGGTGGCGAGCACAGGCAGATTCCTCTCCAATTGCGGTATCTCATACAAAGAGGCATCTTCGATAGCTTCCTTGATCTGGGGGCGCGGGCGGTCGTATTTTAAGATCCCCGCCTTTAAGATGCGGGCAATGGGGCTAGAGGTATTATCGCAGATCTGCAGGGCCTCTTTTATCTGATGGCGCTTGACATTATCTAACACCGCCGACAAAAACTCCCGGGTATCAATTTTGATCTTTTGCAGGTGCCAGAATTTTTCGATAGCTATAGCCAGGGCGAATATGGAGCATAACAAAATAGGCCACATTATCGGCCCGCCTGCCAGGAGAACCTGCCACATATTCATCCTATAAAGATCCATGAATTAACCTCCTAAAATTTAGCCTGCCTTATCAAATCCAGGCGCTCTTTGGCGTATTTGCCCTCTTCCACATTCATCGAGACCACTTTCCTGTAGATATTGGCCGCCTCTTTATAGTTTGCCAGCTCTTCGTAGATCGAACCCACTCTCAACAATGCCTTCACGGTCAAAGTGTTGGTTTCCGCGTAAAGATAAGTAACTTTTAAATACTCTCCGACAGCCTCGCTCTTTTTTCCCTCGGCCTGAAGGACCTCGGCTATCTTAAATTGAATACCGCTTGCCTGCCCTACGGGTACCAGGTCCAGGCTTTGGCGGTAGAAATTTATCGCCTCCCCGTAATCATTCATCATCCGGTAAGTATCGCCGAGCTTGGGATAAACCAATCCCGCCAGCTGCGTGTTGGCCTGGACCGTTTCTTTATATGTCTTTAATGCCGAGTCGAACTGCTCGAGCTTTACGTAGATATCGCCTATGGCCACTGCGGCCGTGCCTGCCAGTTCCGTCTTGCCCAGCTCAATGACCTTTCTAAAATTATCCATTGCCTCGGATAAATTAGATTCGTCCTCGGCGATAGTGCCCAGGGCATAATAGGCGTCAGTGACCAGGTTGCTCTTGGGAAAATCCTGGGTAAGAGAAGAAAAATACCTGCGGGCAAGCGTTGTTTGACTGGTGCGATAATAATATTCTCCCAGCCACCAGACCACCTCCGCGGTAAGGCTTGAATCCGGATATTTGGCGCGCAGTGACTTAAACCTGGACATCGCTTCTTTCTCATCTCCCATTTGATAGAAACAATCGGCGATCTCGTATTCCGCCTTCTGGGTCAGCTCAGTGTCGGCGCCGAACTGGCGGATCACATTCTTGAATACCTCGATAGCCTGCGCGTATTTGCCCAGGTTATAAAGGCTGGTGCCTAAAAGGTAGACCGCCTGGGGGCGCGAGGCGCTCTCCTTGAACTCCGTGTTAAACCTCTGAAAGACTTCGAAACTTGCGTTATAATCCTCCTTCTGAAAATACGCCAGGCCCAAAGAATACGCGGCATCATCCCGGAGCTTAGAATCAGGAGAGCTATCGATCAGCTTCTTGAACGCGAGGATCGCGCCGTCATATTTAGAAACCTTTAGCAGCGTAAGCCCTAACTGATACTGGACATAATCGCTGTAGAAACTATCCGGGTAATCCTTTAAGATGCTGTCGTAAGTATCCGAGGCCTTCTGGTAATCGCCGGAATCCTGATAGGTATCGCCAACCTGGCAGAGCGCGGCTACCTTGATCACCTTGTCTTCGGATAGCCTTGCGATCTTTTGAAATTCCTCGATGGCGCTCTTAAACTCCCCCTCTTTCAGATAAGCCCAGGCGCTGCCGTAATGCAGTTTATCCGTCATCTCCGGAGGCGTACCGGAAGTGATAAAACTCGCGGCTTTCTTATAGATGGAGATCGCATCCCCGTACATCGAAAGATTATAGAGGCAATCTGCCTCGCCCAGGTATGCCTGTAGTTTCACCATGTCATCCTGAGTAGTATTAAGCAGTTCTGTATAAATGACCCTGGATTCTTCATAATTTGCCGTCTCAAAAGACAATACCGCCTTACCCAGAAACAGGATATCCCTGCTTGGTTTCTCCAGGCTGTCAGACTTTATTTCGGAGAATAGGTCCTTTGCCTCTTTATAATTCTTGAGCTTAAGGTCCGCCCAACCCAGGCCCAGGCGCGATAACGCCTGCATCTTATCTTCCCCTTTGGCGGAGATAGCCTTTGCATACTGGCCGGCGGCCGCGGAGAAATCATTCAAATAGTAGTACGCCTCCCCGAGATAAAAATAGAGGTAGGCAAGTTTTGCGGAATCCTTGGAATAGGCCTTAAGGTAAGTTTTTAACCGATGGGCAAGCGCGGAATAATCCTTGAGGTTGTAGAGACATTCAATGATCTTAAAGGAGGCGTCCGATGCAAGAGGCTCCTTGGGGAAACGCTCCTCCACGATACTAAAATACCGCATAGCCTCGTCGAACTTGGACTCCTGGAAAAGACACCAACCGAGGGAATAATAGGCAGACACCGAATAAGATGACTGGGGGAAATTATCTATTACTTTCTGGTAGTATTCAGCAGCCTTGGAGAAATTATTGGCCTTAAAATGCACTTCGGCTATCCAGTAAAAACAGGCGTCCCTTATATCTTTAGCGGCAGGTTGTTTAAGGAGCGACTCGAATTCATCCAGGGCATCGAGAAACCTGGCCTGGTGGAAATAACACTCTCCCGTCAAAAGCCTGGCCTCTAAGCCCCTTGGCGAATCAGGATAATTTTTCAGGAAACGCTCAAGAAGCCCTAAACTCACCTCATAAAAACCGTCTTCGAAGGCCTTTTTTGCCACAAAGAGGGATTCTTCCTCCTTAGACATCTCCTGGGCATAGCAGTTCATAGTTCGCAGTTCACAGTTCACGGATAAAAACAAAACTAAGAAAAGGATTAAGAGTGGACGCTTATTCATAATTGCAAACTATAGCACTACTTTATCAACCCTTCAACGCTTTTCTCAAAAACTGGCCGGTATAGGACCTGGGATTCCTGATCAGTTCTTCGGGGCTGCCTTCGGCGACCAATTCGCCGCCTTTAGCCCCTCCCTCCGGACCCAAGTCTATGATAAAGTCGGCACATTTTATCACATCCAGGTTATGCTCAACCACGATGATGGTATTACCTTTATCCACGAGCCTCTGCAGCACGGAGAGTAATTTTTCCACGTCCGCGAAATGCAGGCCCGTGGTCGGCTCATCCAGGATATAGAGCGTCTTACCGGTAGAACGCCTGCTTAATTCCGCGGCCAGTTTGATACGCTGGGCCTCGCCTCCGGATAACGTTGTGGCGAACTGTCCGAGCTGAATATACCCCAGGCCCACATCATAGAGATACGCAAGTATGTTGCGTACCCGCGGGACATGCTCAAAAAGCTCCATTGACTCTTCCACGGTCATCTCCAGGACATCCGCGATGGACCTGCCTTTATATTTTACCTCTAGTGTGCTCTCATTAAAACGCCTGCCGGAACAAACATCGCATTTGACAAAGATATCCGCCAGAAAATGCATCTCGATCTTCTTGATGCCGTCGCCCTGGCAGGCCTCGCAGCGGCCGCCCTTGACATTAAAAGAGAACCTGCCCGGCTTATACCCGCGCAGGCGCGCCTCAGGCAGTTGGCTAAAGATATCCCGGATATAACCGAACACGCCCGTATAGGTAGCCGGGTTAGAACGCGGCGTCCTTCCTATGGGCGCCTGGTCTACCACGATCACCTTATCAATGAGGTTGGCGCCGATGATCTTTTTATGCAGACCGGGTTTTTCCTTTGCCTTATAAATTTGCTGCGCCAGAGCCCGATACAAGATCTCATCTATGAGCGTGGATTTCCCCGAACCGGAAACTCCTGTGACGCAGATAAAATTCCCTAAAGGGAAGACGACATCGATATCTTTAAGATTATGCTCTTTTGCCCCGATCACCTGCAGAGACCTCTTCTTGTCGTATGGCCTGCGCGACGGCGATGCGCACACCTCAAACTGCCGTCTCAGGTATTGCGCGGTAAGCGAATCCCTGGATTTCAATAACTCCTCGACCGTTCCGGCAAAAACCACCTTCCCGCCGTGCCTGCCGGCGCCGGGCCCCAGGTCTACGATGTAATCGGCGGCGCGTATCGCGTACTCATCATGCTCTACCACGATCAGGGTATTGCCTAGATCCCGCAAGGCCTTAAGCGTCGAGATGAGCAGGGCGTTATCCCTCTGATGCAGGCCGATGCTCGGCTCGTCCAGCACATACAAAACGCCTACCAGCCCCGACCCCACCTGCGTGGCCAGCCTTATGCGCTGCGCCTCTCCTCCGGAAAGCGTGGAGCTTCTTCTGTCGAGCGTAAGATATTCCAGGCCCACATCGATGCAAAACTGCAATTTCTGAATGATCTCTTTTAATATCTGACGGGCGATGAGCTTCTCGCGCGGGGTCAGATCAAGCCCGGCGAAAAAATCCCTGGCCTCTCTTACCGAAAGTTTAACCACCTCCCAGATATTCTTACCGTTTAACTTGACACTCAAACTCTCTTTCTTAAGCCTGGCGCCGCGGCAGACAGGACAGGCAAGGCTGGACATGAAACGCGATATCTCCTCTTTGAGATAATCGCTTTTGGTCTGGCGGAACAAACGTTCCAGGTGCGGGAGCACACCTTCAAAAGGCTTATCATTGACTAAAGTGTCGCAGCCATAGAGTATCGACTTCTGTATAGAATGCTCCAGCTTATTAAACGGCGTATCTAGATCAAAACCTAATTCTCCGGCCAGCTCGCGCAAGAGCCAGCGATAATAAAGTATATAACCCCTTCCTCCCCGCTTCCAGGCCTCAATGGCCCCCGCGTTTATGGACTTCGTTTTATCAGGCACTATCAAGTCCGCGTCGAATTCAAGCTTTGTGCCCAGGCCGTTACAGGCAGGACAGGCCCCGTAGGGAGAATTGAAAGAAAATACCCGCGGCTCAACCTCCGAATAACTTATACCGCATTTAGCGCAGGCGTATTGCTCGCTAAAGACTATCTCGCTTATCGCTTCAGAAGACTGACGATTTGCGATATGCGACTTGCGATATGCAATTATTACTATGCCCTTGCCGACTTTTAAGGCAGTCTCCACGGAATCCGTGAGCCTGCCTTTTGCTGCAGAAGGCAGCACACCAACCCCTCCGATAGGGTTGGGTGACACTTCAGGCTTGATGATCAACCTATCCACTACTACCTCAATGTTGTGGACTTTGTATCTGGCGAGCTTTATCTTCGCCGGAAGCTCAAGCACCCTGCCATCTACCCTGATACGGGTAAAGCCCGCCTTCTGCACCTGGCTTGAGATATCCCGGTATTCCCCTTTTTTTCCTCTGGCTATAGGGGCCAGGACCTGGATCTCTTCGCCCTTAGACAAAGACAATATCCTCTCCACTATCTCCTGGGAACTCTGCCTTTCAATGGGGGTACCGCACTGGTAACAAAAGACCTTGCCGATGCGCGCGAAGATCAAGCGCAGGTAATCATAAACCTCGGTCTGCGTGGCCACGGTAGAACGGGGATTGCCTCCGGCGGTCCTCTGCTCAATGGCGATTGCCGGAGATAAACCTTCTATATATTCCACGTCCGGCTTCTGCAGCTGCTCCAGGAACTGACGGGCATACGCGGAAAGGCTCTCCACATACCTGCGTTGCCCTTCGGCATAGATAGTATCAAAGGCAAGGCTGGATTTTCCGGAGCCGGATAAACCGGTTACGACGATCAATTTGTTGCGGGGAAGATTAAGGTTAATATTTTTGAGATTGTGCACCTTAACCCCGCGGATGATGATCTCGTTATTTGACATTTTCTTTATTGAAGTGAGTCTGTTGCTGAAGGAAAATATCTCCTTTGTTCTCCCTGCCTGCCGGCAGGCAGGGACTCGGCGCCAGCGGCGCCTCGCTCGAACAGTATTATAACGAAAGAGAAAGCCCCTGTAAAATCAAAGATAAAGACATTTTTACAGGGGCCCTCTATTACCTCTTATTTCTTTTTCCTCTTGCCGCCTCTCTTCATCTTGGCGCAAGAAACATCGCCCTTCTTATCCAAGAAATAAAGATAGCCCTCTTTGCGCTTAATCCCGCATTTGGCTACCTTCTTGCGGCCGCCTCCCTTTTTGCTGCCTCTGGCCATCTTAGCACAGGAAACATCTCCCTGTTTGTCGATGAAATAGAGGAACCCTTTCTGCCTCTTTATTCCCAGCTTCACTAGCTTTTCTGCCATGCTGTTTCACCCCCCTTCTTTGCTTTATAGCGTTTAGCGGATAGCGTATAGCGGATAGTTTTTTCTAAACGCTCTACGCTCTACGCTCTACGCTAATTTTATGTACCGATCCTTATTGGCTCCAGCATCTGTTTCAAAACCGCGATCGCCGATAATACCGCCAAAAAACTTGTCTTGGGGTTATCCGGATGCAAGACATTCTCCGTACGCGTCCGTATAGTGCCGGACTCTGACTGTATCTCGATCTCATGGGTATTGGTTTTTACGCCGGGAGAAGCAACGATCCTGATCCTGGTCTTATCAGGGCCTAGGCCGGCGAGACTAAGGATAGCCGCGACATTAATATTCTGCGGGAAAAATTTTACTGCCTGGCGCGCGCTCCCGGAGAATAACGTCAATTCTCTTTTGAGCCCATCTAATTTAATCCCTTTCTTACGCACATATTCAACCCCCTTAAACGATAAGGGATTTTTAGTGGTAGTCAGGGTTACCTTCCTGATCCTGCCCAGCCTGGCCGACTTCAACCCATCGATACCGGATATAGCGCCGCTGGGTATAAAAACATTAGCGCCATGCCTGGCTGCCAGGGCCTCCAGGGTCTTAAACTTATCGATGATCCCCCCCACGCTCATGATCATACAATCGCACCCGCCTGCCAGGGCCTGCCTTGCTATAGCAAAGGAATAATTCTTGGATGCCGCCTCAATGACTAAATCTGATTTTTCGATCAGGTGCGCTAAATCCCGGGCAACGGGGCAGCCGCCTGCCAGGGCCGACAATCGCAGAGCCTTTTGGGCATCTAAATCATAAAGAGCGGCTAACCTTGCCTTCCGCTTAAGATCCTGCTTTATGAATTTAGCCAATGAACTGCCTATCGCCCCGCAGCCGACAATCCCTATTCTAATTTTAGACATATGCTCAGCTATCAGCTATCAGCTGAAAGCAGCTGAAAGCTGAAGGCTCATTTTATAATTATATTATCAATAAGCCTGGTCTTGCCGATCCAAACTGCCAGGGCTATTAGGCTTTTACCGGAAATCTTTTTAAGCGGCATAAGATGTTCCTGATCCACGACTGCAATATAGTCTATCTTGACCTTGGGTACCCGCAGGATCATTTCCCGTATCTTGCCGGTGATTTCTGCTATGTCTTTGACGCCATCATGCACTAATCTTTTTGCCAAGGCCAGAGAGCGCGACAGCACTAGCGCGTCTTTCCTTTCCAGGGGATTAAGATACGCATTCCTGGAACTCATCGCCAGACCGTCAATTTCGCGGACCGTAGGCATTACCTTTATCTTAACGGGCATATTTAGGTCCCGGACCATCCTTCTGACAATTGCCGCCTGTTGGGCATCCTTTTGTCCGAAATACGCGATGTCAGGCTGAACAATATTAAACAGCTTAGCCACCACGGTAGCCACGCCGCGGAAATGCCCGGGGCGAAACAAACCGCACAACTCCCGGCTTAATCCCTCAACCGTAACGAACGTTTCATAACCCGAAGGAAACATCTCTTTGGCATCGGGATAAAATATTATATCCACGCCTTCTTTTTTACAAAGCGCGGCGTCCTGTTTTAAAGTGCGCGGGTATTTCTTAAGATCCTCCCCGGGACCGAATTGGGTAGGATTAACAAAAATACTCACCACTACTATCTTGTTCTCCCTGCGGCAGGCTTTTATCAAAGAGAGGTGGCCGTAGTGCAATGCGCCCATCGTGGGCACGAAACCGATTGTCCGCCCTTTACGGTTGTATCCGGATAAAACCTGCCGTAATCTTTTTATCGTGCGGATGATCACCATATGATCTCGGATAAAGGTTCCAGGACAAAATCGCGCTTAAAAAGCCGCTTGTGCGGGATAGTAAGGTCTTTTTGCCTGATAACCTTGTTCCCGTAGAACAGAATATCCAGGTCCATTGTGCGCGCACCCCAGCGGACAGTATTTTTCCTGCCTAATTGCCGTTCTATTATTTCAAGTTTATGGAGTAACGAGCGGGGGGAAAACTTGGTGTCTATTTTAAGGCAGGCGTTCAAAAACCTCTTCTGGCCCGCAGGCCCGCCGACAGGCTCTGTCTCGATGATCCGGGATATTTTTAAGATATGCGTACCTTTCAAGGATTTGATCTTCTTGATGGCTGACTTTATATTCTGATGCCTATCTCCCAAATTTGAGCCTATGCTCAAATAGCTGACCGTCATCAAATTATCTCGCGCAGGCGGCCGACTGCTTCCTCGATCCTCTCTTTAGGAACAGTCAGCGCCATGCGGATATAGCCTTCGCCGTATTTACCAAAGCCGACACCCGGAGTAACCACAAGATCTGCCTTCTTGAGCAGCAAAGATGAGAAGGCGATAGAATCTCTCAGGCCCTGCGCGCGGGGCCTGATCTTCGGGACCTTGAGCCAGGCATAGAACGTGGCCTTGGGGGGATCGATCTCCCATCCCAGTGAGCGCAGGCCCGCAACCAAACAATCGCGCCTATCCTGATAAAGGCGGCGCATATCGAGAACGTGCTGCGCCGGGCCAAGCAATGCCGCGATACCGGCTAATTGCAGGGCGGAGAATATTCCGGAATCGATATTGGATTTTATCTTGGCCAGCGCGAAAATGAGCTGCGCGTTACCGCAGGCCCAGCCGATACGCCAACCGGTCATATTATAAGTCTTGGACAGCGAATGAAACTCGATCGCGACATCCCTGGCCCCTGCCAATTCAAGGAAGCTGGGCGGCCTATAACCGTCATAACTCATCTCGGAATACGCCAGGTCGGAAATGACTATGAGTTTGTTTTTTTTAGCGAAATCAATAACCCCGAGATAAAAATCTTTGTCCGCGCAAGCTGCCGTAGGGTTATTAGGATAATTAATATAGAGTAATTTTGCTTTTTTGAGCATAGTCCTGGGTATTCTTTTAAGGTCCGGCAAAAATCCATTCCCTGCGGTCAACGGCATAAGGTATGGCCTGCCGCCTGCCAGGATCGTCCCGCCCTTATAGGGTGGATAACACGGATCAGGCACAAGAGCATAATCCCCGTTATTCAGATAGGCCAGAGGAAAATGGGCAATGCCCTCTTTTGACCCGATCAAAGGCAGTATCTCCTCCTCCGGGTTTAACTCCACGCCAAACCTGTTTTTATACCAGTCGGCGATTGCCTGCCGTAATACCGGCATTCCCTGGTCAAGCGCGTACCTGTGCGTCGCCGGATCCTGCGCCGCATGATAAAGTTTTTCGATTACGTGCGCGGGAGTAGGCTGGTCCGGGTCGCCTACGCCCAGATCAATTATATCCCTGCCTTCGGCGCGGGCGCTCCTTTTGGCCTTATCGATCTCTAAGAAAAGATACGGCGGCAGGGCCTGTATTTTTTTAGAAAGCTTGAACATATTTCACCCTCGAGTATTGTTCGAGCGAGGGCAAAGCCCGAGTCGAGAACTTTTCTTCTCGACTCGCTTCCTGCCTGCCGGCAGGCAGGCGCTCGCTCGAAGAATAACGTTACCTATTTCAAGACGTCCTGCATTGAATATAAACCCGCACTTTTTCCTATAACCCACCTGGCTGCCTTCAATGCCCCGAGCGCAAACAGATCCCGCGAATGCGCCTGATGCTTTATTTCGATACGTTCGGAATTGCCGCAGAAGATGATCGTATGGTCCCCCACTATATCTCCCAGGCGCACCGCATGCGTGGGAATGTCTTTTTTTACCGTATCGGAGAGTATCCGGGCGAATTTCTTGGCCGTGCCTGAAGGTGAATCTTTTTTTGCCTTATGGTGCGCCTCGACTATTTCAATATTGTAATCCGGCCCTAACCTCCTGGCTATCTCGGGTAAGATATCGAACAGCACATTCACCCCCACCGACATGTTCGGGGAATATACCACCGGGGTGACGCCGGCTATTTCTTCAACCTTTTTTATCTGTGTGTCGCTCAGGCCCGTAGTGCCTAAGACAAGCGCCTTTTTATACCGGGCAACGTAATCCAGGATCGCCTCAGTCGCTTCCGGAACGGTAAAATCCACCAGCACGTCAACCAAAAATAATCCATCCGGGCTTGAAGATACCTTGATCTTGCCCAATTCCTTACCTATCATAGGCGTACCTTTTTTCTCCAGGGCCAGGCTCACCTCAAAGTCTTTATCATGCGCGGCAAGCTCATATATGCGCCTGCCCATCTTGCCACAGACACCGGCGATCCCTAGCTTAATCATATTTGCTCCTAGTTAATTTAATTACCAATAACCAAGGTACAATAACCAAACAAGTTCCAAAAACCAATAATCAATAACCAAACCCTAGTTTGGAATTTGGTTATTGGGTATTGTTTGGTGATTGGAAATTGGTGCTTGGTTATTTCAAAGTAATCCATAATCCTGTAATGCCTTTTTTAATTTCTCCAGATTCTCGGGCAACATCGCGCACATAGGCAGCCGCAGAGTAGGTTCACACATACCCAAGAGCCCCATAGCCGTCTTTATAGGAATGGGGTTGGTCTCAATGAACACCGCCTTGATCAAAGGCAGCAATTTATAGTGGATCTCCCGCGCCCTCGTTATGTTTCCTTTCTCGAATTCGCTTACCAGGTCAGCCACATCTCTGGGCACGATATTAGCCACCACCGAAATAATGCCTGTTCCGCCGATAGACAGGACCGGCAAGGTCAGGCTGTCATCTCCGGAGATCAGCTCAAAACGGTCCCCGCACAACTGCTTTATGCGCGACATCTGATCAAGGCTACCCGAAGCCTCCTTTACCGCTACGATGTTCTTGCAATCCCGGGATAACCTGGCTAAAGTCTCGGGTTCGATATTGACCCCGGTGCGCGAGGCGATATTGTAAAGGATGATCGGGATCTCCACGGCATCGGCGATAGCCTTAAAATGCTCGTATAGGCCTTTCTGGGTCGGCCGGTTATAATAAGGAGAAACCTGCAACGAGACATCTGCTCCGGAACCGGCCGCGGCGCGCGTAAGCATAATCGCCTCGTCGGTCGAGTTTGAACCGGTGCCGGCAATAACCGGAACCCTTTTTTTGACCTGTTCAATGGTGACCTCAATGACCCGCTCATGCTCTTCAAACGTCAGCGTAGCCGATTCCCCGGTTGTGCCGCAGGGAACGATCCCCGAAGTGCCGTTTTTTATGTGGAACTCTATCAGGTCCCTTAATTTCTTCTCGTCTATTTTACCGTTATGGAACGGAGTCACTATCGCTACTATCGAACCTTTAAACATAATATGCTCCTTTATATACTATCCTGACCCTACCCTCAAGCCAGACGTTTTTGAATCCACCGGTAGCTTTCTCAAAATATACCTTCAGTATTTCTCCGCTCTTCGTAACCACATCTATTTTACTAACGACTAACCCCGCCTGCCCAGTGATACGCGGGGCGGGCAGGGACCAACGACTAGCGACTATCAATGCCGCGGCCACAGAACCGGTGCCGCAGGCCAGGGTCTCATCCTCCACCCCTCTTTCGTAAGTCCTGACTTTAATATGATTACCGCTTTGCACCTCTACAAAATCCGCGTTCGTGCCTGCCGGCGCAAATCTCTTATGATAGCGGATCTCCCTGCCGAGAAAGGCAACATCGATCTTATCCAGGCCTTCCACAAAAATAACCGCGTGCGGCACTCCGGTATTGATAAAATTTACCCTGATCGCGCGGTTATTTACCCGGATAGGAATATCTAACTTCATGCCTTTGGGGTCAGTAAGTTTTATTCTTACGTTATCCCGGTTGACCTCGGATTCAATGATCCCCGCCTTAGTCGCTAGCTTTAGCTTTCTCTGTGAACCGTGAACTGTGAACCGTGAACTATATAATGCCGCGCAGCGCGCCCCGTTCCCGCACATCTCGGCTTCAGAGCCATCGGAATTAAAAATGCGCATAGTGACATCGGCCTTTTTTGAGCTCTCCAGGACCAAAAGCCCGTCCGCCCCTACGCCAGATTTCCTGTCGCAGAGTTCAAGCGCCAAATCTTTCAATCCGCGTCTTTGGTTTTGCTGCAGCTTGTCTACGACAATAAAGTCATTCCCCGCAGCCACCATTTTTGTGAAAAACAATACTTTCATCATTAACTCCGAGTTCCAGACCCGCGGTGGAAGTATCTTTCCACCGCGGGTCTGGAATAAAGCTCTAAAAAGAAGGAACTACTTCATTACGTACTAAATCCTGCAAACTTTCTCTCTTCCGGATGACAAACGCTTTGTCTTTAACCACTAGGACCTCTGCGGAGCGCCTGCGGGAATTATAATTAGAGGACATGCTAAAACCATAGGCGCCCGCGCTCATTACCGCCAGATAATCTCCCACATCAACCAAGGCTATTTTTCTGTCTTTAGCAAAATAATCCGCGCTCTCGCAGATGGGGCCGACCACATCAACTTTCTGTGTCGTTAGTCGTTGGTCGTTGGTCGTTAGTAAAGGCAAAATCTGATGATAGGCGTTGTATAATGCCGGACGGATAAGATCGTTCATACCCGCATCAACAATAACAAATGTCTTCTTGGGTGTTTTCTTGATATAAAGAACTTTTGTTACCAGGATACCGGCATTCCCCACAATAAACCTGCCTGGCTCCATAATGATCTTAAGCCCGGACTTTTTTAGCAAGGGTAAAATCTTACCGGCAAATACCTGGGCAGTCTGTGGATTTTCCTGGTTATAAATAATACCCAGACCTCCCCCTATATTAAGGTACTCTAAGCCCACCCCCTCTTTTTTCAGGCGCTCGATAAAACTGACGATCTTGGTGATCGCCGCGACAAAGGGCCTGCTTTCGGT